>CADEGS010000226.1 GCA_902826945.1 uncultured bacterium | reverse complement strand
CGATGGACATCCAGCCGGTCGTGATCGGGACCGCCGGGCACATCGACCACGGCAAGTCCACCCTCGTGCGGGCCCTGACGGGCATCGACCCCGACCGCCTCAAGGAGGAGCGCGAGCGGGGCATGACGATCGACCTCGGCTTCGCGCCCTTCGCGCTGCCCGACGGGCGCCTGGTGGGCATGATCGACGTCCCCGGCCACGAGCGCTTCGTGCGCAACATGGTGGCCGGCGCGACGGGCATCGACCTGGTCGTGCTGGTCGTGGCCGCGGACGACGGCGTCATGCCGCAGACGCGCGAGCACCTGCAGATCATGGGGCTCCTGGGCGTGCAGAGCGGGCTCGTCGCGCTGACGAAGATCGACCTCGTCGACCCCGAGCTGGTCGAGCTGGCCGAGGCCGACGTGCGCGAGAGCGTGGCCGGCACGTTCCTCGATGGCGCCCCCGTGCTGCGCGTCTCGGCCGTCAGCGGGGAGGGCCTCGAGGCCCTGCGCGCCGCGCTGGCGGCGATGGCGGCGCTGGCGCCGCCGCGCTCGGACGCGGGCGTCTTCCGCATGCCGGTGCAGCGCGTGTTCTCGAAGCCCGGCTTCGGCACCGTGCTGACCGGCGTGCCGCTGAGCGGCAGCGCGTCGCTCGGCGACGTGCTGGAGGTCGTGCCCGGCGGCCGCCGCGGCAAGGTGCGCGGCCTGAACGCCTACCGCCAGGCGACCGGGCGCGTGCGCGCGGGCCACTCCTCGGCGGTCAACCTGACCGACGTCTCGGCGCACGAGGTCGCGCGCGGCCACGTGCTCGCGACGCCCGGCTTCTTCGGCGCGCGCACGATGGTCGCGGGACGCCTGACCGCGCTCCCCGGGCTCGACCGCCCGATCGAGAACCGCACGCCCGTGCGCCTGCACACCGGCACGGCCGACCCCTTCGGCGAGGTGGTCGTGCTCGACCGCGCCGACATCCCGCCGGGCGAGTCGGGGCTGGTGCAGTTCCGGCTGGAGGAGCCGGTCGTGTGCGCGCCGGGCGACCGCTTCGTCGTGCGCCTGCTGTCGCCGGTCGTGACGCTCGGCGGCGGCGCGATCCTCGAGGAGAGTCGCCACCGCCTGAAGCGCTTCAAGGGCTTCGTGCTGGAGGACCTGGCGCGCCGCGAGGACAGCCTGGCCTCGCCCGAGCGCGGCCTGGAGGCGGCGCTCGCGGGCCGCGGCGCGGCGCTGACGTCGGTCGAGGAGCTGGCGGTCGAGCTCAAGCGCGAGCCCGAGCGCGTGCGCGAGGGGCTCGCGGCGCTGCGCGCGCGCGGCGGCGCGCTCGAGACGCGCGAGGGCCGCTGGATCCACGCCGACGCGCTCGCCGCCGCCCGCGAGCGCCTGCTCGCCGCGCTCGACGCGTGGCTCGCGGAGCACCCGCACCGCGCGCTGTGCGAGGTGCTCGAGCTGCGCCGGCGCACCGAGCTCGAGCCCGCGCTGTGCGCCGCGCTGCTCGAGGCCGCGGCCGAGGCCGGCGCGCTCGAGCTCCTCCCCGGCGGGCGCGTGCGGCGCGCGGGGCACCAGCCGAAGCTCTCCGGGCGCCTGGCGGAGCTCGTCGGCCCGCTGGGCGAGCGCCTGCGCGCGGCGCGCTTCCAGCCGCCGTCGTCGGCCGAGCTGGCGGCCGAGCTCGGCGCGACCCCCGAGACGCTCGAGCGCGGGCTGGAACACCTGGTGGACCGGGGCGAGCTCGTGCGCGTGGCGGGCGACCTGTTCCTGGAGCGCTCCGCCTGGGAGGCCGCGCGCGATGCCGTGGTCGAGAACTGCCAGCGCCACGGCCAGCTCGAGATCCCCGAGCTGCGCGACGCGCTCGGCACCACGCGCAAGTTCCTGATCCCCTTGCTCGAGGCCTTCGACGCGCAGGGCCTGACGCTGCGCCAGGGCGCGCACCGCGTGCTCAAGCGGCGGCGCGAGTGAGGGTCGCCCGGGCTCCGGACGCGCTCAGCGCGGAGCGCCAGGGCGCGAGCCGAGCTCCTGCGCCAGCCGCTCGGCGGCGCGCACGAGCTCGGTCGAGGCGGTCGTGAAGAGCTCCTGCGGCAGGCTGACGACGAGGTCGTCGCGCAGCGCAGCCACGCCGGCCAGCACGGGCTGCGCGTCCAGGTAGGCGAGCGTCGAGGCGATGCCCTCGCGCTCGTCGGGCGCGCCGACGACGATCACCTGCGGGTCGAGCGCCACCAGGCGCTCGAGGTCGAGCTCGCGGTGGCCGGCGAGCCCCGCGTCCGCGGCGGCGTTCCGCATGCCGAGCAGCTCGAACACGATGTCGGCCGTCGTCCCACGGCCCGCCGCCCAGCCGCCGGTGCCGAGATTCGTGTAGCTGAGCGCGCGCAGCCCGGCGAAGCGGCGCGGCAGCGCGTCCACGCGCGCGGCGAGCGCGGCCGCCAGCGCGCGGCCCTCTTCCTCGGCGCACAGCGCCACGGCCACGAGGCGCAGGTCGTCCTGCACGTCCTGCCAGCGCTCCGGCCCCGCGAGCACCAGCACGGGCACGCCCGCGCGCCGCAGCGCGGCGTTCGTCTCGGGGCTCTGCCAGGCGGCGGCGATGACCAGGTCGGGCCGCAGCGCGAGCAGCGTCTCGCCGCCGTAGCCCTCGAAGCGCGCGAGCCCCTCCCAGCCGCCGGGCTCGAGCGCCAGGCGCGAGAACGAGAAGGCCGCGGCGGGCAGCGCGGCGACGCGCGCGGGCGGCACGAGCTGCGTCACGAGGTCCACCGCCGCCGCGGTCGCGGGCACCAGGCGCCCGGGCGCGCGCTCGAGGCGGATCTCGACGCCGTCCTCGGAGCGCAGGAGCGGCGCCGCTCCGGACTCGACGACGCGCGCCTCGCGCGGCGCGCGCGGGCGCGTGCCCGGGCGCCCGGCGACGAGCACGAAGCACAGCGGGGCGAGCGCCGCGAGGGCGAAGAAGAGCGTCAGCCAGCGGCGCACGCAGCGGAGTGTAGTGGCTCTCGCGCGAGCGTCCCGCCGCCGGTCACGGGCGGAAGCGATTTCCGCCTGCCCGCCAGGGCGGGCCCGGGCCGCCGAGCCGCCCGCGGGCCGCCGGCGCCGGGCGGGGGAACGCGCGCCCTTTTCCCTCGTTCGGGCCGAAGGGAACGCGGGCGGCGCGCCGATACCTGGACGTCCTCCTCCCGTCCGGTCCCTCTTCCTCGCTTCGGCTGCCATGCCCGACTTCCACTCCGACTCCCGCGACCCGCGCTCCCAGTTCGATCCGCTCGACGCGGAGGCCGGGGGGGCGCAAGGCAACCGGCCCGCCTCCGGAGCGCGCCAGGCGAGCCCGGGCCAGGTGCTCGGCGGCGCCTTCCACGGCTCCGCGAACGCGGGTGACTTCCTGGGGCTCGACCTGGAGGTGGGGGAGCCGAGCGCCGCGCCGAGCGGCGTCGGCGGCGGCCTCGAGCTCGCTTCCGTCGAGCCGTACGCCGCGCCGGAGACGGAGCCGAGCGAGACGGAGGCGATGCCGGCCCCCGCGCCGATCCGCGCGGTCCCGGCTCCCGTCCCCGACGCGCTGGACGACGAGCTCTTCGAGAAGCCGCGACGGCGCTTCCCGATGGTCCAGGTCGGCTTCGCGTTCGCGCTCGGCCTGCTCATCGTGGCCGGCGTCGTGCTCGGGCCGCGCTTCCTCGGGAAGAAGGGCGACGCCGCGCCGGCGCCGGCCGCGGGCGGCAAGGACCGCACCGCGCGCGCCCAGCCCGGCGCGACGGGGACGAGCGGCACGACGAGCGTCGACGACGACGCGCCTGCCGCCCTCGCCGCGAACGACGACGCCGCGGACCTCGTCGAGAGCGACGAGACCGACGTCGGCACCGAGATCCTGCTCGCCGCTCCCGACGGGAGCACGCCCGACGCAGCGGCGACCACGGCGGCGACCACGGGGGCGACCACGGCGGCGACCGGCGGCCAGAACGGCGGCTCCCCGTCCTTTGGCGACCTGCTGCGCAGCCTTGCCGCGCAGGAGCCGCGCAGCCCCGACGCGACCGTCGTCAGCGCCTTGCCCCAGGCCTCGCAGCCCATCGAGGGCGGGCGTGCGACGTTCGACGCCGCGCTGTTCGCCCCCGAGGCCTGGCTGACCGGCGAGGCCGTCGACATGGTCTGGCGCGAGGACGTCGTACCGCTCGAGGCGATCGCGCACCCCGCGCGCATCATGACCCCGCGCGTCGGACCGGTGCGCGTGCACATGGACGGCGGCGAGGTGTTCGAGGGCCGGCTGTACGCCGTCGGCCAGAAGCGCGTCTGGCTCGACGCCGACATGGGCCGGCTGGGTCTGGACGGCGACCACGTGACCCGCTTCGAGCGGATGCACCTCGAGCAGGCGCGCTCGGCCTCCTTCGACTCGACCAGCGTCGGCACCGGCAAGCGCGTGCGCGTCCTGGTGCCCGGCGGCGTGCTCTACGGCCGCGTGCTCTCGGTGGACGACACGCGCGTCACGCTGATCACCGACGCGGGTGCGCGCGTCACGCTGGACTCGCCGGAGATCGAGCCGCTCGGCCCGTCGCGCGCCATCCTGGTCCAGCGCTGACGGCCGCTCGTGGGGGCGAGCGGAGCGGGGTAGACTCTCCGCTCGCTCGCCATGCGTCCCGCTGCCGCCCGCCCCGGGCGGACCGGCCTCCCGCGCCGGCTCCTCCCGCTCGCCCTGCTCTGCCTCGCCGCCGCGTCGCAGGGCGATCCCGTGGCGGAATTCCGGCGGCTCCTGGCGCGCGATCCCGAGCCCGCGGCGCGCGCCGAGGCCGTGCTCGTGCTGCGCGGCTACGAGTCGCCGCGCGTCGTGGACGAGCTGGTGCCGCTGCTGGACGGCGAGCCGGAGGTCGCCGACGCCGCCGTGCGCGTCCTGGGCGCCTTCCTGACGCGTCCCCCGGTCGAGCGCATGCTCGAGCTCGCCGGCCGCGGCGCGCCCGCGGAGCGCGTCGGTCTGCTGCGCGCGCTGTCGCTCGGGCGCTACGGCGGGACGGGAGCGGCGCTCGAGCCGCTGCTCGCGGACGCGCGCTGGGACGTGCGTCGCGCCGCCCTCGAGGCGCTGGCGGCCGCCGGCGACCGCGCCCGCGCCCCGGCCTTCGAGCGCCTGGCGGCCGACCCCGAGCCGGCCGTGCGCTGCGCGGCGCTCGAGGGGCTGGCGGCGCTCGACCCGGCGGCCCTGCTGCGCGCCGCGCCCGCCGCGCTGGCCGACGGCGTGTGGCAGGTGCGGGCGAGCGCGATCGCGGCCGTCGGCAACGTGCGCGAGCGCGCGGCCGTGGCGCTGCTCGTCGGCCGTCTGCGCGCCGAGGACGGCCGCCTGCGGCAGGACCTGGCGCAGGCGCTCGAGGGCCTCACGGGGCGCGCCTTCGGCCTCGCGCCGGAGCCCTGGGAGCGCTTCCTCGAGACCGTCGGCGAGGGGTACGCGCCGCCCACTGCGGACGAGCTCGCGCGCCTGGCCGCGCAGCGCGCCGTCACGCGCCAGAAGTACGAGGGGCAGGTGCGCTTCCACGGCGTGGAGACGCCCAGCCGCTCGATCCTGTTCGTGATCGACGTGTCGAGCTCGATGGCCTCGCTCGTGGTGGGGGAGGGCGCGCCGGCGGACGGCGCGCCGCTGCGCCGCGTGGACCTGGTCAAGCAGGAGCTGGCGCGCGCGATCGACGCGCTCGAGCCGTACGTGCGCTTCAACGTCGTGGCCTTCGCCACCGACCTCGACGAGTGGCGGCGCGAGCTGACGATCGCCAGCAAGTCGAACAAGCGCTCGGCGCTGCGCTGGGTCGAGCGCCTCGACGCGCACGACGACGAGGACGCCTACGTCCACCTGCAGGAGGGCGCGACGCCGGCGCGCGTGTCCGGGCTGCTGGCGCTCGAGAGGGGCTTCACGAACACGCACGCGGCGCTGATGCGCGCGCTCGAGGTCGGCGGACGGGGGACGTTCGACCGCCACTACGAGGTGGCGCTGGACACGGTCCTGTTCCTCTCCGACGGCGACCCCACCGCCGGCGAGCACGTGCTGCCCGACGACATCCTGCGCGACGTGGCGCGCGCCAACCGGCTGCGGCGCGTCGCGATCCACACGATCGCCATCGGAGAGTTCAACAAGGCCTTCATGGAGGACCTGGCGCGCCAGAACGGGGGCACCTTCGTGGACCTGGGGCGCTAGCGCCCTGCGCCCGGCCCCGCGGGGCGGGCGGGCTTGACGCCTCCCCGGGACCCTCCTACGCTCTCCCGCCCGCGATGGCCGCGGACGGCCGGAACGGGAACGGGGTGTGGCTCAGCTTGGTAGAGCGCTGCGTTCGGGACGCAGAGGTCGGAGGTTCAAATCCTCTCACCCCGACCACTCCGGTGCGGCTCGCGGCGACGCGCCGGCGGCCCGTCGGCTGAGCCCGGCTGGGGTGCTCCTCCCTTGAGCGGCTACCGCATCCCCTTCAACAAGGCCGAGCTGACCGGGGGCGAGCTGGCCTACATCGAGCAGGCGGTCACCGCCGGGCACCTCTCCGGCGACGGCCCCTTCACGCGCCGCTGCAGCGAGCTCCTGGCCGGGCTCCTCGGCGCGCCGCGGGTGCTCCTGACGACGAGCTGCACGCACGCGCTCGAGATGTGCGCGCTGCTGCTCGACCTGCGGCCCGGGGACGAGGTGATCGTGCCCGCGTTCTCGTTCGTGACGACCGTCAACGCCTTCGTGCTGCACGGGGCGCGGCCGGTGTTCGTGGACTGCCGCGAGGACACGCTCAACCTCGACGAGCGCCTGGTGGCGGAGCGCATCACGCCGCGCACGCGCGCCATCGTCGCGATGCACTACGCCGGCGTCGGCTGCGAGATGGACGCGCTGTGCGCGCTGGCGGACGAGTCGGGCGCGGCGCTGGTCGAGGACAACGCGCACGGCCTCTTCGGGCGCTACCGCGGCCGCCCGCTGGGCAGCTTCGGCGCGCTCGCCACGCAGAGCTTCCACGAGACGAAGAACCTGACCTGCGGCGAGGGCGGGGCGCTGGTGCTGAACCGCCCGGACTGGATCGGCCGCGCCGAGATCCTGCGCGAGAAGGGCACCGACCGCAGCCGCTTCTTCCGCGGCCAGGTGGACAAGTACACCTGGGTCGACGTCGGCTCGAGCTACCTGCCCTCGGAGATCCTGGCCGCCTTCCTGTGGGCGCAGCTCGAGGCGCGCGAGGCGCT
>CADEGS010000225.1 GCA_902826945.1 uncultured bacterium | reverse complement strand
GCTCAGTCCCTGCACTTGTAGCCGACGCCCCGGACGGTGGCGATCAGCTTACCGGCATCTCCCAGCTTCTTCCTGATGGAGCTGACGTGGACGTCGACGTTGCGGTCGATGATGAAGCTCTCGCCCGCGGTGATGCGGTCGATCAGCTCGTTGCGCGAGAAGACCCGCCCGGGCCGCTGGACGAGCGCCCACAGGAGGCGGAACTCCGCGCGCGTCAGGGGCACGAGCTCCTCCCCGACGCGCGCCTCGTGGCGCGCGGCGTCGAGGGCCAGGCCCTGGATCTCGATGCGCGAGCGCCCCTCGCCCTCCTGCGTGCGCGCCGCGCGGCGCAGCACGGCGCGCGCGCGCGACACGAGCTCGCGCGGGCTGAAGGGCTTCGTGACGTAGTCGTCGGCGCCGAGCTCGAGCCCGACGATCACGTCCGACTCCTCGCCCTTGGCGCTCAGCACGATGACCGGGATCGCGCGCGTGTCGTCCGAGGCGCGCAGCCGGCGGCAGATCTCGAAGCCGTCGATGCCCGGCAGCATCAGGTCGAGCACGATCAGCTCGGGCCGGCTGCGGAACGCCTCTTGCAGGCCGCGCTCGCCGCTCGAGGCGAAGAGAACCCGGAAGCCCTCGCGCTCGAAGTTGTAGCGCACGACGTCGACGATGTCGGGATCGTCCTCGACGATCAGCAGGGTGGGGTTCGGCGACAGGGCGAGGGCCTCCACGGGCATGAAGGGAGCGCGGAGTCTGCCCGCGGCGTGCAAAAGAACCGCCCGCGACCCGTGAAGGATCGGTGAAGACCGGGCGCGGGCCCGGGGCTCCGGCCACCGCCGGAGGCCCGAGGACACGGCGCTCTCAGCCGTTCCGGAAGCCGTAGAACCCGGGATTCTCGAGCGGCGGGTTCGCCGTGCGCCGGATCTGGTAGGTGCGCACGGCCCACAGGTCGCGGAACACGCGGTAGGCGAGCGCGGTCTGGTCGAGGTAGTCCACGCCGCTCGAGCCGCCCGTGCCCGTGCGCCGCCCGATCACGCGCTCGACCATGCGCGCGTGGCGCTGGCGGAAGACCAGGAACTGCTGCTCGAGCTGGATCAGGCCGTCGAGCACCTCGCGCGGCCAGGCGAGCAGCGGCAGCTCGCGGTAGGAGAGGATGAAGAGCGCCGCCGCCCGCAGCCGCCGCCGGCGCGCCCCGCCCTCCTCGGGACCGGGGGCGAGGAAGCTCGCGATCGCCTCCTCCTCGGCGCGGTAGCGCTGGCGCAGGCGCTCGACCTCGGCCGGGTCGTCGGCGCGCTCGACCGCCAGCGCGCAGGTGCGGCGGAGCTCCTCCGCCCCGGCGGCCACGTACGCCGCGACGAAGCGGTCGAGCGCCGCCTCCGCCCCGGGCTGCTCGGGCCCCACGCCGTCGATCGGCGTGCGCCACAGCCAGGCCTCGACCGCCTCGCGCAGGGTGGGACGGTCCCCGCGCTGGGCGAGCACGCGCCGCAGCGCGGGCGACTCGCTCCCGTCGTGCGCGCGCAGCGCCTCGAGCCAGCTCTCGTGGCCGCCGAGCGGGATGCGCTGCGGCTCGTCCAGGCCGAGCAGGATCTCGATCTGACGCAGCTGCGCGCTCTGGAAGCCGCTGGCCGGCGTCAGCTTGTCGCGGAAGCCGAGGTACTCGCGCGTGGTGAGCGTCTCCATGATCGTGAAGTGCTCCACGCAGCGCCGCAGCACGACGGTGATGCGCTCGATCGAGCGCGCCGCGTCGGCCAGCGCCTGCTCCAGGACGACGGCCTGCTTGAAGAGATCCCGCAGCGTGCGCAGCTCGCGCAGGATCAGCTTGAACCACAGCTCGAAGACCTGGTGGACGGTGATGAAGAGGACCTCGTCGTTCCCGATCTCCTCCTCGCTCGCCGCCAGCCCGCTCTGCAGCGAGAGCAGGTCCTCGACGCGGATGTAGTCCCAGTAGTTCGGCTGGGGGGTCCTCATTGCGGAGGGAGGATAGCGTCCGGCGGCGAGCCGTTTCCCCGCAACCGACCCCGCCCCCACCCGTCCTCCCCCAGGGGCGGGGGAGCGACGCCGGAGGGGACTCCCTGCCCGGCGGGCGCGGCCAGGACTCGGCCGGGCGGCCGACCGGCGCGCGGCGGCCGGGAGCCCGCTTCGCCCCGCCCTACCCCTCCGCCAGCTCGAGCACGAGCGCCCGCGCCTCGGGCACCGGCCTGCGCCCTGGGAACGCGCGCTCGAAAGCCGCGGCCAGGCGGCGCACGCTCTCCGGTCGCTCGGGCGCCTCGAACAGGTCCACGTCCGCGAACACGCGCTTGCCGACCGCCAGGCCCGCGCGCGCCTGCTGCACCGACAGCTCGACGTACGTGTCCCAGGCCGAGCTGGGCATCATCTCGAGCACGCGCCACACGTCCACCGCCTCGAACGGCGGCACGACGTACGACGCCGCGTGCCAGCGCGGGAGCGACGCGGTGTAGAGCACGCTCCCCTCCGGGCACAGCCGCCGCACCTCCACGGCCCACGCGCGCGCGTCCTCGCCGCCGCCGTCGGCGACCGCCGTCCGCCAGCCGAGCGCCGCCTGGGGCACGAGCGCGAGCGCGAGCGCCGCGCTCGCCCCGCGCCAGCCCGCCAGCGCGCGCGCCCCGCAGAGCACGCCGATCGGCAAGAGCGACAGGTAGTACGCGCCGTTCTCGCGGATGCCGCCCTGCGGCAGCACGAGCAGGTAGGGCGCGAGCGCCGCCGCCAGCGCCAGCCGGCGGTCGCGCGGCGCGAGCCCGAGCGCGAGCGCCGCGCTCAGGACGCCCGCGGGCGCGACGAGCTCGCGCCGCAGGTAGGAGGCCACCTCGCCCGCGGGGAACAGGCCGCTCTCGCGCACCCGCGCGCGCAGGAAGGTCCAGAAGAAGCCCAGCATCTCGAGCGGCCCCTTGCGCCCCTCGCCGAACGAGCGGAACGCCACGCCGACCAGCACGAGCACGAGCGCCACCGCGGCCGCCGCGCCGAGGGGCGCCAGCAGGACCGTGCTCAGGTGCCCGACCAGGGCCAGGAGCAGCGCCGCCGCGACCAGGAAGGGCGCGCGCGCGCTCGGCGCCTCGCGCGCGCGCGCGGCGAGGAGCGTCGCCCCCGTCACGCAGGCGAGCTGCACCGCGTGCACCTCGACCGAGGCCGCGAAGAACCACACGCCCGGCGCGAGCGCGAAGAGCCCGCACCACGCCGCGCGCGCGGCCGGGCTCGCGCCGGAGCTCGCGAGCATGCGCCAGCACAGCGCCACCGCCAGCGCGCCGCTCGCGACGGACAGCCACGAGAGCGCCTCCCACGCGTCCCAGGCGAAGAGCGGCTCCAGCGCGCGGTGGAACGCCCAGCCGAGCGGCAGGTAGAGCGCGTTGTAGTACGGCGTCGGTCCCTCGCGCACGCGCGCGGCGAGCTGCACCGCGTCGCTGAACGTGCCGGCGCGCCGCGTGAGGCCGTACAGGACGAACGCGAGCGCGAAGCACACGGCGGGCGCGAGCCACCGCGCCGCGCCGCCGTCTTGCTGCTCCTGCGTCTCGTCCGTCGCGACCATCCGGCCGGGGCCCGCCCCGGCGGCGCAGAGGATCCCAACCGGACGCGCGCCGGGCAAACCCGCTTTCCACGCGGCGCGCGGGAGACCGCTCGCCCTCGAGCCTCGCTCGCCGAGCCGCGCCGCCCGTAGAATGCCGCCCATGTCCGCGGCCCACGGCTCCCACGCGTCCTCCGCCTCCCCCGCGACGATCGAGCCGGCGCCGCGCGCGCGAGCGGCCCGGCCCTCGGCCGACGAGGTGCTGGAGCTCCTCGCGCGCCCGCTGCTCGAGCTCGTCTTCGAGGCCGCGAGCGTCCACCGCCGCTGGCACGACCCGCGCCGCGTGCAGTGCTCGCAGCTCCTGAGCATCAAGACCGGCGGCTGCCCCGAGGACTGCGGCTACTGCTCGCAGAGCGCGCACCACGCGAGCGGGCTCGAGCGGAAGCCGCTGGCCGCGCTCGACGAGGTCGTCGCGGCCGCCCGCACGGCCCAGGAGCGCGGCGCCGACCGCTTCTGCATGGGCGCCGCCTGGCGCGAGGTCAAGGACGGCCCCGAGTTCGAGCGCGTGCTCGCCATGGTGCGCGCCGTGAAGGACCTCGGCCTCGAGACCTGCGCCACGCTCGGCATGCTCGACGAGCGCCAGGCCGCACGCCTGCGCGAGGCCGGCCTCGACTACTACAACCACAACCTCGACACCGGCGCGAGCCACTACGAGCGGATCGTCTCGACGCGCACCTACCGCGAGCGCCTCGACACGCTGGCCGCGGTGCGCGCCGCGGGCGTGCGCGTGTGCTGCGGCGGGATCCTCGGCATGGGCGAGGACCGCCGCGCGCGCGCCGAGCTCCTGGCCGAGCTCGCCGCGCTCGACCCGCAGCCCGAGAGCGTGCCGGTCAACGCGCTCGTGCCGGTCGAGGGCACGCCGCTCGCCGGCGCCGCGCCGCTCGACTGGAGCGAGTGGATCCGCACGATCGCCGCCGCGCGCATCCTGATGCCGCGCGCGGTCGTGCGCCTCTCCGCGGGCCGCACCGGCCTCTCCGAGGAGGCGCAGGCGCTGGCGTTCCTGGCCGGCGCGAGCTCGATCTTCGTCGGCGACGAGCTCCTGACGACGCCCAATCCCGCGCCCGCGAGCGACGCGGCGCTGCTCGAGAAGCTCGGCCTCGCCCCGCTCGTGCGCTAGGGAAGCCGGGCGCGCGCGCCCGGCTCCAGCGATGCAAGACGCCGACACGATCCCCTCGCCCTTCGACCTCGCGCTGGCCGAGGAGATGGAGCGCTGGAGCGCCGCCGGCCTGCGCCGCTCGCTCGCGCCGCAGCCGCCGCGCGGCACGGTGGACTTCACGAGCAACGACGTGCTCGACCTGGCGCGGCACGAGGCGGTCGTCGCGGCCGCGAGCGCGGCGCTCGCCGCGGACGGCGCGAGCGGGCGCGCGTCGCGCCTGCTCGGCGGCGGCTCGTCGGTACACGCCCTGGCCGAGGAGCGCGCCGCGCGCTGGCTCGGCTGCGAGGCGGCGCTCCTCTTCCCCTCGGGCTACCAGGCGAACGCGGGCTTGCTCGGCGCGCTCGTCGGCCGCGGCGACGCGCTCTTCAGCGACGCCCTGAACCACGCCTCGCTGGTGGACGGCGCGCGCCTCGCGCGCGCGCGCGTCTTCGTGCACGCGCACCTCGACCTGGCCGAGCTCGAGCGCCAGCTCGCGCGCGCACGCGCCTTCCGCCGGCGCGTCGTCGTCACCGAGGGCGTCTTCAGCATGGACGGCGACCGCGCGCCGCTCCTCGCGCTGGCCGAGGTGTGCGCGCGCCACGACGCCTGGCTCGTCGTGGACGAGGCGCACGCGATCGGCCTGCTCGGCCCCGAGGGCGCCGGCGCGTGGGCCGCGGAAGCCGGCGGGGCCCCGCCCGAGCTCGCCGCGCGCCTGGTCGCGCGCGTCGTCACCGGCGGCAAGGCGCTCGGCGCGGGCGGCGCGCTCGTCCTGGGCTCGCGCGCGCTGCGCGAGCACCTGGTGCAGCACGCGCGCGCGTTCGTCTTCTCGACCGCGCCGCCGCCGGCCGTCGCGGGCGCGCTGGCGGCGGCGATCGCGCTCGTGCGCGACGAGGCCGTCGGCGGCGCGCGCCGCGCGCAGGCGCTCGCGCGCGCGCGCCAGCTCGCGGACGCGCTCGGGCTCCCGCCGCCCGCCGCCGCGGTCGTGCCCTGGGTCGTGGGCGCGTCCGAGGCCGCGCTGTCGCTCGCCTTCGAGCTCGCCGCCGCCGGCTTCGACGCGCGCGCCGTGCGGCCGCCGACCGTGCCCGAGGGCACCGCGCGCCTGCGCCTGGTGTGCCACGCCTCGAACACGCCGGCCGAGGTCGACGAGCTCGCGCGCCGCCTGAAGGCCGCGCCGCCCGCCGGCCGCCGGCGCGCCGCCGCCGCGCGCCCGCGCGAGGAGCGCGCGCTCTTCGTCGTCGGCACCGATACGGGCGTCGGCAAGACGGTCGTGTCCGCGCTCTGCCTGCGCGCCGCGCGCGCGCTCGGCCCGGCCGCGTACTGGAAGCCGGTGCAGACCGGCGCGGACTCCGACACCGACGCGGTCGGCGCGCTCGCCGGCGCGCGCCCCCACGAGCTCTTGCGCCCGGCCTGGCAGCTCGCGCTGCCCGCCTCGCCGCACGAGGCCGCGCGCGCCGAGGGGAAGTCGATCCGCCCGCGCGAGATCGAGGAGGGCCTGGGCGGCCTGCTGCGCACGATGCCCGAGGCGCGCTTCGTGGTCGAGCTCGCGGGCGGCCTGCTCGTCCCCTACCGCGCCGACACGGACGAGCTCGCCACGCAGGCCGACTGGCTCGCCCGCGCGCGCGCGGCGTGCGTGCTCGTCGCGCGCTCCTCGCTCGGCACGCTGAACCACACGCTGCTGACGCTCGAGGCGCTGCGCGCGCGCCACCTCGAGCCGCGCGCGCTCTTCCTGGTCGGCGAGCCGCACCCCTCGAACCGCGAGACGCTGCGCGCCGTCTCGGGCGTCGCGCGCGTGCTCGAGCTGCCGCCGCTCGCGCCCCTCGACGGCCCCGCGCTCGAGCGCTGGCTGGCGCAGAACGACCTGGCGCCGCTCTTCGCGTGATGGGCGGCGAGCGCCCTTCCCGATCGCGCGATCCTGTGCACGGCGCGACGTCGTCGTGGAGCGCGCAGGCGGCGTCGGACGGCGGCGCCTCGCTGCTCGCGCGCGACGCGCGGCATCTGTGGCACCCCTACACGCCGCACGGCGTCGAGCGCGCGCCGCTGCCCGTCGTCTCGGCGCGCGGCGCGCGCCTGCGGCTCGCGGACGGGCGCGAGATCGTCGACGCGATCTCGTCCTGGTGGACCTCGCTGCACGGCCACGGCCACCCGCGGCTGGTCGCCGCCATGGCCGAGCAGGCGGCCGCGCTCGACCACGTGCTCTTCGCCGGCGCGACGCACGAGCCGGCCGTGCGGCTGGCGGAGGAGCTCGTCGCGCTCGCGCCCGCGGGCCTCTCGCGCGTCTTCTACTCCGACGACGGCTCGACCGCGGTCGAGGTCGCGCTCAAGATCGCCTACCAGTCCTGGGTCCTCGCCGGCGAGCCCGGGCGCACGGTCTTCGTCGCGCTCGAGCACGGCTACCACGGCGACACCTTCGGCGCGATGGCGCT
>CADEGS010000224.1 GCA_902826945.1 uncultured bacterium | reverse complement strand
CGGGCTGAACGGCTTGGTCAGGTAGTCGTCGGCGCCGGCGTCGAGGCCCTCGACCTGCGATTCCTCGGCGGCGCGCACGGTCAGCATCAGGATCGGCGTGCCGTCGCCGCTCGCGCGCAGACGCCGGCAGACCTCCAGGCCGTCCAGGCCCGGGAGGTTCAGGTCGAGCACCACCAGGTCGGGCCGCTCGGCCGCGCACGAGACGAGTCCCGCCTCGCCGCTCGCCGCCTCGAGCGCCAGGTAGCCGGCCTGCCGCAACGCGTAGGCCACCAGCCCTCGCAGCTCGGCGTCGTCGTCCACCACCAGGATCTTCATGCCGTCGTCCCAGGCAGCCGGACGCACAATCGCGCTCCGCCCACCGCTCCGGCGTCGGCGTGTACGCTGCCGCCGTGCCGCTCGACGATCGCCTTCACGATCCACAGGCCGAGGCCCATCCCCTCGGCCGCCTGCGGGTCGGAGCGGTAGGCGTGCTCGAAGATCGAGCGCCGCTCCTCCGGGGCGATGCCCGGCCCGGCGTCCTCGACCCACACGAGCGCGCCCTGCGCGTCGCTCGCGCCGCCGACGCGGATCGTCGTGCCCTCGGGCGAGAACTTGTTCGCGTTCGAGAGCAGGTTGACGAACACCTGCAGGAGCTGGACCGGGTCGCCGCGCACGCGCGCCAGGGCCTCGGGCAGCTCGACCAGGACCTCCTGGCGCCGCTGGACGAAGAGCGGCGAGGTGGTGGCCTCCGCCTCCGCGATCACGTCGCGCAGGTCGACCGGAACGGCGCGCAGCGTCGCGCGGCCGGTCTCGATGCGGACGCTCTCCAGCAGGTTGTCGATCAGCCGCGTCAGCCGCAGCGTGCTGCGCTCGAGCGCGGCCACCAGCTCGAGCGCCTCGGCGGGGATCGACTCGCCCAGCGCGTCCTGCAGGAGCTGCACCGAGGCCATCTGGGCCGAGAGCGGCGTCTTGAGCTCGTGGCTGACGTTCGCGAGCACCGCATCGCGCGAGCGGCGCGCGGCCTCGGTCTCCGTCTCGTCGCGCAGGAGCTGCACCTGGCGCGCGCCGATCGGCGGCGCGCTGGTCACGACCACCACGCGCCGCCCGGCGGCGAGCTCGAGGTGCTCGACGGCGCGCGAGCTGCCGCGCGAGCGCGCGTGCACGATCGGGCAGTCCTCGTCGCAGGGCCGGCTGCCGTCCGGCCGCCGCGGACGCAGCACGTCGCCGCAGAAGCGGCCGAGCGCCTGCCCGGGCTCCACGCCCAGGCGGCGCGCCGCCGGAGGGCTCAGGTACTGCAGCCGGCGCTCGCCGTCGACGGCGAAGACGCCCTCGACCATGCCCTCGAGCAGCGCGCGTGCCTCGTGCTCGCGCTCGCGCAACGCCGCGCCGGTGCGCTGCAGGGTGCGGCGCATGCCCTCCATCGTCGCCGCGAGCAGGCCGGTCTCGACGCCCGCGAGCGCCGGCACGGGCGTCGACAGGTCGCCGTCCTCGATGCGCGCGGCCGCCGCGCGCAGGCGGTCCAGCGGGCGCGAGAGCGCGCGCGCGGCGAGCGCTCCGACTGCGGCGGCCGCCAGGACCGCGACGGCGGTCACGAGCGCGAAGCGGCGCTCGAGCGGACGCAGGACGCTCGCCACGTCCGCCGCCGGGAGCTCGACCTCGACGCCGACCTCGCCGCGCTCGCCCTCGGCGGAGAGCCTCGCGCGCCAGGCGCCGTCCGCGCCGCGCGCGACGGAGGACGCGGGCGCGGGCGCGAGGATCCGCACCGGCAGACCGACCTGGCTCGCGAGGGAGCCGGCGAGCGACGCGCCGAGACGGCGGAAGGCGAGCGCCTCGCCTTCCGACCCGCCGCTCAGCGGCACGCGCGCGATCGCCAGCGGCGCCTCGCCCGGCGCCGCGGGCGGCACGAGACGAGCGCCCGGCCCGGCGTCGAGGACGAGCAGCGCGGGCCACGCGGCCTCCCCGGGCGAGCGCGCGGCGAGCGCGCCCGCGCGCACGATCGCGCAGCCGTCGAGGTCGCTCGTGGCGCGGAAGCGCTCCAGGAATCCGGCCAGCTCGTCCGCGCGCTCCTCGCGCAGGAGCCGCGCGAGCGTCGGGCGCTCCGCCAGGAGGCGCGCCGCGGTCAGGACCTCCTGCTCCTGCAGCCGCAGCCCCTCCAGCGCGCCGGACGCGGCGAGCTGCACGCGCGCCGCGGCGCTCTCGGCCGCCAGGCGCCGCAGCAGCAGGAGGCCGCCCGGCACCAGCCCGGCGGCGACGAGCAGCACGAGCCCCGCGTGCAGCCCGGCCATCCACCACCCGATGCGCAGCCTCCTCACGCGGCCACGATTCTAGTGGGCGGCGTGCTCTCCCCGCGCCGCCCGGGCCTCGCGCCCTGCCCCGCGCCGCTCGACCAGGGCCTTGGCCACGAGCGTCACGAGCGCCAGCAGCGTCAGCAGCGAGGAGACGGCGAAGGCGGCCGCGAAGGCGTACTCGCCGTAGAGGATCTCGACCTGCAGCGGCAGCGTGTTCGTCTCGCCGCGCACGTGTCCGGACACGACCGACACCGCGCCGAACTCCCCCATCGCCCGTGCGTTGCACAGGATGACGCCGTACAGGAGACCCCAGCGCACGTTGGGCAGTGTCACGCGGCGGAAGATCTGCCAGCCGCTGGCGCCGAGCAGGCGCGCGGCCTCCTCCTCGCCGTTCCCCTGCGCCTCCATCAGCGGCACCAGCTCGCGCGCCACGAACGGGAACGTGACGAGCAGCGTCGCCAGCACGATCCCCGGCACGGCGAACACGACCTGCACGTCGTGCGCGGCGAGCCACGGGCCGAGCCAGCCCTGGCGGCCGAAGACCAGCACGAGCAGCAGGCCGGCCACGACGGGCGAGATCGCGAAGGGCACGTCGATCCAGGCGAGCAGGAGCCCCCTGCCGCGGAAGCGGAACTTGCCGATGGCCCACGCCGCGCACACGCCGAAGACCGTGTTGAGCGGGACGGCGACGGCCGCGACGAGCAGCGTCAGGCGCAGGGCGGCCAGCGTGTCGGGCTCTGCCAGCGCCGCGGCGTAGGCGCGCCAGCCCTCCGAGAGCGCTCCCGCGAAGACGAACGCCAGCGGCACGAGGAGCAGCAGGCCCAGGGCGGCCACGGCGAGCCCGATCAGCAGCAGGCGCACCGCTGCGGGATCGGCGCAGGCCGGGCGGGCGGCGAGGTGCGGTGCCGCCGCGCGCGCGCGCGGCCGCGCGCGGCCGAGGAGCCCGCCCATGGTCAGGTGCCGGCCGCCGCGCGGCGGCCGCTCCATGCCTGCAGCAGCTGGATCGCGACGAGCATCGCGAAAGAGAGCGCGAGCATCCCCGCGCCCAGCGCGGTGGCTCCGGCGTAGTCGTACTCCTCGAGCTCGATCAGGATCAGGAGCGGGACGATCTCGGTGCGCCCCGGCAAGTTGCCCGCCACGAAGACGACCGAGCCGTACTCGCCGAGCGCGCGCGCGAAGGCCAGCGTGGAGCCGGTCAGGAGCGGCGGCAAGAGCGGCGGCAAGAGCACCGAGCGGAAGGTCCGCCAGCGGCCCGCGCCGAGCGTGGCGGCGGCCTCCTCGCTCTCGCTCGAGAGCTCCTCCAGCGCGGGCTGCAGCGTGCGCACGAGGAACGGCAGGCCGATGAACACGAGCGCGACGACGATCCCCGCTCGCGTGTAGGCGACGCGCACGCCGAGCGGCTCCAGATGGCGGCCGATCCATCCCTGGCGCGAGAGCAGGGTCGCCAGCGCGATGCCGGAGACGGCGGTCGGCAGCGCGAAGGGCAGGTCGACGAGCGCGTCGAGCAGCCTGCGCCCGGGGAAGCGGTAGCGCACGAGCACCCAGGCCACGAGGAATCCGAGCAGCGCGTCGACCGCGGTGGCGACCAGCGCCGCGCCGACGCTCAGGGCGAAGGCGGCCCGCGCGCGCGGCTCGCTCACGTGCTCCCAGAAGCCGCCCCAGCCCGACCCCGCGGCGCGCAGCACGAGCGCCGTCAGGGGCAAGAGCACGAGCGTGCCGAGCCAGGCCAGCGTCAGGCCCAGCGTGAGCCCGAAGCCCGGCAGGACGCTGTGGCTGCGCGCGCGCATGGCCGGCTCCGCGCGCTACCTGTCCGCCCGGTAGAACGAGTCGAACACCCCGCCATCGGCGAAGTGACGCGCCTGCACCGCGCGCCAGCCGCCGAAGGCCGCGTCGACCGTGAACAGGCGCGCCTCGGGGAAGCTCGCCGCGTGGCGCCGGGCGACGGCCTCGAGCCGCGGGCGGTAGTGGTGCCGGGCCGCGATCTCCTGGCCCTTCTCGCTGAAGAGGAACTCGAGGTAGGCCTGCGCGACGGCGCGCGTGCCGCGGCGCTCCGCCACCTTGTCGACCAGCGCCACCGGCGGCTCGGCCTGGATGCTGAGCGAGGGCACGACCACCTCGAGCTCGCCCTTGCCGAGCTCCCGGACGGCGAGCATGGCCTCGTTCTCCCAGGCCAGGAGGACGTCGCCGATGCCGCTCTTGACGAACGTGTTCGTCGCGGCGCGCGCTCCGGAGTCGAGCACCGGCACGTGCCGGTAGAGCTCGCGCACGAACGCGTGCGCCGCGCGGTCGGCGGCCTCGAACCCCGGCCGCGAGCGCGGGTCCGCGAGCGCCTCCGGCCCGCCCAGCTCGGCGGCCAGCTTCCAGCCCCATGCCGCGAGGTAGCTCCAGCGCGCGCCGCCGGAGGTCTTGGGGTTGGGCGTCACGACCTCGACTCCCGGGCGCACAAGGTCGCCCCAGTCGCGGATCCCCTTCGGGTTGCCGGCCCGCACCAGGAACACGATCGTCGAGGTGTACGGGCAGCTGTTGTGCGGCAGGCGCGACTGCCAGTCGGCGGGCAGCAGGTCGCCCTGGTCGTGCAGCGCGTCGATGTCGCTGGCCAGCGCGAGCGTGACCACGTCGGCCTCCAGGCCGTCGAGGACGGCGCGCGCCTGCTTGCCGGAGCCGCCGTGCGACTGGCGCACGGTGACGCGCTCGCCGGTGCGCGCCTGCCACTCGGCGGCGAAGGCGGCGTCGTACTCCTTGTAGAGCTCGCGCGTGGGGTCGTAGGACACGTTCAGGATCGTGACGGAGCGTGCGCTCCCGCCGCCGAGCAAGAGGAGCGGGGCGACGAGGATCGAGGGGAGGGTCATCGGGGCCTCCGTGGGTGGAGGGTCGGGGGGCGTCCGGCCTCAGCGCCGGACGAGGAGGAAGGGACACGGCGGCGGTTGCTCGAGGAAGCGCTGCACGAGCCCGCTCTTCGTCTCGACCCCGCCCGCCGGCCCGCGGTGCGGGCCGCCCAGGACGATCAGGTCGTGGTCGCCGTGCTCGAGCTCGGCCAGGATCTCGCGCTGCGGCGCGCCGCGGCGCACGAGGGTCCGCGCCACCACGCCGCGCGCGGCGAGCGCCTGCGCCGAGGCGGCGAGGAAGCGCTCGACGTGCGGCGGGACGCGCGCGTCGGCCTCCCGCGGGAGCACGGTCAGCACGGTGGCCGAGGCGCCGAGCTGCCACGCCAGACGCTCCGCGAAGCGCACGTCCGCCTTGCCGTGCTCGCTGGCGCTCGCGCACACGAGCACGCGCGCCGGCAAGCGCGCCGGCCCCGGCACCAGCAGCAGGTGGTGGCGCACCTGGAGCAGCCAGCGCAGGTCGGCGCCGGGCCGCTCCTCGCCCCCGAGGCCGAGCACCAGCAGGTCGAAGCCCTCCTCGGCGTTCTCCGTCTCGCCGCCCAGCTCGAAGTCCGCCGGATCGAGGCGTCCCAGGCGCCCGACGCCGGCGCCGCTCGCGAGCGTGGCGACGTGCCCCTCGAGGCGCTGCGCGAGCGCACCACCGAGCTCGCGCGCCGCGCAGGCGCCCGGCGACTGCCCGGCGTCCACCAGCAAGCGCAGGTGCGCGGGCGCCAGCACGTGGAAGCGCCGCACGCTGACCCAGGCCTCGTCGCCCGCCGCCAGCGGCAGCCGCGCCGTCTCGTGCTGCGGGCGCAGGGCGTCGAGCAGCAGCGCCTCGCCGCCGAAGGGCTGGGGCGGCGCCACGGCGCGCACGCCGGGGAGCGGCGGCAAGCGCAGCCGCAGGCGCTCGAACCCGCCCAGCGCCCAGGAGGCATCGACGCGTGCCCGGCCGAGCGTCGCCTGGCCGTCCCGGACGTGCCCGTGGACCTCGACGTCCTCGGGGCGGAAGAGCACCTGCACGCGCCGCGGGGTGCGGCCCAGGGTGACCTCGGTCGCCAGCGGCAGCTCGAGCGACCCCAGCCGCACCGAGCGCGCGGACGACTCGCCCACGAGCAGGTTCCCCGCTCCGAGGAACGTGGCGACGAAGGGCGAGCGCGGGCGCTGGTAGAGCTCCTGCGGCTGGCCGACCTCCAGCAGGCGACCGTCGCGCAGCACGGCGACGCGATCCGCGAGCTCGAAGGCCTCCTCCTGGTCGTGCGTGACGAACACCGCCGTCAGCCCGAGCTCGCGCTGGATCGAGCGCAGCGCGCGGCGCAGCTCGAGGCGGATGCGGGCATCGAGCGCGCCGAACGGCTCGTCCAGGAGCAGCACGGAGGGCTCGTGCGCGAGCGCGCGCGCCAGCGCCACGCGCTGCTGCTGGCCGCCGGAGAGCTGGCCCGGCGTGCGGTCGTCCAGCCCCGACAGCCCGACCAGCGCCAGGAGCTCCGCCCGGCGCTCGCGCCGGCGGGCCCGTGGCACGCGCCGCACGCGCAGCGCGAACTCGACGTTGTCCGCGACGCTCATGTGGCGGAACAGGCCGTAGTGCTGGAACACGAAGCCGATCCCGCGCTCGCGCGGATCGACGCGCGTCACGTCGCGGCCGTGCAGGCGCACCGTGCCCGTGTCGGGCTCGGCCAGGCCGGCGATCAGGCGCAGGAGGGTGCTCTTGCCGCTGCCGCTCGGCCCGAGCAGCACGAACAGCTCGCCGGTCGCGATCGAGAGCGAGACGTCGTCGACGACGGCGACGGGCCCGTAGCGCTTCCCGACGTGCTCGATCTCGATCGACATGGTCGTCTCGGCGCCTCCCGGCGCAGGGGGCGACAAGGGCAACGTAGCCCGCCGTGCGGGTCCCGTCGGTCGATTCGGGGTCGCGCGGCGGTGACAGGAAGCGTCACCGCCGACGGCGAGCGAGCGGCGCCCGCTGCAGGGCGAGGCGGGCTTCGGGCCGGCGAACCGCGTCCTGCGGCACGACTCGGGGGAGCGCTCGCAGTACGATGCCCGCGAGCATGACCGCGCCCGCACCACGCCGACCGCTGCACACGAAGATCCTCTTCGGGCTGCTCGCCGGCGCGCTCGTCGG
>CADEGS010000223.1 GCA_902826945.1 uncultured bacterium | reverse complement strand
GAGCGCGCTCGCCGTCGCGCCCTCCGCGCGCATCGCGCCCGCGGCCAGCGTGCCAGCCGTCGCCGCGTCGCTCCCCTCGTCCGCCGCGGTCGGGCCCGTCCCCGCCGCGGCGCTCGCCGCCCTCGCGCTGGCCTTCGGCGGGACCACGCACCTCGCCGGCGGGCGCCGGACCTCGTGCGCGCCGCGGCGGAGCGGGGCGCAGCGTGTGACCGTCCTCGCGCGGCGCGCTGCCGAAGAGCCGCTTGACGACCAGCGTCGCGTACGAGCCGCGGTCGAGCTCGAAGCGCACGGCCACCGCGCCCATGCCCGGATTCAGCACGTCGGGCTCGGGCGGTCGCACGCGCAGGTGGCGCGGGACGATCACGAGCGCGCGCTCCTCGCCCTTGAGCTGGAAGCCGCTCACGCCCTCGATGCGGAACCCGTCGGGCACCATGCGGTGCTCGGCCAGGACGTCGCGCAGGAGGCGCGCCTGGTCGGGGTCGGTCACGTCGTCGAGGCCGTCGCCCGGCAGGCGGAAGGTCGCCTCGGCGCCGAGCGCGGCCGGCCGCTCGGCCGCGTACGTGACGAGCGGCCCGTCGAGCCCCTCGAGCGCGAGCCGCTGCTCGGGCGGCAAGAGCTCGCGCACGCGCCACGCCACCGCGCGGTTCCAGACGTGCGACTGGAAGGCGTAGAGGTGGATCAGGCGCACGCGGCTCGCGACGAAGGTGAAGGCGCCCGCGTGGTCGCCCGGATGGTGCGCCAGGTGCTCGAAGACCGAGTGGTGCGCGCCGTACGCGCCGGCGATGCCCCGGCAGGCGCGCGGATCGTCCCAGTGCTCGAGCAGCGACTCCTTGAAGCGCGCCGTGCTCGGCGGGTCGTAGGGGCTGACCGCCGCGAGCAGCCGGCGCAGCGCCTGCTCGTGCTGGCCGAGCATGAGGTCCTTCGCGATCCAGCCCTGCCCGTGCGTGAGGTTGCCGAAGCGCTGGTCGTCGAAGTAGTTGACCAGGCCGTGCTCGCGCACGAGCGGCAGCGCGGCGCGCAGCCGCCGCACGTCGGCGCGCTCCAGCCCGCGCACGGTCAGCTCGAACGCGTTGCCGCGGCTGAACGCGCTGGCGAAGGGCTCGTGCGCGAAGCCGATCGGCTCGACCTTGAGCTCGGGCGTCTGGATCTCGACCGCCGGGCCGCGCGGCACGCTCATGTGCTGCACCGTCACCGCCTGGCGGTCCTTCATGCCCGCCATGCCGACCTCGCCCTGCGGGACGCCCGCCGCCTCGGCCAGCGCCTTCGCCGCGTCGAGCGAGGTGAGCTTCTTCTTCGTCACGCGGTAGACGCGCAGCTCGCCGGCGGGCTGCAGGTAGCCCTCGGCCAGGAGCTCGCGCACGCGGAAGTCGCCGACCCGTTGCTTGAGCTTCACGTCCCCGTCCTCCTGTACTTGGCGAGCTGCTTCAGGGCCAGGGCGAAGTCCTCGGGCAGCGGCGCCTCGACGCGCACGCGCCGCTCCGGCGCCGACGGCGAGGGGAACGCGACGCAGCGCGCGTGCAGCGTCAGGCGCGCGATCAGCGGGCGCTCGGGGCGGCCGCGCTTGGCGCGGTAGTCGGACTTGAAGTGCGAGAGCAGCAGCGCGTCGTTGCGGCCGTAGAGCGGATCCACGGCCAGCGGGAAGCCGCTTGCGGAGAGGTGCACGCGGATCTGGTGCGTGCGCCCGGTCAGGGGCTCGCAGGCGAGCAGCGTGTAGCCGCGCAGGCGCTGCTCGATCGTCACGCGCGTGCGCGCCGGCTTGCCGTCGTGCTGGACGCGCTGCGCGCCGCTGCGCTTGTGATCCGGCCCGAGCGGCAGCTCGATCGTCTCGCTGGCGCCGTCCGCGAGCGGGAACTCGCCCTCGACCAGTGCCCAGTAGAGCTTGTGCACCGCGCCCCCGTCGAAAGCGCGCCGCAGCGCGCGCTCGGCCTCGAGGCTCTTGGCGACGACCAGCACCCCGGTGGTGTCCTTGTCGATGCGGTGCACCAGACGCGGGCGCATCTCGATGCCGCGCGCGTCCTCGCCGGCGCGCTCGCGCGCGAGCTGCAGCAGGCTGCCCGAGAGCGAGCCGCTCTCGCGCGCCCAGCGCTCGGGCTCCACCGCGAGCCCGGCCGGCTTGTCCACGACCAGGACGTCCTCGTCCTCGTACAGCACGCCGACCGTCACGTCCTCGCGGTGGCGCGGCGGCTCGGGCACCTCCTCCTCGTCCACGTCCACGATCAGCACCTGGTCGGCGCGCAGGTGCTGCGAGGGGTTGGCCGGCTCGCCGTCGACGAGGATCCGGCCGGTGCGGACCTGGCGCCGCGCGAAGCCCTTGTTCCAGTCCGGGTACAGGAGGCACAGGTACTCGTCGAGCTCGATGCCGGCGCGCTCGGCGGGGACGACGAAGTACTCGCTCACGCCCGACGCTCCCCGGATGCTCCGGAAGCCGCCGCGGCCGGGGCCAGCGCCGCGACGTACGGCAGGTTGCGGTACCGGCCGCGGTGGTCGAGCCCGTAGCCGACGACGAACACGTCGTCGACCTCGAAGCAGTGGAAGTCGGGCTCGAACGGCACCGCGCGCCGGGCGGGCTTGTCGAGGAACACGCACGAGCGCACCTCCGCGGCGCCGCGCGCCAGGAGCTCGGCGCGCAGCGCGGCCAGGGTGCGCCCGGTGTCGAGGATGTCGTCGACCAGGAGCAGGCGGCGGCCCTCGATCTCGCGCTCGTCGGGGAAGAAGAGCACCTGCAGGCGCTCGGGCTCGACCCCGTTCGCGTAGCTGCGCGCCGCGGCGAAGGCCAGCTCGAGCGGTCCGGGAATGCGCCGGATCAGGTCGGCCACGAAGACGCACGAGCCCTTGAGCACCGAGACGACCGTGAAGGGATCGGCGCCGTAGCACAGGCTGATCCGTCCGGCGAGCCGCTCCAGCCCCGCTCGAATGTCCTCCTCGCTGAAGAGGACGCGATCGAGTTCTTCCGGGGGCTTCATCGGCGAGAGATCGGTCGGGACCGGTTCCGGGCGCCGGGCCGGAGGGCGGCGCTCGGGGGACGGTCGTCGCGGCGGGGTCGCGCACCCGCGGGGGGCGAGATTCTAGCGCCTCCCGGCCGAACCGGCCACGCAGGGCCCGCCGCGGGCGGAGCGGAGAGGGCTCCGGCCGGATTCGACGGGCCGTCCTCACCGATCCTGAACTTGAGCGATCGCGCCCCGAGGGATAGATTCGAGCCCATCGAACGGAATCTCCCTCGCCGCGGAATCCCTCTGCGCGACGAAGGCGGAGATCCCGGACGCGCGAATCGAATCCCGCCTGCCGAGCGGGAGGACCGCGCATGGACCGTCTGGAGGAATCCGTGACTCCGAAGGCTCGAGACGAGGAAACGAAGAAGCAGCGGCGGACCGAAGACCAGCGCATCGCCGACCTCGAGCGCCGCATCGCCGACCTCAAGGCGCGCAAGACCCAGCGCGACCGCCGCGACGACCCGCTCCTGCGCGAGATCCCGAAGATCCAGAAGCGCCTGCGCAGCTTCGCCCAGATGGCGATGGACGCGCGCCGCCCCGACATCGCGAACTCCTCGACCGCGTTCTCCGCCAGCCTCGAGCGCATCCTGCGCTCCGAGCTGGGCGACGCCGACGCGCGCGAGACGGCCGAGGTCGAGGAAGAGCCGTAGCGCGGACGCGCCGGCCGTGATGGAGCGCCACCCCGCGATCCGCGTCCTGGGCTCGCGCACGCTCTACGGCGGACGCATCTTCGACCTGGTCGAGGAGCGCTTGCTGCTCCCCTCCGGCCGCGCGCAGGATCTCGTCGTCGTCGATCACCCGGGCGCGGCGTGCGTCGCGGCCGTGGAGGACGACGGGCGTCTGCTGCTGGTGCGCCAGTACCGTCACGCCACGGGCTCGTGGCTGCTCGAGATCCCCGCCGGCCGCCTCGAGGCGGGCGAGGAGCCGCTGGCCGCGGCGCGCCGCGAGCTCGAGGAGGAGACGGGACACCGGGCGCGCACGTGGCGCCTGCTGCGCTCCTTCTTCCCCGCGCCCGGCTTCTGCTCGGAGCGCCTGGACCTGTTCCTGGCGACGGGCCTGGAGGCGCTCGCGCACGCGCGGCCCCCCGACGACGACGAGGAGCTGGAGCTCGTGCGCCTGCCGCCCGAGGACGTGCTGCGCGACGCGCGCGACGCGAAGACGCTGCTCGCCGCGCTGCTCGTCCTGCGCGGCGAGGCCGGCCGGCCCTAGGGAGGCGCGCGCGCGCGCCGCCCGGCCGCGGCCAGCCCGACGAGCGCGCCGAAGCCGCCCTGCGTGCGCACCAGGGCGCCGCGACCGTCGAGGTCGAAGAGCGCTCCGGTCGAGGCCACGAGCAAGCCGCCGTCCGCCCGCGCCAGGGCGTCGGCGACCCGCAGGCAGGCGAGCGGTGCCGCGCGCGCCGCGAGCGCACCGCGTGCGTCGAGGCGCGCGGCGCCGAGCCCGTCCGCGAGCACGCACCAGGCCCCGCCGCCCTCCAGCGGCACGACGCGCGCGACCGGCGACTCGAGCCCGCGCTCCCACAGGAGCTCGAGCGCGCCGGTGCGCAGCGCGACCCGGCCGCCCGCGCCGACGACCCACACGAGCGAGCCCTTCTCCGCCGCGACGAGCGCGCGCACGCCGCCCAGGCTCTGGGCCGCGTGCGCCACCGCCAGCGGTCGGCCGCGGGAAGCGACGAGCGCGCCGTCCTCCCCGCCGACGAAGAGCGAGGCGCCGCCCGCCGCCAGGGCGCAGGCTCCGGGAGCGGGCACCTCCTCGCGCAGCGCGAGCGCCGGGTCGAGCAGCAAGACGCGCGCCGCCGCGCCGCGCCCGAGCAGGAGCGCCGCCCCGTCCTCGAGCGGGGCGAGCGCGTGCGCGGGCTCCCCCAGCGCCCGACGCGCCAGCACCCGGCCGCTGCGCAGGTCGCGCGCCTCGACGCTCGCTCCGTCCAGGACGAGCGCGAACAGGCGCACGCCCGTGGCCATCCGCGCGGGCGCGTCGAGCCGCAGGGACGCCCGCACCACGAGCCCCTCCTCGATCGCGACCAGCTCCTGCGTCAGGGCGTCCGCCGCCCAGACGCGCTCGTCCGGGACGCGCCCCTCCGCGCAGGCGGCGAGCGCGAGCGTCAAGGCGAGCTCGCGAGCGACCATCGTCCAGAGGACGCGCGGCTCGCGCGCCGGTCGCGCGCCGACCGCCTCTTTCTCGGGCTAGCGCTCCTCGCCCGCGGCCGCGCGCTCGGCCCGCAGCCGCGCGGTGCGGTAGGAGTTCCAGATCAGGAACGCGAACGAGGCGATGAGCCCCCCCACGACCGCCAGCATGAAGTAGATGCTGCGGTTGAAGCCGAGGGCCAGCCCGCGCTGTCCGGAGGCGACCGCCCCCTTGCAGCCCTCTCAGCCCCAGGCGCCCGGCGCGGCGAGCGCGAGCGCGGCGAGGACGCCGCCCAGGCGGAACGCGAGGCGGCGCAGCGGCTGGAGGCTCATGGCGCGGAGGCGCCCGGCGCGGGCGCGTTCCAATGGTACAGCGCGAGGTAGACCAGCACGCCGGTGACCGAGACGTAGAACCAGATCGGCCAGGTCCAGCGCGCCAGCCGCCGGTGGCGCGCCCAGTCCTCGCGCCAGGCCAGCCACAGCGTGCGCAGGATCAGCGGCAGGTCCACCATCGCCAGCACGACGTGGGAGGCGAGCATCGCGTAGTAGGCCGTCCGCACCGCCCCGCCGCGGCGGAAGGGCGTCGGCTGGCCGGCCTGCACGGCGAAGTGGTAGACGAGGTACGAGGCCAGGAAGAGGGCGCTGACCAGCGTCGCGGCGAGCATGATGCGCCGGTGCCCTTCGCGCCGGCCGGCGCGGATCGCGACCAGCCCCGCGACGAGGAGCACGGCGGCGGTCGCGTTGAGGCAGGCGTTGAGGAGCGGCAAGTCCCGCCCGCTCATCGCGGTGCGGCGCCGTCCGCGGCGGGAGCGGGCTCGCGGGCCAGGAAGCGCACGCGCTCCAGGAGCCGCGCGACGCCCGCGTCCTCCTGGCTCTCGTACCACCCGCGCAGCCGCCCCTGGCGATCGACGGCGACGAGCTTCGTGCCGTGCGTCACCTGACGGCCGAAGGGGGCCATGTCGTCGGCGCGCTGCACGCCGAGCCACAGCCCCTCGCGCACGAGCGCGTGCACCGCGTCCTCCGCCCCGGTCAGGAAGAGCCAGCGGCCGGGCCGGGCGCCGAGCGCCGCCGCGTGCTCGGCCAGCACCTCGGGCGTGTCGTGCCCGGGGTCGACCGAGACCGACACGAGCAGCGCGTCGGTCCCCTCCAGCGCGTCCTGGAGCCGGCCCATCTCCGCGGCGATGCGCGGGCAGGGCCCGGTGCAGGTCGAGAACACCGCCGCCATCACGAGCGGACGGCCGAGCAGGTCGTCGCGCGTGACCGTCGCGCCGGTCTGGGAGCGCAGCGCGAAGTCGGGCAGCGAGCCGAACGCGATCGGGTCGTCGGCCGCCGCCGCGACCGACGGTCCGCCGGCCCGCACCTCGGCCACCGGACCGCGGCCGCAGCCGGCCGCCAGCGCGCCCAGGCAGGCCAGGACGAGGCGCCGCGCGCTACTCGTGCTGCGCCTCGTGGGGCTCCTCCGCGGCGAGCCGCTCCTGCTCGTGCAGGTCGACGACGCCGCCGTGCTCGGGGTCGTAGGCGTAGCCGATGGGGTGGATCAGGTTGCCCTCCTTGTTCGCCACGTCGGGCATCACGTACCCGAAGATCACCATCACGAGGAACGGCGTCGGCGCGAGCAGGCTCTTCACCACCCAGCCCTCGAACTTGAGGTGCATGAAGTACACGGCGATCAGCCAGGCCTTGTAGAAGGCGAAGAACAGCAAGCCGCCCCACAGGACCAGCTTCCCGGCGGGGAACCACTGGCCGAACGCGTAGCCCCAGAGGACCTCGGCCATCGTCAGGGCGAACAGGAACACGAAGACCCGGTTCGCGTCGAAGTGCTTGTCGGCGGACATGCGGCTGCTCAGAAGAGGTAGATGATCGTGAAGAGCAGGACCCAGACCAGGTCGACGAAGTGCCAGTACAGGCCGGCCAGCTCGAGCCCGAGGTAGTTGCGCGGGTGGTAGCCGCCGCGCAGCGCCTTGAACCAGGCGCAGATCAGCCAGATCACCCCCACGACGACGTGCATGCCGTGGAAGCCGGTCGTGATGTAGAAGGTCGAGAAGAAGACGTCGCTCTTCGGCAGCCAGCCCTCGTGGATCAGGTGCAGGTACTCGTAGACCTGGATCCCGACGAAGCACGATCCGCCGAGGATCGTCAGGCCGAGCCAGAACACGATGCCCTTCTTGTCGCCCTTCTGGGCGGCGAAGAGCGACTTCACCATCATCCACGAGCTCGTGATCAGCACGAACGTGTTGAAGGCCGTGATGCCGA
>CADEGS010000222.1:4269-7469 GCA_902826945.1 uncultured bacterium | reverse complement strand
ACCATCATCCACGAGCTCGTGATCAGCACGAACGTGTTGAAGGCCGTGATGCCGATGGCCAGGCGCTCGGCGGGGTCGGGCCAGTTCTCCGAGGCCGAGCGCAGCACGATGTACGCGCCGATCAGGCCGCTGAAGAACATCACCTCGGTCGCCAGGAACAGCCAGATCGCGAACTTGCCGCGCTCGACCGGGGGCCCGCTGTCGTAGTCGTAGACCGGGTGGTGGTGGTCGTGGTGCTCCGGCGCAGCGTGGTGCGCGGTCGCGCGCGCGGTCGGGTGGAGCGTGGCGGCGAGGGAATCGCTCATGGCAGGAGGCGTGGAGCTACGAGACGAACGGATCGAGGAGCGCGGCGGACAGGAGCAGCGGCAGGTGCGCGAGCGAGACGAACAAGGTCGCGCGCGCGCTGCGCCGCGACTCGCGCAGCGCGAAGCAGGCGGCGGCCCCCACGTAGGCGAGCCCGAGCAGCGCCGCCGCGGCGGCGTACAGAAGGCCCGCCTGGCCGCGCAGCGCGGGCAAGAGCGAGAGCGGCAGCAGCACGAGGGCGTACAGGAGCGCCTGGCGCCCCGCCAGGCCCTCGCTGTTCTCGAGCGCCGGCAGCATCTTCATCCCCGCGCGGCGGTAGTCCTCGCGGTACAGCCAGGCGATGGCCAGGAAGTGCGGGAACTGCCAGGCGAAGACGACGCCGAAGAGCAGCCAGCCCCACGGTCCCGGCCGCCCGGCGAGGGCCACGGCGCCGAGCAGCGGCGGCAGCGCGCCGGGGATGGCGCCGACGAGCGTGTTGAAGCTCGTGTGGCGCTTCAGCGGCGTGTAGACGAGCGCGTAGCCGACGAGCGCCGCCAGCGCCAGGAGCGCCGCCGGCGGCTCGAACCAGCGCGCCAGGGCGGCCGTGCCCGCCAGCGCGAGCGCCGCGGCGAAGGCCACCGCCTCGCGCACGCCCAGACGTCCGGCCGGCAGCGCGCGCCGCGCCGTGCGCTGCATCAGGCGGTCGAGATCGCGCTCGAGCACCTGGTTGAAGGCGGCCGAGCCCGCCGCTACGGCGCCGATCGCCAGCGCGGCGCCGAGCGAGCGCAGGAGCTCGCCCGAGACGAGCCAGGCGCCGGAGAAGGCCGCCAGCACGACGAAGCCCGCGATGCGCGGCTTCGCCAGCGAGGCGAGGTCGAGCGCGAGCGAGCGCTCGCGCGCGAGCGGCGCGGCGTGCGCCAGGTCGCCGAGCTCGGGCCTCACCGCGCTCCCTCCAGGCGCGCGCCCGCGGGCGCGACGGCGAGCGCCGGCGCCCGCCGGCGCAGGGTCAGGAGCGACGCGCACGTCGTCTGCGCCAGGAGCAGCGCTCCGCCCAGCACGTGCAGCACCGTGAACGACCACTCCATGGGCCCGATCGGCTGCGCGCCGCCGGCCGCCGGACGGCCGCCGACCCAGGCCAGCAGGCCGAGCAGGATCTGCGCCGCGAGCAGCGCGCCCAGGCGGCGCGCGGCGCGCGCGCAGGAGCGCTCGCGCTCGCGGTGGCGCAGGAGCGAGAGCGCGAAGGCGACCACGAACGCGAGCGCCACGAAGGCGCCGACGAGGTGCAGGGCCAGGCGCGGGTCGGCCTGCGGCGAGGGCACCGGCCGCAGCGCGTGGCGCAGCATCGCGCCGGCCACGATCTGCGCGTAGACGACGATGGGGGTGCAGACGGCCAGCCAGCGCAGGCCGGCGGGCGCGGCGCGCGCCGGCGCGGGCGCGCTCCACGAGCGCCCGAGGAGCAGCGCCAGCACCGCCAGGAGCGCGAACACCGCCTGCGCGGCGGCGGCGTGCAGGAACGCCAGCTCGGGGCTCGCCTCGAGCACGCGCAGCCCGCCCAGCGCGCCCTGCCCGCTCACGGCCAGGAGCGCCGCGACGCTCGTCCAGCGCGCGGCGCGGCCCGGGCCGCGCGCGCGCAGCGTCGCCGCGCAGGTGGCGATCGCTCCCAGGCCGACCAGCACGCCGAACAGCCGGTGGCTGTGCTCGACGAAGGTGGCCGTGTCGCGGAACCACTTCTCGACCGGGAAGAAGGGCAGGAAGTGCCCCTCCGCGACGAGCCAGCCGTCCACGGCCATGCCCGCGCCGAGCGTGGTCACCGACCCGCCGAAGACGACCAGCGGCACGGCGCACAGCGCCGTGAAGAGCGCCAGGCGGCGCGGCCAGCGCGGCGGGTCGGTTGCGGGGTTCGGGCTCATCCCGGGGCTCGGCGTCGCTCAGGCGTGGGCGTGACCGTGCGCGGCGTGACCGTGCCCGGCGTGGGTCGCGGGCGCCGCGGCGGCCTGCGGCAGCCAGTCCTCCGCCGCGTCCGGTCGGCCGTACTCGTAGGGGCCGTGCACGACCTCGATCTGGCGATCGAAGTTGCCGTGGCCCGGGGGCGAGGGCGCGTCCCACTCGAGCGAGCCCGCGCGCCAGGGGTTGCGCCCGACGCGCTTGCCGAAGAACAGGCTGTGGAACAGGTTGATCACGAAGAAGATCTGCCAGCCGAGCAGCAGGAACGCGCACACGCTGATGAACTCGTTCAGCGGCTTCAGGTGCGCGTAGGTCTCGTACGCGTAGGGGTCGGCCGTGCGCCGCATCAGCCCCGCCACGCCGAGCTGGTGCATCATGTAGAAGACGCCGTTCGTGAAGACGAAGGTGCCGAGGAAGTGGATCTTCCCGAGCGTCTCGTTCATCACGCGGCCGAACATCTTCGGGAACCAGTGGTAGATGGCGCCGAAGATCGCCAGCACCGAGCCCGCGAACACGACGTAGTGGAAGTGGGCGACGATGATGTAGGTGTCGTGGATGTACACGTCCACCGGCGTCGAGGCCATCCAGATGCCCGACAGGCCGCCGATGATGAACATCGACACGAACGCCATGGCGAAGAGCATCGGCGTGCGGAAGTGGATGCGCGAGCCCCACAGCGTGCCGAGCCAGTTGAAGACCTTCACCGCCGAGGGCAGCGCGATCATGATCGTCGCCGTCATGAACACCAGGCTGACCGAGGGGTTCATGCCGGACATGAACATGTGGTGGCCCCACACGATGAAGCCCAGCCCGGCGATGGCCGAGATCGAGTAGACCATCGGCTTGTAGCCGAAGACCGGCTTGCGGGCGTGCACGGCCAGGATGTCCGACACGAAGCCCATCGCCGGCAGCACCATGATGTAGACGGCCGGGTGGCTGTAGAACCAGAACAGGTGCTGCCACAGGAGCGGGTG
>CADEGS010000222.1:0-4169 GCA_902826945.1 uncultured bacterium | reverse complement strand
GATGCCGGGCCACCAGAACCAGTAGCCGAGCATGTTCAGGCGCGGGAAGGCCATGTCCGGCGCGCCGATCATCAGCGGGATCAGGAAGTTCCCGAAGGCGCCGGTCAGGAGCGGGATGATCACGAAGAAGACCATGATCGTCCCGTGCATCGTGAACAGCATCGTGTAGCCCTCGGGCGTCACGACCCCGTTCGTCTCCGGGAAGAGGATCTTCCCGAGCACGGGCATCTGCGTCCACGGCATCGCCAGCTGCCAGCGGATGCCCATCGCGAGCAGGCCGCCGATCAGCAGCGTGACCAGGCCGGTCAGCAGGAACTGCACGCCGATCACCTTGTGGTCGACCGAGAAGACGTACTTCCGGAGGAAGCCCAGCTCGTGGTGGTCGTGCGTGACGTGGACGGTGCCGGGGGGATCGAGCCCCAGGGGCGGAGTGCCGATCGCGGGAGCGCTCATGGGATTCCTCAGTCAGCCGAGCCGTTCGAGTAGAGCGCCGCGCGAGCGCCCGCCAGCCACGTCCGGAACTCGTCCTGCGGCAGGACGTGCACCCGGCCCGCCATCTTGTAGTGACCCCAGCCGCACAGCTCGGCGCAGATGAGGTCGTAGGAGCCGGGCTCGAGAGCCTCGAACCAGATCGGGATCTCCATGCCCGGCACGGCGTCCTGCTTCAGGCGGAAGGCCGGCACGAAGAAGCTGTGCAGCACGTCGCGCGACTTCAGCCGCAGCACGACCTTGGTGCCCACCGGCACGTAGACGTCGTAGGGACTCTCGACCACGTCCGCCGAGTCGAAGCTCCCGTGCTCGTCGGGGTAGCGCACGCGCCAGTCGAACTGGCTGGCGTAGATCTCGGCCAGCGGCTGCTCGGGCGAGTACGGGTTCCCCGGCTCGCTGCCGTCGGGCATGTCGATCTTGATGTCCGACCAGGCGCCCATCTGCGAGAAGGCGATGAACACGAGCAAGAGCGCCGGCACCGCCGTCCACACCATCTCGAGCGTGTGGTTGCCGTGCGTGTGCAGCGCCTTCGTCGGGCGCTTCTTGCCGTAGACGAAGATGCAGTAGACGAGCAGGACCTCCGTCAGCACGAAGGTGATCGCCACCATCCACAGGATCAGGTCGAACAGGCGATCGACGTCCGGGCCGTACGAGGACACCGTGATCGGGAACCACCAGCCGTGGTCGGAGGCGGTCACCACCGTGCCCACGCCGAGCACCGGCACGGCCAGGAAGAGCGCCGACCACAGCACCCGCCCGGCGAAGTCCCGCCCGAGGAGCAGGGCCACGCCCGCCAGCGCCGCCGCCACGGTGGCCGGCCAGCGCTCGATCGTGCCGTTCGACCACCCGCGCACGGCGATGCCCAGGAACACGACCAGGAGCACCGCCCACTTCCGCTTCTCTTTCATCGCTGCTCCCGGCGTCTCAGTGCCGCTCCGGCGTCTCGTGCAGGCCGCCGCGCGACGAGGGCGCGTGCCCCGCGTCGTGCGCGGACAGCGAGCGCACGTAGTGCACGAGGTCCCAGATGTCGTCCTCGCCGAGCGGGCGCTGGGTGCCGTCGGGCTCGGTGATCTGCATGTTGAAGTGCGCCGGCATCGGCGTGCCGTTGATCCCGGCGTAGATGCGGCGGAAGAGGTCGATCGGGCGGCGGCCGAAGCGGAACACGCCGCGCGAGAGGTTGCGCACCTCGATCGGGTTGCCCCAGTCGTCCTTCACGACCTCGAGCTCGCCGGTGGCGGCGTTGCGCTCCCAGGCGGAGGGCGGCCGCGGCGTGTCGTACGTGCCGCGCCCGTGCTCGCCGTGGCACTGCACGCAGTTCGCCTGCTTGGGGTCGAGGAACAGCTCGCGGCCGTGCGCGATGCGCTCGGGCGTGGCGTGCGGCACCTCGCCGTCGTAGCGGATGAGCGCGTCCTCGCCCTGCGTCCAGCGCTCGGTCACGAACGCGTAGGTCTCCTGCACCGTCTCGAGCGGCAGCCCCTCGTCGGGGTCGTACTCGTCGACCAGCAGGATCTCCGTCTCGCCGCGCTTGGCGAGCAGCGTCACGTAGTCGACCAGGCCGTGGAGCTGCGCGTCCGAGAAGCGCCGGAACGAGGGCATCGCCGTCAGGTAGATGCCCTCGGTCAGCACGCGGTACAGGTCCGCGTGCCGCGGGCGCGCCTTGTCCTTCAGCGCCGTGAACTTGAAGATGCCGCGGCGGTAGTCGCGCGGCAGCGGCTTCAGGTAGGGAGCGGTCGAGCCGTCCGCGCCGCCGGCCGTGCCGTGGCAGTGCCAGCACTGCTGGCGGTACACGACGGCGGAATCCGCCAGCGTCGGGTAGAAGCCCACGAACAGGTCGACCGCTTCCTCGCGCCAGGACAGCTCGTCCCCGGCCGCCGCGTCGGGGTTCTCGGGCAGCGCCTCCAGGTGGACCTGCCAGTCGCGCCACAGGGATTCGGCGTAGAGCGGCTTCGGCACCTCGTGGAAGCGGCCCTCGCGGATCGCGGCGAGCTGCGCGGCGAAGTGCTCGCGGTTGCTCTCCTGCACGCGCTCCCAGGACGCGTCGTCGATGGCGGCCGCGCCGCGGTTGGGGTCGAACTCCTCGTCCCAGTCGCCGAGGCGCATGTACCCGGGCGCCGCCGGCGTGCCGTACAGCATCGCCAGGGCGCCGTGCAGGTTGGCCTGCGCGGCGGGGTCCGCGAGCAGGTCCGGGTTCGTCTCGATCGCGGCCTGGTTCGGCTCGTAACGCAGCTCGGGGGTGTCGGCCTCGAGCTTGCAGGCCGCGATCGCGGCCAGAGCGAGCAGGGGCGAGAGCGGAAGGCTTCGGCTCTTCGACATGCTTCGGGGACGAGGGGTGGAACCGCCGGCCCGCGGCGCGAGGAGTCGGGAGCGGCGCTCCCGGACCTCGTCCCCGCACAGGAGCCGAGAGGAACGGCGGCGGCGGCGGCCGAGCAGGGTCTTGTGCCGCGACGCTCGGGGGGAGAGTGTGACGAGGCCCGGGGTCAAGTCAAGGCGGCCGACCCGGCGCCGGGCCTCCTGCGGATGCAGCGCTCGTTCCTCCTCTCCTCCCCCCCCGCGGCGACCAGCCTGGCGCCGCGCCCCGAGGCCTCGGGCCTCGAGACCGTGGCGCGCTTCGGCGAGTCGGCCGACGAGCTCGACGCGCTGCGCGGCGGGACGGCCCTGCTCGACCTCTCCGACGCCGGGCTGGTGCGCGTCGAGGGCGACGAGGCGGGCGCCTTCCTCGAGCGGCTGCTCGCGAACCACGTGCGCGCCCTGGCGCCGGGCGCGGCGAACGAGAGCCTGCTCTTGACGCCCGCGGGAGGCGTGCGGGCGGGCTTCGCGCTCCTGTGCGAGGCACCCGGGCGCTACGCGCTGCGCACGCCGCCCGGCGGCGCGGCGGCTCTCGCGGCGGCGCTCGAGGCCTACCGCTTCCGCGAGACGCTGGCGATCGAGGACGCGAGCGCGGCCTGCGCGCCGCTGGCCCTGGCCGGCCCAGGGGCAGCGGACGCCGTGCGCCGCGCGCTCGGAGGCGAGCCCCCGCTGCCCGGCCGCTGGAGCTCGCTCGACGGCGGCCGCGTCGTCCTCTGGCGTGCCGCGGCCGGCACGCCCGGCGGCCCGGCCCTGTGGCTCGACGCCGGAGCGGACGGCGTGGCGCGCCTGTGGGACGCGCTGGCGGCGGCCGGCGCGCGCCCGGTGGGCCTGGCCGCGCGCGAGGTCGCCCGGCTCGAGGCCGGCGTGCCGCTCCTCGGCGCCGACGTGGACGAGGACGTCTATCCGCAGGAGGCCGGGCTCGCGCACGCCTTCGCGCTCGACAAGGGCTGCTACGTCGGCCAGGAGGTCGTCGCCAAGCTCGACACCTACGGCGGCCCGAAGCGCCGCCTCGCCGCCTGGCGGCTGCCCGACGAGCGGCCGGTCGCGCGCGGCACGCCGGTGGCGACCGAGGCACTGGCCGAGGCCGGCCACGTCAGCTCGTGGGTGCGCTCGCCCGCCCTCGGCGCGGGGCTGGCGCTCGGCTTCGTCAAGCTGCGTGCGCTGCGCGGCGCCCCGGCCTTCCGCATCGGCGAGCGCGCGGCGGAGCCCGTCGCGCTACCGCTGGCCGGCGCCGGCTGAGGGCTCCTCGAAGCGCAGCCGCCGCGCGCGCAGGTCGAGCACGAGCGCTCCGGCGCGCTCGAGGGCCGGCAGGCCGAGCACGGCGGCGTCCGCGC
>CADEGS010000221.1 GCA_902826945.1 uncultured bacterium | reverse complement strand
CTTCCTGCGGGCGCGCGGGCCTGGGACAATCGCCGGGCATGACGCAAGCGACCCTGGTGCTCGAGCTCTCGCCGAGCGAGCAGAGCGAGCTCGCCGAGCGGCTGCGCTCGGGGACGTTCGAGAGCCGCGTCGTCCCGCACGCGCGCTTCAGCGTGAAGGGCGAGGGCGTCGTGGCCACGCTCTACACCTCCGGCAAGCTCGTCGTGCAGGGCAGCGAGGCGGAGCTCTTCACGCAGCGCTACCTCGGCCGCCTGCCGGACGCGCCGCGGCACGAGCAGGCGCTGGCCGACGCGACGCTGCCGCTGGTCGGCGCCGACGAGGCGGGCAAGGGCGACTACTTCGGGCCGCTGGTCGCGGCGGCGGTGCTCCTGCCGCCGGAGCTGCGCGGCGAGCTCGCGCGCCTGGGCGTGACCGACAGCAAGCGCCTGAGCGACCTGACGGTCGCGCGCCTGGCGCCGGTGCTCGAGGCCAACCTGACGCACGCGGTCGAGGTGCTCGACCCGCCGGCCTACAACGAGGCCTGGCGGCGCGCGCGCAACGTGAACGAGGTGCTGGCCGACCTGCACGCGAAGGCCATCGCGCGCGTGGCGGGGCCGGGCGTGGCGGTGCTGATCGACCGCTTCGCGGCGGAGTCGGTCATGGCCGGGCGGCTGCGCTCGCTCGGCTGCGCGCTGACGCAGGCGACGCGCGCCGAGCGCGAGCCGGCGGTCGCCGCGGCCAGCGTGCTCGCGCGCAACGCCTTCCTCGAGGGCCTGCAGCGCCTCTCCGACGAGTGGGCCGTCGACCTCCAGAAGGGCGCGGGCGAGCCGACCGACCTCGCGGCGCGCCGCTTCGTCGCGCTGCACGGCTTCGAGAAGCTCGAGGCCGTCGCCAAGGTGCACTTCAAGAACACCGAGAAGGTCCGCCGTGGTCGCGCTTGAGCAGCCGGTGTTCCTGGCGGCGACCGGGAACCGGTTCGCGCTGGTGGACGCGGTGGAGAGCGCGCCGCCCGCCGACCCGGGCGCGCTCGCGCGGCGGCTGTGCGCCGAGCCCGCGCGGCCCCTCGACGGCCTGCTGGTCGTGACGCGCGCGCCGGGCGCGGACGTGCGCATGCTGGTCTTCAACGCCGACGGCAGCCGTGCCGAGGCCTGCGGCAACGGGCTGCGCTGCGTCGCGAAGCTCGCGCGCGAGCGCGGCCACGCGCAGGGCGACGGCGTCCTGGTCGCGACCGACGCCGGGGCGCGCCGCGTGCGGCTGCGCCGCGAGGGCGGACGCGTCACGTGGGCCGAGGCGTCGCTGGGCGAGCCGCGCGTGGTCGCGCTCGACGAGCGCATCGAGGCCGACGGCCGCGCGCACGCCTGCGCGCTGGTCGAGCTCGGCAACCCGCACTGCGTGCTGTTCGTCGAGCGCCTCGACGACGGCCTCTTCGAGCGCCTGGGCCCCGCGCTCGCGCGCCACCCGCGCTTCCCGGCCGGCACGAACGTCGAGCTCGTCGCGCCCGCGCCGGGCGGGCTCGCGATGCGCGTGTGGGAGCGCGGCGTGGGCGAGACCGCCTCGTGCGGCAGCGGCGCGGCGGCGGTCGCGACGGCCGCGCTGCTCACCGGGCGCGCGCGCTCGCCGCTCGCGCTCGCCACGCGCGGCGGTCCGCTCGCGGTGCGCTGGGACGGCGCCGGCAGCGAGGTCTTCGTGGGCGGCGGCGTGGAGGAGCTCGCCTAGGGCCGCGGCCCGGCGGGCGCGATCCATGGAGCTCCGCGTGCCCTGCGCGCTCGCGCCCGAGGAGATCGCGCGCCGCGTGCGCGAGGCCGCGCGCCGCCACGAGCTGCGCGCGACGGCCGGGGCGGAGGACGCGCTCGAGGGCGAGCTCGAGAAGCCGACGCCGTTCGGCCCGGTGCGCGCGCGCTGGCGCGCGGAGCCGGGCGCGCTGGTCGTCACGGTCGTCGCGCGCCCCGCCTTCCTGCCCGAGACGAGCGTGCGGCGCGCGCTCGAGAACGGGCTGCGCGAGCTGCTCGGCGGCGGCGCGTGAGCCACCTGCTGCACGTCCTGGGCGCGCTGCTCGCGCTGGCGGCGGCGGAGAGCGGCCTGGCGAGCGGCGCCGAGCGGCCGCTCGGCGTGCTCGCGCTGCTGGCGCTGCCGCACGCGCTCGGCGCCGCCGCGCACGCGCTCGGCCGGCGCGGCCGCTTCGCGCGCGCGCAGGCGCTCGCGCACGTGCTGGAGCGCTCGGCGCCGCTCGCCTACGCGGGCTGCGTGCTCCTGTGCGGCTGGCGGCGCACGGTCGCCGTGCGCCTCGGCCTCGACCCCGACCTGCTCGGCTGGCCGGGGCCGGGGCTGTTCGCCGCGCTCGCGCCCTACGCCGCGCTCGAGCTGCTCGCGATCGACGCGCGCGCGCGCCTGCACGCGAGCACGCCCGACGCGCGCCGCGGCCTGGCGGCCTTCGAGCGGCGCATGTTCGCGTCGAGCTTCCTGCCCTTCCTCGCCTACGTCGTGCTGGCGGCGCTGGCCGGCGCGAGCGACCGGCTGCGCGTGCCGCTCGAGGAGGTGGGCCTGCTCGACACGCTGTTCACGCTGCTCACGCTGGGCGCCTTCCTGGCGCTCCTGCCGGCGCTCCTGCGGCGCACGTGGTCCACCGCGCCGCTGCCGCCCGGCGGGCTGCGCGCGATGCTCGAGGAGGTCGCGCGGCGCGCGGGCTTCCGCTACCGCGAGCTGTGCGTGTGGATCACCGGCGGGCGCATGGCGAACGCGGCCATCCTGGGGCTGGGCGCGCGGCAGCGCACGGTGCTGCTCTCGGACGCGCTGCTGGTCGAGCTCGCGCCGCGCGAGGTCGCCGCGGTCTTCGCGCACGAGATGGGGCATGCGCTGCGCCGGCACGCGCCGTTCTCGGTCGTGACGCTGGCGCTGGTCTTCTTCGCGCTGAAGCTCGCCGTGCGCGCGCTGCCGGCGGGGCCGGAAGGGCTCGACGTCGCGCTCCTGGCCGTTCTGCTCGGGCTGTGGGCGCTCGGCTTCGGCTGGCTCTCGCGGCGCTTCGAGCTCGAGGCCGACCTCGTCAGCCTGGAGACGATCGGCGACCCCGCGCCGCTCTCCGACGCGCTGACCAAGGTCGGCGGCGCGCACGCGCACCGCCGCTCCTCGTGGCGCCACTTCAGCAACGAGCGCCGCATCGCCTTCCTCGAGCGCGCCGCGCGCGACCCCGCGGTCGGGCGGCGGCTGCGCGCGAAGCTGGCGCGCGCAAGGGCGCTCTTCGCGGTCCTGTGCGCGCTGGCGATCGTCGCCGAGGGCGTCTTCCTCGTGCGCGACCTGCCGCGCGAGCGCGTCGTCGTCGCGCTGCGCCTGGGCGCGTTCGCGAGCGCGCGCGAGCGGGGGCTCGCCGCCGACGACCTCGCGCCGCTCGTCGCGCGCTCCGCCGCGCTGGCGGACGGCGCGCTCCCCGAGGCGATCGAGGAGGCCGCGCGGCGCGCGCTCTCCGCGGGCGATGCGCGCGCGGCGGACGAGCTCGTCGCGCTGGCGCGGCTGCGCGGCGGGCCGGACGCGCTCGCGGACGTGGCGGAGCTGCTCGAGCGGCTGGAGCGCGACGGCGCGGCGCAGGAGCCCGAGGCGCTCCCCGAGGCCTGGCGCGACGCGCTGCGCGCCTGGCGCGAGCGCGCGCACGCGGGCGCCGGCACCTGACGGCCGACGAGCCTCGCCCGCGGCGACGCCCGTCAGTAGCCCAGCCCGTCCTGGCGCAGGTGGATCGAGGGATCGCCCTCGCGCAGCAGCGCGGCGCCCGTGACCGCGCCGAAGACGACGACGTGGTCGCCGGTCGGGTGCTCGCCCGTGACCTCGCACTCGAGCCAGGCCAGCGCCTCGCTCACGACCGGCGAGCCGCCCGGCGCGCTCGTCCAGGCGACCTCGTCGAAGGGCGCCTGCGAGCGGAAGAAGGGGCCCATCACCCCGCGGCTCTGCCCGTCGAGGATCGACACGGCGAAGCGGCCGCCCGCGCGGATCGCGGAGAGCGGACCGCGCGCCGTGCCGACGGCGACGCACACGGTCGGCGGCTCGAAGCCGACCTGCGTCAGGAACGAGCCGACGAAGCCGATCGGCTGCGCGCCGTCGCGGCAGGCGACGACGTAGAGGCCGGTCGGGATGCGCCCGAGGGCGCGGGCGAGGGGGCTCGGAGCGTCGCGCGCGGGGGTCATGCCGCGCAGGATAGCTCCAGCGCCGGGGAGAGGCCGCGCGGCTACTTCCAGTCGAGGTAGCGCACGCGGCTCTGGTCGGGCACGAGGCGCCCGAGGTCGCGGCCGTCGGCGTCGACCAGCCGCACGTCGGTCTGGCCCGTGCTCTTGAGGTGCGCGATCCAGGGGCCGTTCGGCGCGCGCACCGGCAGCCAGTTGACCCAGCCGTCGTCGACCAGCGTGCGCTCGCCCGAGCCGTCGAGCGCCGCCTCGACGATCGGCCAGCCGACGAAGGCGGCCTCGGGATCGGTGGCGAAGAGGGTGTCGCGCGGGAAGCGCTCGAAGAGGACGCTCGTCGCGTCGCCGGCGGGATCGTGGTCGGAGACGCCGTCCACGGAGGTGAGCTGCGTCACGTGCGTGCCGTCCTCGTCCATGACGGCGAGCTTCACCTCCGGCTGCGCGCCGAAGCGGTCGGTCTTGAACACGATCCGCCCGTCGGGCAGGTACTCGGGGTCGTTGTCGTCCGTGCCGGGCGGCGTCAGGTCGGCGATCTCGGCGCCAGCGGCGGTCATGACGACGATCGAGAAGCCCGCGTCGCGCTGCGAGGCGTACGCGATGCGCTGGTCGTCGGGCGACCAGGCCGGGTGCCCGTCCAGCACGGCGTTCGACGTGAGCGGCGTGATCGTGCCCGTGGCGACGTCGGCCGCGTAGATCTCGTAGGCGTCGAAGTCGTCGCGGTCGGGCGCGCCGTGGAAGGCCACGCGCGTGCGGTCGTGCGAGAGCGAGACGTTGTCCTTGAAGAGCGTCGCGTCGTCGGTCACGCGCGTCGTCGTGCGCGTGGCGGGGTCGAAGGCGTAGACGTCGCGCTGCGGGTTCTCGTGCTCGCTCAGGAACACGATCAGGCCGCCCAGGCCCTCCGGCAGCGCCGGGCGCTCGTGCGGACCGGCGGGCGCGACCGGCAGCGCCGCCCAGGCGGCGCTCGAGCCGCCGACGCCCCCCAGGCTGGCCGGGCCGTCCAGCCCGGCGACGGCGCCCTCGGGGCCGGCCAGGCGCACGTGGTCGAAGAGCGCGACCGTGTAGCGCGAGCTCGCGTCGCGCGCGCCGTCCTCGCCCCGCGCGTCGTCGGCCAGCGGCACGAGCAGCTCCGCCCGGTACAGCCGCAGGCCGGCGTCCCACGCCAGCCGCCCGACGCCGTCCGCGACGAGGTCGGTCTCGTCGCCGGCGCTCGCGTGCTGGTCGATCCAGAGCGAGCCGATCGAGGCCGCGACGAGCGAGCGCGCGTCCTCCCCGGCCTCGTAGGTCCCGTCGCCGTCCACGTCGAAGAGCAGCTTCACGCCGTCGAAGTCGACGGGACCGGCTTGCGGGTCGAAGAGCGCGTCGTGCGAGTCGTCGTCCCACTCCAGCGCGACGTAGAGGTCGGCGTCGTCGTTCAGGAACGCCCAGCGCAGCGTCGTGAGCTTGCCCGTCGGCGCGCCCGCGCCGAGCCCATCGACGAACTCGAGCACCGTCTGCGAGACCGGCGCGAGCGCCGCCAGCGCCGCGAAGTCGATCGCGCCGTCGATCGCGAAGCGCTCGGCGAGCGACTGCGGCTGTCCGCCGCTTCCGCCGCCCGAGCCGCACGCGCCGAGCGGGAGGACGGCGGCGAGGAGGGCGCAGCGCAGGCGAGCCGGGAGCATGCGCGCATGGTGTCCGATGTACGGGCGCGCCGCCATCCCGCCGCGCCGGTCGCGCTCAGGGCCGCGCGAGCCAGTCGAGCGCGGCGCGCACGACCGCGTCTTGCGTGCTCGGCCACGCGGTGGAGGGCACCGCGACGTCGGGCTCGATCGGGCCCGCGTGCACGCGGCCGGAGAGCGTCGCCATGCGCGAGGTCGGCAGCACGAGCAGCGAGCCGTCCGCGAGCGGGAAGAGCTCCGTCGCCGTCGTCAGGCCCGCCGTCGGCTCGCCGAAGAGGCGCGCTTCGCCCGCGCGCAGGCCCTCGAAGGCGCAGGCGATCATCTCGCCCGAGCTCATCGTCCAGCCGTGCACGAGCACCGCCACGCGCGGCGCGGCGACCCTGGGCTCCTGCGTCGCGGGCTCGATGCGGAGCTGCTCGAGCGGGCCGTCGCCCTGGTCGAGCCAGGCGGCGTCGCGCGTGCAGCCGCTGCGCACGAGCGCTCCGTCGGCGGTCACGCTGCGCACGAGCTCGCCCTCGCCGAGCAGCGGCCGCAGCCCGAGCAGCATCGGCCACACGTTGCCGCCGCCGTCGAAGCGCAGGTCGACGATCCAGCCCGCCGGCGCAGCGACGGCGAGCTCGAGCACGACGCCGCGCAGCGCGCGCGCGAAGGCCTGCAGCTCGGGGACGAGCGCCGCGTCGCAGGAGGGCACGAGCACGTAGGCGACGCCGCCGGGCAAGAGCTCGCCGCGCGGCTCGCGCGGCACCGGCGGCGCGGAGCGCGCGGCGCCGTCGGCCGACGGGTCTCCGTCGGGCGCGCTCTCGCCCGCGACGTCCGGCGCGGCCGCGGCGGGCTCGCGCCAGGCGCGCACCTGGTCGGCGGACCAGAAGCGCGCGTGCGGGTCGTCGAGGTGCAGGACGAGCGCGGCGACCCCTTCCCACGCCGCGCCGGCGGGCGCCTTGGGACCGAGCGCCGCGGCGAGCTCCGCCTCCGCGCGCGTCCAGTCCACCCGCTCCGCGCCCAGCGCGCGCGCGGCGATCGCGAGCGCCGCCTCGTGCAGCAGCGCGCGCGCCGGCTCGCTCGCCGCCGGCGCGTCCTCGGCCGCGGCCGCCACCGGCCGCGGGGCCGGCGCGGCGCACGCGCCGCAGCCGAGCGCCAGGACGAGCGAGAAGGGGACGCGCATGGGAGGCCAGGGACGGGCGAGGGTAGCGCGGCTCCGGCGCGCCTCGCCGCTCCCTCGCGGCCCCGGACGGTCGGGGCCATCCGTCGGGCCGGGGCGGTCGGGGGGCGTGGGGCCCCGGCCGCCTCCTCTTCCTTAAAGGGCGGCTGGAAAGAGGGCCCCTCCGGAGGCGATACTACGCGCCTCCTGGACCGCCCGCGGCGGGCCTTCCGGCCGGGCTCCGGGACCCGGCGATCCCCCGCGGCCGACCCCCAGGAGGTCGGTCCGAGAGACCTCTCACCCGAGCCGAGACGCGCTCCCAGGCCCTCGCGGGCCGCGGCCTCCCAGGCGGCCTCCCCGCTCCCCCTGCGCGCCCCGCGCGCGAGCCCACGCGATGACCGAGACCGACAAGTCGAGCCCTCCCGCGCCGGACAGCCGCATCGAGCCGCGGCTGATCGAGCGCGAGATGAGCGAGTCGTACCTGACGTACGCGCTGAGCGTCATCCACTCGCGCGCGCTGCCCGACGTGCGCGACGGGCTCAAGCCCTCGCAGCGGCGCATCCTGGTCGCGATGAACGACCTGA
>CADEGS010000220.1 GCA_902826945.1 uncultured bacterium | reverse complement strand
GCGCCGACGGGCACGATCTCGATCCTGGCCGGCTGCTCGGGCGGCATCGAGCCGATGTTCAGCCTGGCCTTCATCCGCCAGGTGATGAAGGACACGCAGGGCCGGCCGACGGTGCTGCGCGAGGTGAACCACGTGTTCGACCGCGCCGCGCGCGAGAGCGGCTTCTTCAGCGAGGAGCTGGTCGAGGACGTGTGCGCCAAGGGCACGCTCTCGCACCGCGCGGACGTGCCGGCGGAGCTCAAGCGCGTGTTCGTCACGGCGCACGACATCGCGCCCGAGTGGCACATGCGCATGCAGGCCGCCTTCCAGAAGCACTGCGACTCCTCGATCTCGAAGACGATCAACTTCCCGCACGAGGCGAGCGTCCTGGACGTGCGCGAGATCTACGAGCTGGCCGTGCAGCTCGACGTCAAGGGCGTGACCGTCTACCGCGACGGCTGCCGCGACGTGCAGCCGATGGCGCTCTCGGGCTCGACCAAGCGCCGCGGCGAGGCCGAGCCGGCGGCCGCGGCGCGCCCCAACGACGCGCAGCCGGGCGGCGCCGAGCTCCTGCCGGTGCGCCTGCCCGAGATCATGCCCTCGCTGCGCGTGCGGCAGATGACGCCCTTCGGCAACATGCACGTGAAGGTGTCGGTCGACCCGGTCTCCGGCCGCGAGCGCGAGGTCTTCGCGCAGCTCGGCAAGGGCGGCGACGTGGCGAACTCCGACCTGGAGGCGATCTGCCGCCTGCTCTCGCTCTGGCTGCGCGTGAACGGCAGCCTCTCGACGGCGCTGAAGCAGCTCGACGGCATCGGCTCGAGCCTGTCGGTGCCGACCAAGGACGGGCGCATCATGTCGCTCGCCGACGGGCTCGCGCGCGCGCTGCACCGCTACCTGGCGGCGAAGGAGCGCCACGGCCTGGAGGCGCTCCTGCTCGGGCGCGTGCCGACCGAGGAGCTGGTCGAAGCGCAGGCCGCGCCGAGCGCGCCCACGCGCGGCGACGCGCAGTACAAGCTCAAGTGCCCCGGCTGCGCCAGCGTGCTCGCCTTCGAGGAGGGCTGCGTCAAGTGCTACGGCTGCGGCTACAGCCAGTGCTGAGCGGCGGCGCGCGGCCGGAGCGCCGGCCGTGAGCCGCCCGATCGCGCGCGTCTGCGTTTACTGCGCCTCGAGCGACCGCCCGCACCCCGAGTACCGCGCCGCCGCGGGCGACCTCGGGCGCGCGCTGGCGCTCGCCGGCGTCGAGATCGTGTACGGCGGCGGCGCGGTCGGCTCGATGGGCGCGCTGGCGGACGGCGCGCTCGCCGTCGGCGGCCGCGTGACCGGCATCCTGCCGCGCTTCCTGGAGCGGCTCGAGCTCGGCCACCGCGGCCTCGGCCGGCTCGAGATCGTGAGCACGATGCACGAGCGCAAGGCCGCGATGCTGCTCGAGGCCGACGGCGTCGTCGCGCTCCCGGGCGGCTCGGGCACCTACGAGGAGCTGCTGGAGGCGATCACGTGGAAGCGGCTCGGGCTGCTCGCCGCGCCGGTCGTGCTGCTCGACACGCGCGGCTTCTTCCGCCCGCTGCTCGCGGCGCTGGAGCAGAGCGCGCGCGAGGGGTTCATGGAGGCCGGCGAGGGAACGCTCTGGAGCGTCGTGCAGCGGCCCGCCGACGTGCTCGGCGCGCTGCGCTCGGCGCCCTCCGCGGTGGATCCTGCGGACGCGCGCGGCTGAGGCGCGCGCGAAGGCCGCTCGCGCGGGCGGAGGGCGAGCGACGCCCCGCGTCTCGGAAGCGGGAAGCGGCGGGCTCCCGAGGGCCGGGCCGAGCCTGGGTACGACTCCCGGGACCGGCGCGGAGAAAGACCGGGATCGGCTCCAGACGCGACCCCCCCGCAGGACGAAGGAGGACGCGGCCCCCCCGCTCCAAGGGTCGTGTCGAGCCGTCGTCCAGCGGCCCCGGCGCGACGAAGGACTCGTTTCACATGGGGGACCCTCGAAGGGGGAAGGCCAGGAGCGGCCGGCGAGGCAGCGCGCTCGTGTACGCGCTGGCGACCGTGCTCCTGATCGGCGGGCTGTCGGCGAGCTTCCTGCAGCTCTCGACCGGGATGAGCCGCCGCCAGGCGGAAGGGCTCGAGAAGAAGGAGGCGTTCTACCTGGCGGAGGCGGGCCTGACCGAGGCGCTGGTCGGCCTGCGCCAGGGGCGCTCGGGCAACGTCGGCACGATGGATGCGCCGGCGAGCTTCGGCGACGGGCTGTTCTGGGTCGAGGCGACCGGGCTCGGCGCGGGGCTGACGCAGCTCGAGTGCACGGCGATGACCGGGGGCGCGCGGGCGACCCTGTCGCTCGTCGCCTCGGACGGCTCGCCGGGTGTGGCGGCGCTCGGCCTGTTCGGGCTGAACGAGCTCGACATCCAGCCGGGCAGCCTGATCGACGCGTACGAGTCCTCGGCGGGCGCCTACGAGCCGCCCAAGCCGAAGAAGACGACCGGCGGCGGCGGGCTCGGCGGGCTGCTCGGCGGCGTGACCGGGACGACGCAACCGCCCGCGAAGCCGTCGCTCCCTGCCATGGTCGGCTCGGGCGGCGGCGTGACGATCAGCGGCACGACCGCGCTGCCCACGATGGTGCAGGGCGACATCTTCTCCGGGCCGGACACCGCGGTCACGGTCAGCGGCGAGGTCACCGTCACCGGCACGAAGGAGACCATGGTGGACGACCCCGAGCTGCCCGCGGTGAGCGTGCCGGACCTGCCGTCCAAGGCGGGCATCGACCACGACGGGGCCTACCCGCTGGTCGTCGCCGCCGGCGCCGGCAGCTACCCGACGCTGCGCGTGCAGAGCGAGGCGCAGGTCGTCGTGCAGGGGCCCGCGACGCTGGTCGTCGGCGCGCTCGAGGTCGATCCGGGCGGGACGCTGACGCTCGACGCGAGCGGCGGCCCGATCCAGCTCTACGTGACCGACGGCTGCCAGCTCGCGCCGAGCTCGACGCTGACCGTCACGCCGTCGGACCCGACGCTGGTCTCGATCCAGCTCCCCGCGGAGACCGAGGAGCCGGTCGAGCTGTTCTCGAACGCGTCCTTCTACGGCTACGTCTACGCGCCGAACGCGAGCGTGCAGGTCGCGAGCTCGTTCGAGGTCTTCGGCTCGCTCGTCGCCGAGCACCTGAGCTTCCTCGGACCGGTCAAGCTGCACTTCGACCACACGCTGGCGGCCAAGGCCGAGGCGGAGTCGCACCCCTCGCTCTACTCCTGGCGCATCGTCGAGCTCGAGAACCAGGTCGGCTCGACCGGGGCGGACCCCTTCGTGCTGCTCGGCCTGGATCCCGCCGTCGGCCGTCCGCCGGCGCAGGCCCACGGCGACCAGCTCCTCGACATCCAGTTCTTCGACCTCAGCTTGACGCTGCAGACCTACCAGGGCCTCGAGTCGTCCTTCGACTGGGGCGACGTCTCGGCCGTGGTCCTGCTCTCGCGCGACGGCGTGCAGGTGCAGCTCGGCGTCGGCCACGGCGGCCTGGTGGGCCTGATCGGCGGCCTGCTGCCGATCCCGATCGGGCCGTGATCCGTTAGCGGCGCTCCTTCCCCCAGTCGTCGGGCGGCGTGAAGACGCGGCCGCGGTAGCGGTCGAGCACGTCGGCCGAGCGCTTGGGGAAGGAGCCCGTCGCGTCCGCGCGGCGGAAGACGAGCTCGAGGTCGTCCCAGCGACGCAGCGTGAGCGCGTCGTCCTTCAGGAAGACGGCGAACTCGCGCGGGAAGCCGCCGGGGTCCGCCTGCAGCTCGAAGTCCGGCGTGTCGTTCGAGAAGCCCATGACCGTCGCCGTCTGCAGCCGCGCGTCGCCGGTCAGCCGGTACTGGTGCACGCCGGCCTGCACGATCGTCTGCGGCTGCGGGCCGAGCAGGCTCGGGCTGAGCGCGTCGATCCGCAGCATCAGGTTGAAGTAGCCGCTCTGAAAGGAGGCGAAGCCCGAGTAGTGGCCGCGCTCGAGGACCTCGCGCGGGTTCCGGTACTCGAGCAGGATCCACGCGCCGACGAGCTCTTGCTCCAGCCGCTCCTTCTCGGACTGCCGGTAGCCGGAGATGCCGCCGGGCTTCTTCTCCTCCTGGGCGGGGAGCATGGCGGACGCGGCCAGCAAGCAGGCGAGGGAGAGCGTGACGAGGGGGCGCATCGGATGGGGCTCCTTCCGGCGTCGCCGGGGACCGGGGGTGCGCTCATTGTGCCGCGCGGAGCGCTTCCGGGCGCGCTTGCCGCCGCGGCGAGCGCGCCACTAGGCTGGGTGGGTGTCGAGCGCATCCCCGCGGCTGTCGAGCGTCGATCGCGCCTACCTGATCGGCCTGATCGGAAACACGCTCCTGGCGGGCGGGAAGCTCCTGGCGGGCCTCGCCAGCGGCTCGATCGCGCTCACGGCGGACGGCTGGCACTCGCTCTCGGACGTGGTCACGAACTCCGGCGCCTGGATCGCGAGCGCCTTCGCCCGCCGCCCGCCCGACGACGACCACCACTACGGCCACGGCAACGCCGAGGCGCTGGCCGGCGTGCTGATCGGCGCGACGCTGGTCGCGGGCGGCGCAGCGATCGCGTGGGACGGCTTCCTGGCGCGGGACCAGGCGACCGACGAAGCGCACGCGCTGGCGCTCGTGGTGGCGGGCGTCTCGATCGCGGCCAACGCGGGGCTGACGCGGCTGACGATGCGCGTCGGGCGCGCGGCGCGCAGCCAGAGCCTGCTCGCGCTGGCGCGCGACAACCTCTCGGACACGCTCACCGGCGCGCTCGTCTTCGTCGCGATCCTGGCCTCGCGCCTGGGGCTCGCCTGGGCCGAGCCGGTGGCGGCCGTCGCGATCGGCGGGCTGATCGTGTTCCTGGGCCTGCGCTCGCTCGCCGACGGCGTGCACGTCCTGATGGACCGCGTCAGCGACCCGCGGCTGCGCGCCGTGCTCGAGGCGGAGGCGCGCGGCGTGGACGGCGTGCGCGACGTGCAGCGCGTGCGCGTCCACCCGCTGGGCGACCACGTGCTCGTGGACCTCGAGATCAGCGTGGACGGGGGCTTGAGCGTGGACCGCGGCCACGCGATCGCGCACGCGGTCGAGGCCGCGCTGCGCCGCGCCCACGGCGAGGTGGGGGGCGTGCACGTGCACGTGAACCCCTACCGGCCGGGCGAGGTCGCGGAGCCGGGCCCCGGCGGGCGCCCGGGCCGCGTCGGGTAATCTTGTCGCACTCCCGCCGCCCGGCCCGTACAGCGCGCGACCATGGCCCTTCGCTCTCTCCTCGCGTCCCTGCTCTCCTTCCTCGTCCTCGCGCTGCAGGCGCCCGCGGCCGGCGCCCAGGGGCAGGTCCAGGCCGAGCTCTACGCGCGCCTCGTGGACGGCAAGGTCGAGGCCGCGATCCGGCTCGCGATGGCGCCGGGCTGGCACCTCTACCACGAGGACCTCGGCCATCCCGACGCGGTCGGCCGGCCGACGACGGTCGCGCTCGGCGGCGAGGGCATCGCGTGGGGGACGGTGGCTTGGCCCGAGCCCGAGCGCTTGCCGCAGGAGGAGATCGGCCCGGGCGTCACCGTGCTCGCGCACGAGGGCACGATCGTGCTGCGCGCGAGCGGCGTGCCCGCGGCGGGCCGCAGCGACGCGGCCGACGTGACGGCGGAGGTCACGGGGCTCGTGTGCGAGACGCTGTGCATCCCCTATCGCGCGCGGCTGAGGAGCCAGGGGCCGGGACCGGACGAGCTCTTCGCGACCAGCGCGAGCGCGAGCGCGCCGGCCGCGGCCGACGCGGTGCCCGCTGCCGACGAGGTGCTCGGGGGCAAGGCCGACGCGACGCTCTACACGCGCCGCGAGGGCGAGCGCGTGCACGCCGCGCTCGTCGTGCGCGTCGAGCCGGGGTGGCACCTCTACCACGACGACCTCTCCGCGGCGTCGGCCGAGGCGCGGGAGGCGGCGCAGCCGACGAGCGTCACGCTGCGGGCGCGCGGCGTGCGCTTCGGGCCCGTGCACTTCCCCTCGCCGCACCGGCTCGACCAGGGCTGGGAGGACGCGCAGGGGAACGAGGTCTGGCTGCCCGGCCACGAGGGCGAGGTCGTGCTGTGGGCGGAGGGCACCGTGGAAGGCGCGGGCGAGCCGGGGCGCGCGCACGGCGAGATCCACGGCCAGACCTGCTCGAACGTGTGCCTGCAGTACGACGAGACGTTCGTCGATGCGGGACGCGGCGACGACGCGCTCTTCGCGGGCGTCGAGGCGGCGCGCGCGGCGCTCGGCGGCGGCGCGCCGGCGGGCGGCCCGAGCCAGGGCGGGCGCGACGACGGCAGCGGCACGCAGAGCCTCCTCGCCTTCCTCCTGCTCGCGGTCGGGGGCGGGCTGTTCGCGCTCCTGATGCCCTGCACCTACCCGATGGTGCCGATCACGATCTCGTTCTTCACGAAGCAGGCGCACGCGCGCGGCGGCAAGGTGCTCTCGCTGGCGCTCCTGTACGGCGCGGGGATCGTGCTGATGTTCGTGGCGATCGGCGTGCTGGTCGGGCCGGTGATCATCCGCTTCGCCGCGAACCCGATCACGAACGTCGTGATCGGCGCGCTCTTCTTCCTGTTCGCGCTGGCGCTCTTCGGCGTGATCAACCTCGAGCCGCCGCGCCAGCTCATGAACGCGGCCTCGCGCGCCTCGACGGTCGGCGGGCTCCTGGGCGTGTTCCTGATGGGGGCGACGCTGGTCGTGACCTCGTTCACGTGCACCGCGCCGGTCGTCGGCGCGATCCTGGGCCTGGGCGGCTCGGGCGGCGACACGGCGCGGCTGGTGCTCGGCATGGCGACCTTCGGCGCCACGATGGCGGCGCCGTTCGTGCTGCTCTCGCTCCTGCCCGGCCGCCTGCAGGCCCTGCCGAGGAGCGGCGAGTGGATGAACACGCTGAAGCACTTCCTGGGCTTCGTCGAGCTCGCCGCGGCGCTCAAGTTCTTCTCGAACTCCGACATCCAGTGGCGCTGGAACGTGCTCTCGCGCGAGCTCTTCCTGGCGGCCTGGGCGCTGGTGTTCGCGCTGGCGGGGATCTACCTGCTCGGCTTCTTCCACCGGCCGCGCGAGCGCGTCGGGCGCCTGCGCGCCGGCGGCGCGGCGCTCTCGCTCGTCTTCGCCGTCTACTGCTTCGTCGGCATGCTCGGGCGTCCGCTCGACTACGTGATGACGGCCATCGCGCCGCCGTACTCGGGCGGCGCGCTCTTCCCGCAGTGGTACCGCCCGCCGGGCGAGTGGACGATCGTCCTCGACGACTACGACCAGGCGCTGCAGGTGGCCAGGGCCGACGAGAAGCTCCTGCTCGTCAACTTCACCGGGCTGACCTGCGTGAACTGCCGCGCGATGGAGAACAAGGTCTTCCCGAGCCCGCCCGTCGCGGACGTCCTGCACCGGAGCTACGTCGAGGCGCGCCTGCACACCGACGGCACGGACCACCTCGAGCGCATCCTCGCGCTGCAGAAGGAGCTGACCGGCTCGGTCGCGACGCCGGTCTACGTGCTCGTCGATCCGCGCACCGGCGAGAAGAAGGGCCAGTTCCTCGGCTCGACCTTCGACGCGCAGGCCTTCGCCGAGTTCCTCGGCGGAG
>CADEGS010000219.1 GCA_902826945.1 uncultured bacterium | reverse complement strand
CCTACGACGGCGGCCACGGCACGGCCACGGCCGGCATCCTGGTCGGCAACGGCGCCGGCAACGGCGGCACGGCGACCGGCATGGCGCCCGGCGCGACGATGGCCGTCGCGCGCGTGTCGAGCGCCGGGCAGCTCCTCGAGGCGTACCAGTACGCGATCGCGATCGGCGCCGACTGCGTCAGCTCCAGCCACTCGGTCAAGTGGGGCGATGCGCCCGACTACCACGCCTTCCGCGCGGCGATGGAGATGGAGCTCGCCGCCGGCATCGTGCACGCGAACTCGGTCGGCAACCGCGGGCTCGCCTTGCTCGCCGACCCGCTGCCCTGGAACGTCGCGACGCCGGCGAACTGCCCCTCGCCGTGGCGCCATCCCGCGGAGCTCGCCGGCCGCCGCAGCTCCGTGCTCGGCGTCGGGGGCATCCTGCTCGACGGCGACCGGCCGTACGCGGAAGGCAGCCGCGGCCCCTCCGCGTGGGAGGACGTGCGCGCGAGCAAGCCGAGCTTCCACTGGCCGCAGAACCCGCTCTTCTGGGACTACCCGTGGTGGAACGGCGCGGGGCCGGGGCTGCTGAAGCCCGACCTCGCCGCGTACACGAACGTGCGCACGACCAAGGGCCCGGCGAGCTACCTGCCCTCCTTCGGCGGCACGAGCGCGGCCACGCCGCACGTCGGCGGCGCGATCTGCCTGCTCCTGCAGCAGAGCCCCGGCGCGCTGCCGCGCCAGATCGCGCAGGCGCTGCAGGAGACCGCGCTCGACCTCGAGGAGCCCGGCAAGGACACGATCACCGGCGCCGGCAAGCTGCAGGCCTACGACGCGGCGCTTCGGCTGCGCTCGCTCGTCACGCTGCTGCCGAGCGACCCCGCGCCCGGCGAGACCTTCGAGCTGCGCGTCAGCGGGCCGCAGGGCGCTCCCTACCTGCTCGCGGCCGGCAGCCAGGCGGGCGCGACGCCGACGCCCTTCGGCGTGGCGCTCGAGATCGCCGATCCCGTTCTGCTGTGGAGCGGCACCCACGCCGGCGCGGACCAGCCCGAGATCGTGCGCGTGCGCGTGCCCGCGGCGGCGGCGCTGTCGGGCATGCAGCTCCGCTTCCAGACGCTCGCCGACGACACGCGCGGCGCGAGCCACGCCTGGCTCGTGTCGCTGCTCGAGACGCTGACGGTGCGCTAGGGAAACATCCGCTGCGGCGGGGGTGGACGCCTCGCGCGCGGCGGCCTACGCTCCTCGGGCTCCGCGCGAGCCGGCATGGCTTCCCCCCCCGACCCGCTGCTCTCGGATCGGAGCGCGGCGCCCCGCGGCGCCCCCGATCCGACGCCACCGCGAGCGCAGCCCGAGCTCCTCGAGCGGCTCGAGCGCGCCTGGCGCCGCACCGACGCGCTCTTCGCGCTGGTGCGTCCCGCCGCGCTGCGCCAGCGCCCGATCGGCCAGCGCAACCCGCTCGTCTTCTACGTCGGCCACCTGCCCGCGTTCACCTGGAACCTGCTCGCGAAGGGCGTGCTCGGCCGCGGCGCGTCGTCCTTCGCGGCCTTCGACCGCCTGTTCGACTTCGGCATCGACCCCGAGGAGGGCGAGGAGCCCGCGAGCGCGCGCGACTGGCCGGCGCTCGACCTGATCCTGCGCTACCGCGACCACGTGCGCGCCTTCGTGCGCGGCGCGGCCGACGAGCTCGCGCAGCGCGCGCGCGAGGACGTGCTCGCGGAGCGCGGTCGCATCCTGCACCTCGTGCTCGAGCACGAGCTGATGCACCACGAGACGCTGCTGTACATGCTGCACGAGCTCGACCGCGCGCAGCTCGTGCGGCCCGCCTGGCTCGACGCGCCGGTGCTCGGCGCGAGCGCGCCCGCGCTCGCGCCCGCGCGCGTCCCCGCCGGCAACGCGCGCCTCGGCGCTTCCTTCGACGCGATCCCCTTCGGCTGGGACAACGAGTTCCCCGCGCGCGACGTGCGCGTCGAGGCCTTCGCGCTCGAGCGCGTGCCGGTCACGCTCGAGCGCTTCGCCGCGTTCGTCGACGGCGGCGGCTACGAGGACGCGCGCGCCTGGAGCCCCGAGGGCTTCGCCTGGGCGCGCAAGCATGCGCTCGCCTGCCCCAAGGACTGGTTCCGCCGCGACGGCCGCTGGCACGTGCGCACGCTCTTCGACGACGTGCCGCTCGACGACGTCGCCGCCTGGCCCGCGAGCGTCTCGTGGGCCGAGGCCGACGCCTTCGCGCGCCACTCCGGCGCGCGCCTGCCGAGCGAGCCCGAGCTCGTGCGCGCCGCCTACGGCGACGACCCCGCGCGCGCCTTCCCCTGGAGCGCCGGCGGCGACTCCGCTCCGCGCGAGCGCAACGCGCCGCCGTCGCGCGCCGGCGCGGCGCCCGAACCCTCGCGAGCGCCCGGACCGAGCGATCCCCCGCTCGTGCCCGGCGCCGCTCCCGACGCCGCCGCCCGCGACGGCCGCGGCAACTTCGGCTTCCGCCACCTCGCGCCGACGCCCGTCGGCCGCTACCCCGCCGGCGCCTCCCCGTGCGGCGCGCTCGACCTGCTAGGCAACGGCTGGGACTGGACCGCCACGCGCTTCGAGCGCCACGACGGCTTCGACCCCTACGTGAAGAGCTACCCCGGCTACTCCGCCGCCTTCTTCGACGGCGCCCACCGCGTGCTGCTCGGCGGCTCGTGGGCCACCGACGACGCGCTCCTGCGCAAGAGCTTCCGCAACTGGTTCCGCTTCAACTACCCCTACCCCTTCACGCAGTTCCGCCTCGCGCGGGACGCGTGAAGCGCGCTGCCGCGCCGCGCTCAGTCGCTCACGCGCATGCCCGGCTTCAGGATCCAGGCTTGCGGGTGGTGCTCGAAGCCGATGCGCGGGTAGTAGTCGGCGGCCTTGGGGGCGGCGAGCAGGATCAGCGAGCAGCGCGGGCCGAGCGCGGCCTGCGTGCGGCGCACGAGCTCCTTGCCGATGCCGGCGCGCTGGAGCGTCCGGTCCACGGCGAGGTCGGAGAGGTAGCAGGCGTAGACGAAGTCCGTCAGCGAGCGCGCGATGCCGACCAGGCGGCCGGCGGCGCGCGCGGTGACGGTGAGCGTCGCGCCGGCGAGCATGCCGTCGAGGCAGGCGGGATCGTCCACCGGCCGGCGCTCGGCGAGGCCGGAGGCGGCGAGGACGGCGAGCAGCTCGGCGCGCGTAACGGTTTCGTTGGTCGCGTAAGAGATCGTGTCGGCGTGCATGGCTGCACCACGCTAGCGCGTGCGGGAGCGGCAGGGACATCCGGCCGCGGCAGGAGCCCGGGTGACCGCGGAAGCGGCGCGCGCTAGGGCCAGCAGTTCCCGCCACCTGCCCGGCGGACGGTCCGCCGCGGCGAGGGGGCGCCGCCCCCGCGATCGCCGCCATGCACCCCACCGCACCGCGCCCGCTGCTCCGCTCCATTCTCTCCCTCGTCGGGCTCGCAGGGGCGCTCGGCGCGCAGGCGACGTCGGGGACCGCGCTCGGGCCGAGCGCGGAGCGTCCCTTCGCCCAGCCACCGCGCGGCGCGTTCCTCGAGTGCGTGCGGCTCGTGCGCACGTTCCAGGGCGAGGCCGCGGGCGACCAGTTCGGCTGGGTGTCCGCGCCGATCCCCGACCTCGACGGCGACGGCGTGGACGAGGTCGCGATCACGGCGCCCTTCCACGACGCGAACGGCAACGCGTCGGGCCGCGTCACGGTCGTCTCGCCGCGCACCGGGCACGAGCTCTTCCACGCCGACGGCAACGGGGGCGGCTGGCAGCTCGGCATCTCGGTGCGCGACGCGGGCGACGTGAACGGCGACGGCGTCTGCGACGTGATCGCCGGGGCGCCCTTCCCCTCGAGCCGCGGGCGGATCCAGGTCTGGTCGGGCAAGCCGTCCGATCACGGCGCGCTGCTCCTCGCGCAGCGCCAGGGCAGCGTCGGGGGCACGTTCGGCGCGTCGGTCACGGGGCTCGGCGACGTCGACGGCGACGGCTTCGGCGACGTGGCGGGAGCGGCGCCGCTGGACGACACGGCCGGCGCGAACGCCGGGCGCGTGTGGGTGCTGTCGGGCGCCGACGGCGGGGAGACCGTGCTGTGGACGATCGACGGCGACGCGGCGGGCGACCAGCTCGGCACCGCCCTCGCGCGCCTGCGCGACGTGACGGGCGACGGGCGCGACGAGCTGATCGTCGGCGCGCGCAACGCCGGCCCCGGGCAGCGCGGGCAGGCGTACGTCTACGACGTCGCGGCGCAGACGCGGCTCTACACGCTCGACGCGGACGCGAGCGCCGTGGACTTCGGGCTCTTCTTCGTCGCCGACGCCGGCGACGTGAACGCGAACGGCTTCGCCGACGTGTACGTGAGCGACTTCTCCGACGCGGCGCTCGGGCCGGGCACGGGGCGCGCGTACGTCTTCGAGGGGCAGGACGGCGCGCGGCTGTGGGCGCTCGGCGGCGCGCAGGCCGGCGAGGGCTTCGGCATCGGCCGCGGGATGGGCGACGCGAACGGCGACGGCCACGCGGACCTGCTCCTGTGCGGCTGGACCGACGGCGCGGGCGCGAGCGGCGCAGGCAAGGCGGTGGTGGTCTCGGGCAGCGACCTGTCCGTGCTGCAGGAGGTGACGAGCACCTTCCCCGGCGAGGGGCTGGGCTTCGACGCGCACGGGATCGGCGACGTGGACGGCGACGGCGAGCTCGACCTGTTCCTGACGGCGGCGGTGAACGCCGCGGGTGGCGCGCTGAGCGGTCGCTGCTACGTCGTCGCCGGCGGCGCGCCGGTGGCGGCGCGCGGCGGCGCGAGCCCGGGCACGGGCGGGCTCGTGCCGACGCTCGCGTGCTCGGGATGCCCGCGCCTGGGGACGAGCGTCGTGATCGAGCTCGGGGACGCGCTCGGCGGCGCGAGCGGCGTGCTCGTGCTCGGCGACGAGGAGATCGCGCTCGGCGTCCTCGGCGCGACGCTCGTGCCCGCGCCGGTCGTGCTCGAGCCCTTCGCGCTCGACGGCCCGGCGGGCCAGGCCGGCGCGGGCAGCGCGAGCTTCGTCCTGCCGCTCGGCATGGACCCCGCCGCGCTGGGCTCGGCGCTCGTGCTGCAGGCCGCCGTCTTCGACCCGGCCGCGTCGGGCGGCCTCGCCTTCAGCGGCGCCTTGCGCCTCGAGCGCACGCAGCCCTGAGGGCCGGCGCGCGGCTCCGCACCGACGGCGCTCGCCGGCACGGCGCCGAGCGACGCTCGCGCGAGCGAGCGCGATGCGGCACCGCGGCGTGCGACTCCGCCTCGGCGCACCCGCGCCGAGGGACGGCGGTCGGGCCGGGTGCTAGGATGGGCGCGCCTGGCGAGACCAGCGACCTCTCGTGAGCCCCGCCGTCGTGGTCGAGCCGTTCGAGCGGCGCGTGCGCGCGCTGCCGCTGCTCGGGCTGGGCGTGTCCACGGAGTACGGCGCGCGCGCGCACGGGCTGGACCTCTTCGCGCTGCGCGCGGCGAGCGGCGGGCTGGTGCGCTTCCTCGAGGTCGGCGCGGACCTCGAGCGCGGCGCCGACGACGACGCGCGCGCCTGGGCCGGGCGCGGCTGGCCGCTCACCTACCACTTCCTCGACGTGAACCTCGAGGAGCCCGACGACCTCGACCCCGACTGGGTGGCCGAGACGAGCGCCCTCGCGCGCGCGCTCGGCGCCGCCTGGCTGTGCGGCGACGCGGGCCTGTGGCACGTCGGGCCGCGCGAGCGCGGGCACGGCGCGCTCCTGCCGCCGATCCTCGAGCCCGAGGGCGCGGACGCGCTGGCCGGGAGCGTGCGCGCGCTGCGCGCGGCGAGCGGCCTCGAGGTCTTGCCCGAGAACCCGCCCGCGCACGTCTACCTCGGGCGCATGCACCTGCTCGACTACTTCGCGCGCGTCGCCGAGCGCGCGGACTGCGGCCTCCTCCTCGACGTGGCGCACCTCGCGATCTACCAGCGCGCCTGCGGTCACGCGCCGCTCGCGGGGCTCGACGGCTTCCCGCTCGAGCGCGTGGTCGAGCTGCACGTCGCCGGCGCGACGCCCTTCGCCTGGGAGGGGCTGGCGCTGGTCGAGGACGACCACGGGACGGCCGTGCTGCCCGACACCTGGACGATCCTCGAGGCCGTGCTGCCGCGCGCGCCGAACCTGCGCGCGCTGGTGCTCGAGTGCGAGCGCAACCGCGTCGAGGACGTGCTGCCGCTCTACGCGCGCCTGGCGGACGCGTGGCCGCGCGCGCGCGAGGCGGTCGCGACGCCCGCCGCCTCGCGATGAGCGCCGGGACGGAGGCGGACGCGAGCGGACGGATCGAGGCGCTCCGCAGCGCCGCGACGAGCGGCGCCGATCCGCGCCCCGGTCCGCCGCGCGGCGCAGCGCTGCGCGCGCGCCTGCAGCGCACGCTCTTCCGCATGCAGCTCGATCCGGGCTTCGCGCGGCGCCTCCTCGCGCGCGAGCCCGCCGCGCTCGCCTCGAGCGGGCTCGACGAGGGCGCGCTGGCGCTGCTCCTCGCGGCCGACCCGCGCGCGATCGCGGCCGATCCCGGCGGCCGACGGCGCTTGCAGGTGCTCGGGAACGCGAGCTCGGAGTTCCGCGCGACGCTCGCCGCGGGCGCGCATGGCGTCTCCGCGGACGCCTTCCTGGCGCCCTTCGCGCGCTCGGACGAGCTGCACGGCGCGCTCGCGCAGGGCGAGCCGCTGCCGCTCGCGTTCGGCGCCTGGGCGGTGCGCGAGGCGCGCGCGCGCGGCGACCGCCTGCTCGGCGCGCTGGCCGCGCTCGAGCTCGCGCTGGCGCGGCTGCGCAGGTGCCCCGTCGAGCGCTCGGCCGGCGGGCCGGACGCGCCCGACGCGGGGGCCGCGGCAGGCGCCGCGCCGGGCGCCGACCGCTTGGCAGGGGCGCCGCTCGGCACGCTCGCGCTCTCCGCGCGCGCAGCGGTCCTGACGCTGCCCGCGGGCACGCACGCCGCGGCCGCGGCCCTGCTCGCGACGCTCGCGGAGGACGCGCGGGCCGCCGGCGCTCCGCCGACCCGGCCGGCGCTCGGGCCGGGCGAGGAGCGCCTGCTGCTGCTCGCGGCGCCGCGGCCGAGCCCGCTGCGGCTGGCCGAGGTCTCGGCCGAGCCGCTCGCGCCGCCCGCCGACGCGCTCTTCGCGCGCCTGGCGGCGGGCCCGCTCGGCGCCGACGAGCGCGCCGGCTTCGCGCGCGCCCACGGCGCGGCGCCCGCCGACCTCGAGGGCTTCCTCGCCGCCTTCGCGCGCGAGGGAGCGCTCGTCGCCGCGCCCGGCTGATCCCGCCCGCCCGCCGGCCGCCGGGCGCGCGTAGAGTGTGGGCCCAGAGCCCCCCACGGACCCTCCGCGCGCCCCATGCAGACCCTCGGCCGGCCCACGTACGAAGCGCTCTCGCTCCACTTCCACCGCTGGGAAAAGGTCGGCGACCTCGTCGACCAGTGCATCGACCTGATGCTGAACCTGCGCCAGAGCGGGCACCCCGGCGGCTCGCGCTCGAAGGTGCCGCTGCTCGTCGCGAGCACGCTCGGCGCCGGCATGCGCTGGGACGTGCGCCGGCCCGAGCTCGCCTTCGGCGACCGCTTCGTGCTCGTCGCGGGGCACTGCTGCCCGGTCGTGTACGCGCTGCTCGCCGTCTACAACGAGGCGCTGCG
>CADEGS010000218.1 GCA_902826945.1 uncultured bacterium | reverse complement strand
GGTCGAGAGCGCCGGCCCGGGCGAGATCGTCGCGCTCACCGGCTGCAAGCTGACGGCGACGGGCGACACGCTCTGCGACCACGAGCAGGCGGTCGTGCTCGAGCGGCTGCGCTTCGCCGACCCGGTGATCACGCGCGTGGTCGAGCCGCGCGCGACGGGCGACCGCGAGCGGCTGGGCCTCGCGCTGCAGCGCCTGGCCCAGGAGGACCCGAGCTTCCGCGTGCGCGAGGACGAGGAGACCGGCCAGTGGCTGATCGCCGGCATGGGCGAGCTGCACCTCGAGATCAAGGAGCACCGCCTGCGGGACGAGTTCGGCCTCGAGGTGCGCGTGGGCCAGCCGCGCGTCGCCTACCGCGAGGCGCCGACGCGCGGCGCGCGCGCGCGCGAGCGCGTCGCGCGCGTCCTGGCCGGCAAGCGCGCCGCGGGCGAGGTCGAGGTCGAGCTGCGCGCGCTCGCCATCGACGACGAGGCCGCGCTGCGCGCGCCCGTCGTGGCCTGGGATCCGGGCGTGCCGATCCCCGCGGCGCTGCGGCCCGCGGTCGAGGAGACGCTCGTGCAGGGGCTCTCGGTCGGGCCGCGCTTCGGCTTCCCCGTGATGGGCGCCGCGCTGGCCGTGGTGGGGGGAGCGAGCGACCCCGCGCACGACGCCGAGCCGGCCTTCGCGCAGGCCGCGGCCCAGGCGCTGCGCCAGGCGCTGGCGGAGGCCGAGGTCGTCCTGGTCGAGCCCCTGATGGCCTTCGAGATCGTCGCCCCGAGCGAGTTCACGAGCGGCATCGTGGCCGAGCTGAACGCCAAGCGGGCCGACATCGCCGAGCTCGCCGCCACCCGCGATGCGCGCACGCTGCGCGGCCGCGTGGCCCTGTTCGAGATGTTCGGCTTCGCGACCACCCTGCGCTCGCTCTCGCAGGGCCGCGCAGGCTTCTCGCTCACTCCGGCCGGGTTCCGGCGCGTGCCCGAGGAGGCGCTTCCCGCGCGTGGGCTGGTGTGGCAATAGCTATCTGGGCGTAACCTGTTGACCTACAAGAGCTTGTGCGATCGGCGCCAGAGCGCCCCGCGAACGGCCGCCGCGCTTGACCTGGTCTTGGCCCACTGGTAAGGTCTCCGCCCCTTTGGTGGTTCTCCGCGCGAGCGATGGCTGCAGGGGACCACGAGCGAGGTGCAGGGGGCCCTCCTCTCGGACGCGCCGCGTCGCGAGAGGCGTCCTGCGACGCCACTCCCATCCATGAGCGACAAGATCCAGATCCGTATGGAGGCCTACGACCACGAGGCCCTGGACCAGTCCGCCGTCGACATCGTCGAGACGGCCAAACGGACCGGTGCCCGGGTCGCGGGGCCGATCCCCCTTCCCACGCGGATCGAGCGCTACACCGTGCTGCGCTCGCCGTTCATCGACAAGAAGTCGCGCGAGCAGTTCGAGATCCGGACCCACAAGCGCCTCATCTACATCTCCGAGCCCACCAGCCAGACGGTGGACGCTCTCAGCAGCCTCAACATGCCCGCGGGCGTGGACATCCGCATCAAGGCCTGACCCCAGGGCCTCGAGCGCGGCCCTCGCGGGCCGCGTGGGATCGGGTCCCTCCGGGGCCCGCCGCACCGCCGAGCAGAACCTCTCCGCCTCCATCGAGCGAGCCGGCTCCGTCCGGTCCGTTCGCTTTTCTCACAACGTGAGCTCGTCCGTCGCCGCGTGGCCATGCGTCGGCGCCACCCCGCACGCCGGGGGGCGCCGAGGGTCGAACCGGCCGGTCTCGCGGGTGCGCCTGCGCCCCGCGAGCGACGAGCGCTACCGGTTCGAGGAGTCATGACGCTGATCCTAGGACGCAAGCAAGGGATGACGCAGGTCTTCGGCGAGGACGGCACCCAGGTGGGTGTCACCGTCGTCGAGGCCGGTCCGTGCGTCGTCACCCAGGTGCGCACGCAGGAGCGCGACGGCTACGACGCGCTGCAGCTCGGCTACGAGGACGTGCGCGCGAAGCGGGTCCGCAAGCCGCAGATCGGCCAGCTCGAGAAGGCGGGGCTGGGCCCCAAGCGCTTCCTGCGCGAGCAGCGGCTGAGCGCCGCGGCGACGCTCGAGGTCGGGGCGAGCGTGACGGTGGCGGGCTTCAAGGCCGGCGACGTGGTGGACGTGATCGGCACCACGAAGGGCCGCGGCTTCGCGGGCACGATCAAGCGCCACGGCTTCTCGCGCGGCCCCGAGACGCACGGCTGCATGAACGTGCGCCAGCCGGGCTCCATCGGCACGAAGCGCACCGGCAAGCTGTTCCCCGGGAAGCGCATGTCCGGCCACTACGGCCACGCGCGCCACACCACGAAGAACCTCCAGGTCGTGCGCGTCGACGAGGCGCGCAACCTGCTCTTCCTCAAGGGCGCCGTGCCCGGGCCGCGCGGCGGGTTCGTGCAGGTCCGCACGGCCAAGACGGGTCGCCCGAAGACGGCCTAGGAGCCAGCGATGCAGGTCAAGAGCTACAAAGCCGGCAGCGTGGGCACCGTCGACCTCGACGAGAGCCCCTTCCTCGACCGCGCGGGCAAGCCGCGCGTCCTCTACCGCACCCTCAAGGACGCGGTGGTGATGTTCCAGGCCAACCAGCGCCTGGGCACCGCCAGCACGCGCGGGCGCGCGGAGGTCTCGGGCTCCAACAAGAAGCCCTGGAAGCAGAAGCACACCGGGCGCGCGCGCGCCGGCGACCGCAAGTCGCCGATCTGGCGCGGCGGCGGCACGGTCTTCGGGCCCAAGCCGCGCAGCTACGTCTACCACATGCCGGCCAAGGCGCGGCGCGTGGCGACGCGCTCGGCGCTCTTCGGCAAGATGGCCGACGGCGAGCTCGTGATCGCCGACCTCGGCGGCTGGAGCGCGCCCTCGTCCCGGCAGGCGCGCAAGGTGCTGGCCGACCTGGGCGCGCCGCGCCGCGCGCTGGTCGTGCTCGAGAGCGCCGACCAGAACGTGTGGCGCTCGTTCCGGAACTTCCCCGGCGTGCGCGTGACGACGGCGGCCGAGCTGTGCGCCTTCGACGTGGTCAGCGGCGGGCTCCTGATCGTCGGGCGCTCCGCGATGGATGCGCTGGTCCAGCGGCTGGGCCGCGGCGCGGCCGGAGGAGATGAGTCGTGAGCGAGCTGACGCGTCACTACCAGATCGTGCGCAAGCCGGTGGTCACCGAGAAGGCGACCGACGGCTCCGCGACCCGCAACGCCTACACCTTCCGCGTCCCGCGCGACGCGAACAAGGTCGAGATCCGCCAGGCCGTCGAGAAGCTCTTCGGCGTGCGCGTGCGTGGCGTGAACACGCTGCGTGTGAAGGGCAAGTGGCGCCGGCGCGGCCGTAGCGTCGGCCGCACGCAGGAGTGGAAAAAGGCCATGGTCCTCCTCGGGGAGGGCCAGACGATCGAGATCCTCTAGGAGCCGCACGTGGGCATCAAGACGTACAACCCGACCTCGGCCGGCCGCCGCCACGGCACGGTCCTGGACTACTCGGAGCTCACCGCCGGCAAGCCGGAGAAGAGCCTGCTGCGTCCGCTGCGCAAGAGCGGCGGCCGCAACAACCACGGCCACATCACCTGCCGCCATCGCGGCGGCGGGCACAAGCGGCGCTACCGCCTGATCGACTTCCGTCGCGACAAGGACGGCGTGCCGGCGCGCGTGAAGAGCATCGAGTACGACCCCAACCGCTCGGCCAACATCGCGCTCCTGTGGTACGCCGACGGCGAGAAGCGCTACATCCTGGCGCCGCTGGGGCTCGAGGTCGGCCAGACGATCGGCTCGGGCACGGGCACCGATCCGCTGCCCGGCAACTCGATGCGCTTGGCCGAGGTGCCCGTCGGGCTGATGGTGCACAACGTCGAGCTGCACGTCGGCAAGGGCGGGCAGATCTGCCGCTCGGCCGGCTCGTTCGCGCAGCTCCAGGCGCGCGAAGGCGACTACGCCGTGCTACAGCTGCCCTCGGGCGAGCTGCGCCGCGTGCACGTCGAGTGCCGCGCGACCATCGGCCGCATCGGCAACACCGACCACCAGAACGTCAAGCTCGGCAAGGCCGGCCGCCGGCGCCACAAGGGCATCCGTCCCACCGTGCGTGGCACCGCGATGAACCCCGTGGACCACCCGCACGGCGGGGGCGAGGGTCGCACGAAGGGCGGGCGCCACCCCTGCTCGCCCACGGCCGTGCTGGCCAAGGGCGGCAAGACGCGCAGAGACAAGAACCCCTCCACGAAGTTCATCCTGCGGCGCCGCAAGGTCCGCGAGTAACGAGGAACTCCCTTGGCACGCAGCATCAAGAAGGGGCCGTACGTCGACGCCAAGCTGGTCCGAAAGGTCGCGCAGGTCAGCGGCAAGGGCGAGGCCATCAAGACCTGGGCGCGCCGCTCGACGATCCCGCCCGATTTCATCGGCTACACGTTCCTGGTCCACAACGGGAACAAGCACCTCAAGGTCACGGTCAGCGAGGACATGGTGGGGCACAAGCTGGGCGAGTTCGCGCCCTCGCGCACCTTCCGCGGCCACACCAACAAGAAGGAAGGCATCAAGGCGGCTCCGAAATGACGACCGCAACCAAGGAATTCGTCGCCCGGCACCGCTTCGCGCGCCTCACCGCGCGCAAGGCGCGCCTGGCCGCGGACCTGATCCGCGGCCTCGACGTCAACCGCGCGATCGAGACGCTGCAGTTCAACCCGCGGCGCTCCGCCGCCTTCTTCCTCAAGGTGCTGAAGTCGGCCGTCGCCAACGCCAGCCAGGACGAGGAGATCAACATCAACCGCCTGTACGTGTGCGAGTCGCGTGCCGACGACGGCCCGCTGCACATGAAGCGGCTGCGCTGGCGCCCGGGACCGCAGGGCCGCGCGATGCCCTTCCGCAAGCGCACCAGCCATCTGACGGTCGTCGTCCGCGAGCGCGAGGAGAGCGACTAGCCATGGGACAGAAGGTCCATCCCTCCGGGTTCCGCATCGGAGTCATCGAGCCCTGGCGCTCGCGCTGGTACGCGAACAAGAAGGATTTCAAGAAGCTCCTTGTCGAGGACGACAAGATCCGCAAGCACGTCCACGGCGAGTACAAGTCCGCCGGCATCCCGCGCATCGAGATCGAGCGCACGGGCGAGGCCGTGAACGTCATCGTCCACACCGCGCGCCCCGGCGTGCTGGTCGGCCGCAAGGGCGTCCGCGTGGACCAGCTCAAGAAGGAGCTGCAGGACATCACCGGCATGACCTGCCACCTGACGGTGCGCGAGATCAAGCGGCCGGAGCTCGAGTCCGCGCTGGTGGCCGAGGTGATCGCCGAGGCGCTGGAGAAGCGCATGGCCTTCCGGCGCGCGATCAAGAAGGCCATCCAGACGACCATGCAGGCCGGCGCCAAGGGCGTGAAGGTCGAGGTCAACGGCCGTCTGGGCGGCGCCGAGATGGCGCGCACGGCCAAGGAGCGCGAGGGGCGCGTACCGCTCTCGACCCTGCGCTCGCACGTCGACTACGGCACGGCGCTGGCGCGTACGACCTACGGCGTCATCGGCGTGAAGGTCTGGATCTACAAGGGCGACGTCGACCCCGGCAAGAAGATCGACTGGCGCGTGAACCAGGGCGTGCCCGGGGCGGGTGGCGCTCCGGAGCGCGCGCCGCGTCCCGGCGGCGGCGGACGGCGCCGCGCGAACGCCTGAGGGCCGAGGAGGACGAACCATGGCGATGATGCCCAAGAGGACCAAGTTCCGTAAGCAGCACCGCGGGCGCCTGAAGGGCTTCGCGACGAGCGGGAACAAGGTCGCGTTCGGCGACTTCGGCCTGCAGGCGCTCGACTGGGGCTGGATCACCGGCCGCCAGATCGAGGCCGGGCGCATCGCGGCCAACCGCGCGACGGGCGGCCAGGCCAAGGTCTGGATCCGCGTCTTCCCGCACAAGCCGATCTCCGGCAAGCCCGCCGAGACCCGCATGGGCAAGGGCAAGGGCGACGTCGAGTTCTGGGCCGCGACGGTCAAGCCCGGCACGCTGCTGTACGAGCTCGGGGGCATCCCCGAGGAGAAGGCGAAGCTCGCCTTCAAGCGCGTCGCGCACAAGATGCCCATCAAGGTGAAGATGGTCCGCCGCCTGCCGACCACCTGAGGGAGGACGACGTGAAGATCGAAGAAGTCCGGAGCAAGACCGACTCGGAGCTCGAGTACGACGCGGCCGAGATGGAGAAGAAGCTGTTCGACCTGCGCTTCCGCTCGGCGGTCGAGACGGCCGCCAACCCGGCGCAGATCCCGATCCTGCGCCGCTCCATCGCGCGCGTGCGCACCGTCCTCCACGAGCGAGCCCGGGGCGTCCGGGGCCAGGAGCCGCGCTAGAGCCATGACCGCCATCACCCGCAACCAACGCCAGGTCGTCCAGGGCGTCGTGGCCAGCGCCAAGGGCGCGACCACGATCACCGTGGTCGTCGAGCAGAAGTACAAGCACCCGAAGTACGGGAAGTACGTGCGCCGCACCAAGAAGTACATGGCCCACGACCCCCAGGACGAGGCGCGGCCGGGCGACACGGTCGAGCTGGCCGCCACGCGTCCGATCTCCAAGCGCAAGCGCTGGCGTCTGGTGCGGATCATCGAGCGCGCGCGCCTCGCGCCCGAGGTGCAGGGAGGTGACCTGTGATCCAGATGCAGACGATCCTCGACGTGGCTGACAACACGGGCGCCAAGCGCGCCATGTGCATCAAGGTCCTGGGTGGCACGCACCGCCGGTACGCGGGCCTGGGCGACATCATCGTCGCCTCGGTCAAGAAGGCCATGCCGGGCTCGGACCTGAAGCCGGGCACGGTGGTCAAGGGCGTCATCGTGCGCACGAGCAAGAACACGCGCCGTCCCGACGGCAGCTACGTGCGCTTCGACAAGAACGCCATGGTCATCGTGGACAACGAGGGCAACCCCAAGGGCACGCGCATCTTCGGCGCCGTGGCCCGGGAGCTGCGCGACAAGAACTACATGAAGATCATCTCCCTGGCCCAGGAGGTCGTGTGATTCGCGTGCGCAAGGGAGACCGCGTGCTCGTCATCGCCGGCAACGACAAGGGCAAGACCGGCCAGGTCGTGCGCGTGCAGCGCGAGGCCGAGCGCGTCGTCGTGGAGGGGATCAACCTGCGCTGGAAGCACAAGCGTCCGACGCAGCAGAGCCCCAAGGGCGAGCGCGTGCAGGAGGCCTGCTCGATCCACGCCAGCAACGTGATGCCGCTCGACGCCTCCGGCAAGCCGACGCGCAAGCGCCGCGAGGAAGAGAAGAAGAAGAAATGAGCACCCCCCGGCTGAAGGAGCACTACGACCGCGACGTGCGCACGAAGCTGCAGTCGCAGTTCTCGATCCAGAACCCCATGGCGATCCCGCGCTTGCGCAAGGTCGTGATCAACATGGGCTGCAAGGGCGCCGTGGAGAACAAGGGCCGCGTCGATGCCGCCGCGCGCGACATGGCCACCATCACCGGCCAGCGCCCGACGATCCGCAAGGCGCGCAAGTCGATCGCCGGCTTCAAGCTGCGCGAGGGCATGCCGATCGGCGTGGCCGTCACGCTGCGCGGCGCGCGCATGTGGGAGTTCTTCGACCGCCTGGTCGCGGTCGTCCTGCCGCGTATCCGTGACTTCCGCGGCGTCAAGACCAAGCTGGACGGACGCGGCAACTACACGCTGGGCCTGGCCGAGCAGTCGGTCTTCCCCGAGATCGACTTCGACAAGCTCGAGTTCA
>CADEGS010000217.1 GCA_902826945.1 uncultured bacterium | reverse complement strand
GGTTGACGAAGATGCCGGTCAGCCCGAGCGTGAAGGCACGCGTCTTCTCCCAGTCCACCTGCGCGAACCAGTCGCCCGAGGTCTCGTGGCCCTCCTTCAGCACGAGGTAGCCCTCCTGCTTGAGCCAAGTGTTCAGGTTGACCCCCCGGCGGAAGTTGCAGAAGCCGTGGTCGGAGATGACCATCAGCACCGTGTCGGGATCGTTGCCGATGCGCTCGCGCACCTCGCCCAGGAAGGCGTCCATGCGCGCGTACAGGTCGCCCATCACGTCCTTGTAGCGCTCGACCTCCTTGCCCGCGTTGGCGGGGTGGTCGGGGTCGAGCGTGCGGTAGAACATGTGGCTGATGCGGTCGGTCGTGTCGAACACGACCGTGGCGAAGCCCTTCTTCGTCTTCGCCAGCACGTCCCACAGCATCCGCTTGCGCTCCTCGAAGATCAGCCAGGCCTGCTTCAGGAACGCGTCCTCGTCCACCACGCGCTCGTTCAGCGCCCAGGTGTCCTCGGCCAGCCCCAGCGTGGCGTAGGGGCCGAGCATCTTCGCCAGGTAGATCGCGTACACGAAGGGGTGCGAGATCGGCATCGCCGGACGGTCCGGGTCGATGTTGATCGGCGTGACGTACACGCCGACGTCGCCGTCCTTCCAGGTCTGGACGTAGAAGCGCGCGATGCCGGTGACGCCCTCGAAGGGGATCGTCAGCCAGGGCGTGTACTCCTGCAGGCCGACGGTCGCGCTGGCCTCGCCGACGCGGAAGGTCGCCGTGCGCGCGGCCTCGTCCAGCTCGACCTTGAACGGGCACTTCATGTGGTGCCCGTCCTTGCCCGGGGGGCCGGTCAGGTTCGACTCGATCACGCCGTCCTTCAGGCGCACCTGGTACTGCTGGCCGCCGGTGTGCGCGCCCTTGCGCGTCGCGGTCGAGTAGAAGGAGAACGAGCCCTGCGTGCCCTGCAGGTCGGGCACGCACATCCCGGAGAGCAGCGTGCCGTTCTTGAACTTCTGCGGCGGGAAGGTGATCGGCACGCGGATGATCGAGGACCACACGCCGCTCGCGCCGAGCAGCTTCCAGAACGGCTGGCTCTTCTGCAGCAGCCGGTAGACCGTGCGCCGCCCCCACGGGACCTTCGCCAGGCCGAGGTTCAGCGTCCGCGGCAGCGAGCGGATGTCCGTGGACGACAGCACCGGGAAGTACGAGCAGGGATCGCGCGTGAGGAAGTCGTAGATGTTGTGGCGCGAGGCGTCGACGCCGGTGGCGAAGCTCGACCAGGCGACCGGCGAGATCGAGGGATAGGCCGTCGCCAGGCGGTGGAAGCAGCCCTCGGCCGCGAGCTCGGCGAAGTTCGGCATGCGGCCCTCCTTCCCGAAGCGCTCCGCCAGGCCCGGGTCGAAGCCGTCCAGGCCGACCACGATCAGGCGCTTCACCTTGGGCTTCGCGCCGCCGCGCCGCACGACCAGGCGCACCACGGCCTTGAGCGGCCACAGGAGCACCACGGCGAACGCCAGGAGGAAGGTGCCGAGGAGGACCAGCACGCTGCCCGCCGCCGCGAACCCGGCACCCGGACCGATGTAGGCGGAGGCCGGAGCGGCGAGGCAGCACGCCGCCAGCGCGGCCGCCAGCGGGGCTCGGAGGTGCCGCAAGCGCTCGATCATGCGAAGAGACGGAGCCGGAGGTGGAAAGGCTTGCCGAGGGGGCGGTCCGGGGGCTCGCCCGCCCCTATCGTCCCGAGGGGGGCGGGGCTGGAGGCCCGGGGGGAGGGCGCGAGCCGGCCCGGTATTGTAGGCGCCTACGCATCGCATCCACGGGACGTGGGTGAAAAAGCGGCCCGGTACGCGCCCGCGCGCCGCGCACCCGTCAGCCTCTCGCTCTCGCGCCCGATCCCGCCCGCGCGCTCCCGCCGCCCAGGATGCGCAGGTGGTGCGCGGCGTGCGCGCGCGCGAAGCGCAGCCAGCGCGGCGCGTCCAGCGTGCCGAGCGCCTGGTGCGGGATGGCGAGCGGCGCGCCGCGCACGCGCCCGAGGACGGCCCCCACGCGCGCGATCGCGTCGCGGCTCGCGCCGACGACGTCGGCCAGGGCGGCGCGCGCCAGGCGCGCCGGCGGCGTCACGAAGCGCGGCGCGCGCGTGCCGCGCGGGAGCCGGCCGCGGGCGAGGATCTCCTCGGCGGCGCGCTCCAGCGGGCGCGGCTCGGCGCGCAGGAGGCCGCGCTCGTGGACGAGCGACAGCACGTTCTCGAGCGAGAGCTCGTTCGCCAGCGCGACGTGGTAGACGTGCTGCCCGGGGCTCCAGGCCGCGGCCCCGGGGGCGGCCGCGAAGAGCGCCGCGTCGGGGCGCTCGAGCCAGCGCTCGAGCCGCTCCTGCAGCCGCTCGAGCGCCCGGTGGTCGCGCGCGGGGTCCATCGTGCTCCCCGCAGGGGGCCCTAGAGGAGGCCGCGCTCCTTCAGGTAGCGCAGGATCTTCTCGGCCGACTCCTCGATCGACTCGTCCGCGGTGTTGACGGTCACCTCGGGGTTCTCGGGCTCCTCGTAGGGGTCGCTGATGCCGGTGAAGTTCTTGATGATCCCGGCGCGCGCCTTCTTGTAGAGGCCCTTCGTGTCGCGCTCCTCGGCCACGTCGAGCGGGCAGTGCACGTAGACCTCGACGAAGGCCGCCTGCGCGCGTCCGCGGATCTCGCGCCGCACGTCGCGGTAGGGCGAGATGGCCGCCGTGATCGCGGCGACGCCGTTGCGCGCCAGCAGGTTCGCGACGTAGCCGATGCGGCGGATGTTCGTGTCGCGGTCCTCCTTGGAGAAGCCGAGCCCCTTCGAGAGGTTCTCGCGCACCTCGTCGCCGTCGAGCACCTCGACGCTCTTGCCCTTCTCGCGCAGCTTGGGCGTCAGGTACTGGGCCAGCGTGCTCTTCCCGGCGCCCGAGAGCCCGGTGAACCAGAGCGTGAATCCGTTCTTCGTCATGGAAGTCGCGTGCGTGGGATCGTTCGTTGCGGGTGACGGCTCAGCGGATCTTGCCCTCGAGGTACGGCACCTCGAAGCACTTGTCGTGCATGATCGGCCCGTGGCCGAAGTAGCCCATCTCGCCGAAGAGCTCGCCGTGATCGGCGGTCACGATGATGTGCGTGTTCTTCGGGACCGTGTCGTAGAGCTGCTCGAAGACGCCCTCGAGGTAGCGCACGGTGTCGATCTGGCGCTCGCGCAGCTGGTCGAGCTTGTCCTGGTCGAAGAAGGCCTCCTGGCTCTTGATCAGGCGGCCCTGCTCGTCGACGTCGGTGTCCAGCTTCTTGAAGACGCCGTTCACGCCGCTGATGCGCGGCCACATCGACGAGTCCTCGTCCGGCTTGGCGTAGGGGTAATGCGTCTCCCCCACGTTCAGCAGGTAGAAGGCCGGCCGCGCGGCGTCGAACGTCAGCGTCGGCAGCATGGCGCGCATGTCGTTGTGGCTCTCCATGAGCTGGAACGAGTCGAAGGCGCGGTTGATCCCCGTCTTCGGGTTCAGGACCGGCAGCGAGACGCGCGCGTGCGTGCTGTAGCCCAGCGAGTTGCGCAGGAGCTCGGGCAGCCACAGCCCCGGCACCATCTTCGCGAACTCGATGCCCTTCGCGCCCAGCCGGGTGTTGTAGTTGAAGAAGTCCTCCTTGTAGTACTCCGACGCGTACACGTTGGCCGGCGAGGTGTGCGGCAGGAGGCCCGTCAGCAGGTTGTAGTGCGACGGCGCCGTCCAGGAGGCGTACGTGTAGCGCCGCTCGACCGGCCCCAGCTTCGTGATCACCTTCGGCTTGGCCGCCATGAAGGAGTCGTGGCGGCACGAGTCGAGGATGACGACGATGAAGTTGTTGTCGGCCCGCGGCTCGGGGTGCGGCGGGAGCGCGCCGGGGCGCACGAGCGGACGCAGCGGCGGCCGCGGCGCGGCCGGCTTCTTCTTCTTGAAGAGGTCGAGGATGCCCATGGTCCGGAACGCGCTCAGGCGCGCGTGCGCGCGTAGTACTCGGCCAGGATCCTGGCCGTGGAGGGCCGCATGACGCGCGCGTCGGGCATCTCGCCCTTGTCGAGGATCTCGCGCATCTTCGTGCCGGAGATGTTGACCACCGTCTTGCCCTGGTTCTCCTCGACCAGGCCCACGCGGCCCAGCTCCTCGAAGTAGGCGGCGAAGCCGACGTTGACGGGCTGGATCGAGAGCGCGCCGCCCAGGCGGCCGAAGATCTCCTGCGCGTCGAAGTCGCCCCAGATCGGCGTCTTGTCGTCGTAGGGCGCGTCGGCGTGCTTGCGGCCCACGATGAAGTGCGTGAAGCCGAGGTTCTGGCGGTAGATCGCGTGCATGACCGCCTCGCGCGGCCCGCCGTAGTACATCCGCATGTCGAGGCCGATCAGGTGCACCTGCTCGCGCAGGCTCTGGCCCTTCGAGCGCCACAGCCCCTCGTCCATGTCGCCCTCGCCCAGGAAGCCGCCCTCGATCAGCGCGCGGTAGGTGTCCATGCGCGTCGCGGCCGGCACGTCGTCGCCCTTGAGCTGGCCGACGAGCGGGTTCAGCACGACGCCGGTGCGCTTGCCGCTCTGGCGCAGGATCTTCTCCGCGCCGTACACGAGCGCGTACTCGTGCGCGCGGTGCAGGGGGTTGCGCGTCTGGAAGGCGACGGACTGCTCGTAGCGCTCGCCGAGCAGCGCGCGCGTGCGCGCCGGCGCCATGACGAGGCTCGCGAACGGGCGCCGGTCCTCGTGCGGCAGCAGGCGGATCTCGCCGCCGACGAGCTTCGTGCGCGGGTCCGCGGTCCACAGGCGCGCGCCGGGGTGGTCGGTGCGCTCGGTCCCGTAGACGGCCTTCACGAAGGCCGGCTTGTCCCAGCCGTAGACCGACTCGACCCTCAGCGTGCCGAACGCCTCGCCGCCGGCCGTCAGCGCGACCTCCTTGCCGGGCGCGAGCGCGCGCGCCTCGGCGTCGGTCACCGGCAGCACGATCGGGATCGTCCAGGCCCAGGCCTTGCCGCCGCGCTCGATCGCGCCGCGCTCGAGCACGCTCCGGTAGTCCGCCTCGCCCATCGGCCCGACGAGCGGCGAGAGCGTGCCGTCCGCGATGCGCTGCAGGGTCGTGCGGTCGACGTCCTCGACCGCCACGCGCGGCAGGGCCTTCCAGGCGGCCAGGTCGACCGTCTTCGGGTCGACGGTGCGGCTCACCGGGGCCGCGAGGCCTCCGTGGACGGGCGAGATCTTGGGGGCGGTCGTGACGCTCATCAGGGGTCGGTTGTCGCTAGAGGTAGCCCAGGTTCTTGAGCTTGCGCTTCACGTCGTCGAGCTCCTCCTGGGTGAGTTCCTTTTCGTGCTCCTCCGCCTCCCCCATCAGGTCGCGCAGCACGTAGACGATGAAGTCGGTCGGCGAGTTGAAGCCCGAGCCGTCCACCACGAGCTGGATCTTGCGGTAGAGCGGGCGGGGGATCTTGACGGTGACCTTGCTCTCGCGCACGGATGGCCTCGCCGCCGGGCGGGGGGAGCGGTCGGCGCGCGTCGGGCGCCGCCCGACACTCCAATCGCACTCCCACGATACTCCGATCGGAGTGCGATTGGAGCCTCGAAATCCCTTCGCTTCTTGGTGAACGGCGGCAAGCTCTTCTGAGGCAACGGCTTGCGCTCCTGTCGTCGTCCGCAGGCCCAGCGCGGACGGACAGGGGGTCGCGTCGCCGGGCGAGCGCGTTGCCGCCCCCGATCCAGTAGGCTGCGCGCCCGTTTCCGGGCGCCGCGCCAACGCCGGGGCCTCCCGCGCCGTTCTCGCCCTCGACCGCCGCCACCCCGACCCCTCGAGCTCTCCATGCGCCTCTCGATCCTGCTCGCCCTGCTGTCCCTGACCGCGCTCTCCTGCGGAGGGAGCTCCGACCCGGCCGCGCTCTCGAGCGAGGCCTCGCGCGCGCTCGGCCGCGGCGACTTCGCCGCCGCGCGCGCCGACTTCGACCGGGCGCTGGACGCGATCGGCGCGGACCACGCGCACCCCGAGTACCTGCGCGCCAAGATGGGCGCCGTCGAGTCGCGCACGAAGGAAGCCCCCGACGAGGCCGTGAGCCAGTTCCTGGCGCTGGCGAAGGAGCTGCCGGCGCAGGTCGGCCCGGCCGACTACCAGCGCATCGGGAGCCGCCTGGGAAGCGCGGGCCACTTCGACCAGGCGATCGCGCTGGTCAAGGCCGGCAAGGACGCCCATCCCGACGCGGCCGCGCTCGACAAGCTCGTGCAGTCGCTCGGCGACCAGGCGGCGCAGACGGGCTCCTCGGAGGCGCTCAAGGCGCTCGAGGGCCTGGGCTACGTCGGCAAGTGAAGCTCAGAAGTCCTCGTCGAAGTCGAGTGCGACCGAGTTGATGCAGTAGCGCAAGCCCGTCGGCTGCGGGCCGTCGGGGAAGACGTGGCCCAGGTGCGCGTCGCAGCGCTTGCAGCGCACCTCGGTGCGCACCATGCCGTGGCTCGTGTCGCCGAGCTCGACCAGGTTCGCGCCCTCGAGCGGCTCGAAGAAGCTCGGCCAGCCGCAGCCCGACTCGAACTTGGCGTCCGAGCGGAAGAGCGGCAGGCCGCAGCACACGCAGCCGAAGGTGCCTGCGCGCCGCTCGCGCTCCCAGCGGCCGCTGAAGGGCCGCTCGGTGCCGCCCTGGCGCGTGACGCGGTAGGCCTCGGGCGTCAGCCGCTCGCGCCACTCGGAGTCGGTGTGCTCGACGCGTTTCTCCATCATCGGTCTCCTTGCAGGAAGTCGCCCAGGGTCTTGGAGAGCGCGCCGCCGCGGCGCTTCTCGCCCACGGCGCTCCTCGTCGCGGCCAGGATGCGGTCGGCGAAGCGCGAGATCGGCAGCGTCTGGATCCACACGCGGCCCGGCCCCTCGAGCGTGGCGAAGAAGAGCCCCTCGCCGCCGAAGAGCATCGTCTTGACCCCGCTCACGACCTGGATGTCGTAGTCCACGGTCGCCTCGAAGCCGACCACGCAGCCGGTGTCGACGCGCAGGCGCTCGCCGCGCTCCAGCTCGCGCTCGACGATCGTGCCGCCGGCGCTGATGAAGGCCAGGCCCTCGCCGCGCAGGCGCTGCAGCACGAAGCCCTCGCCGCCGAAGAAGCCCGCGCCCAGCCGGCGCGTGAAGGCGACCGAGACGTCGATCCCGGTCGTCGAGCACAGGTAGGCGCTGCGCTGGCACAGGATGTCGCCGCGCCCGAGGTCCACGGACAGGATCTTGCCCGGGTTGTCGGCGGCGAAGGCGACGTGTGCGGTGCGCGCGCCCCGGTTCGTGAAGGTCGTGATGAAGAAGCTCTCGCCGCCGAGCTTGCGCTTGAGCCCCTGCAGCAGGCCGCCGCCGGTCGAGGTGTCCATCTCGATGCCGTGCTCCATGAACATCATGGAGCCGGGCTCGGCGCGCACCGCCTGCTCGGGCTCGAGCGCGACCTCGACCGCCTGGAAGTCGTCGCCGAGGATGCGGTGGCGCAGCGGGTCGATCACGGCCGCTCGGGCGCGGGCTGCATGCCGGGCGGGCGCACCGGCCGCAGGACGTGCTCGCTCAGGTAGGACGTGACGTAGGCGAAGGCGTCGTCCACCGAGTCGCTGCGGTGGAACAGGTCCAGGTCGGCGGCGCTGATCGTGCCGTACTCGACCATCGGGCCGAGGTGCACGATCCGCTCCCAGTACTCGCGCCCGTAGAGCACGATCGCCACCTTCTTGCGGATCTTGTCGGTCTGGATCAGCGTCAGCACCTCGA
>CADEGS010000216.1 GCA_902826945.1 uncultured bacterium | reverse complement strand
CAGGCCTCGTCGCGCCGCAGGCGCGACCCCATCGTCGCGCAGCGACGGAAGCACGAGGTCTGTACCGCGGCCGCTCGCCGCCGCACCGTCCTCCCGGACGAGGACACGATCCCGCGATCAGGCAGGAGTGAAGTCGAGCTCCTCGGGAGCGATGGGGACGTCCACCTCGGGCCGAACCGTCGTCGTCGTCGTCGTCATCCCCGGCAGCTCGGGCCTCGATTCGAAGGACGACAGGAGCTCTCTCCGCTTCGTCTCGTCGAACTCGGGGCTGTGCCGGATGTTCTCCCGCGCCCGCTCGACCAGCTCGCGCATCGAGTCCGCCGAGCTTTCCTCTCGCACCTTGCGCAGGAGGTGGGTCGTCGCGTCGATCCAGTGCTCCGCCACGCGATTCATGGGCAAGGAGCCGCGGACGACGTGGCATCGGGTGCCGCCCTCCAGGACGTCCTCGCGCAAGGTTGCGCCTTCGGCAGCCGGCAGGCTGAACTCGCAGCGCTCCCCCAGCAGAAGGTGCGGCACACGGATCGCGGATCCCTTCGACACGCCGGTCGGCCCCGACAGCGCGTGCAGGATCGACTCGTGCTCGTTCGTCTGCTCGTTGAGCGACCACCAGCTCCGGGCGCGGCCGCCGCGCGCCCAGACCGCGTAGAGCGACCATTCGGACTCCGGCCCGACGGTCGCCTCCCGGAACCGGAAGGAAAACGCGTCGGGACGCACGAACGCGGTCCGGAACACGATCCGCTTCGTTCTCTGCTGGTACGGCTTGGCGCCGAAGGACATCACCGTCACGACCTCGCCCTCGTCGCGATAGGTCGCACAGCTCGCGTGGGCGCGCAGCGTGCGCTCGAGGACCTCGGCCGCCGTCGCCATGGCGCAGAGGGTACCAGGAGCCGCTCTCGACGGCGGGGGCCCACGCTCATCGAGCGTGCTCCACCTCGGGACGATCCCGCCGCGCTACCATCCGGCCATGCGACGGCTCGCCCTGGTCGCAGCCCTGCTCGCGGGGGCATGGATCGTCGTCCGGCTGCTCGGGGGAGAGGAGCGCTCGCGCGCGCCCGTGTCCGCGCTCCCGGTCGCCGAGGACGGCGAGGCCGCGCGCGACGAGCTCCTCGCCGCCGCGTCCCTCGACGACGCTGCCGGCGAGCCCGAGACGCCCTCGCGCGAGTCGCTGGCGGGCAGCGCGTCGGATCCTCTTCCCCGGCCGGCGGTCGCGGGCGCGACGGCGGGCGTGATCGAGGGGCGCGTCCTGCGCCGTGCGGACGGCGCTCCGGTCGCAGGCGCGCGCGTGCTCGCTTCCCTGCGCCGCGGAGAGGATCGCGAGACGCTCGAGACGCTCTCCGCGACGGACGGCGCCTACCGCTTCGAGGTCGCGGCGCCCGCCGACCTCGTCTCCCTCGGTGCGCTGGCGACCGAGGAGTCTGCGGCGAGCGAGCGAATCCACCCCGCCGCGCGCCTGTCGCTCGGCCGCGTCCTCTCGTTCGACCTGCGCATCGGCGCGGGCGGCATCGTGTCCGGGACGGTCGTGGACGCCGAGGGCCGCGGCGTCGCGGCGGCCGAGGTCCTCGTCTGGAGCCAGATGCCCAGCCCTCGGCCCGGCGGAACCAAGCCCGCCGAGCTCCTGACCCGCAGCGCCTTCGACGGCGGCTTCCGGGTCGAGCACGTCGGCCCGAAGTACTGGATCGAGGCGCGCGCCGAGGGGCTGGTCTGCACGCACGGCGCGCTCGGCGAGGTCGCCGAGGGCGAGAGCGTCGAGGGCGTCACGGTGGAGCTGGCGGCGCCCTGGTCGATCGCCGGCCATGTCGTCGACGCGTCCGGCCGCGGGATCGAGGGAGCGCGCGTGCAAGCGGCCGCCGAGCTCTACCGCGAACGGAACTACACCTCCCAGGTCCTGCTCGACACGGTGACGAGCGACGCGCGCGGAGCGTTCGCCATCTCCGGCCTCCCGCCGGGGATCCGCTGCCGCTTGCTCGCGGCGCACGAGGCGTACCTCGACGCCAACCTCTCGATCGCGGAGACCGACCCCGCCCCCATGACGATCCGCCTCGAGCGCGGCGCCTGCCGCGCGGGACGCGTGACCGACGCGAGCGGACGGCCGGTCGCCGGCGCGCGTGTCCTGGTTTGGATCCCGATGGGCAAGCGGGCCCGGGCCACGACCGGCGCCGACGGCGCGTTCCGCCTGTGCGGGCTGCCCGCGAGCGACGAGGCGATCCTCGGCGTGCACGCCGCGGGGCACGCGATCCTCGCCGAGCAGCCCTTCTCGCTCGACCCCTCCGCGCCCGACGCGCAGATCCGCCTCGAGCCGGGCCTCGCCCTCGCCGGCAGCGTCGTGGACGAGGAGGGACGCGCCGCGGCGGACGTGCAGGTCCTGCTCGTCGGCGAGCGCCGCCTCTCGTTCCCGGACATCCTCTTCGGGGAGCCCACCACCTGGGAGTGGCTGCTCGGGATCCAGCGGACGCTGACCGACGTGCAGGGGCGCTTCGCCTTCGAGGACCTCTACCCCGGCACCTTCGAGCTGCGCGTCGTCCGGCCCGAGGATCCGCAGGCGCCCTGGATCGTGCGGGCCCGCGCCGGCGACAGCGAAGTCCTGGTGCGCCTCGACCCCGCGCTGCGCGACGACGTCACGCTGCGCGGCGCCGTGCTGGACGGCGTGACGGGGGCGCCGCTCCCTGCCTTCCAGGTGGTCGTGCAGGAGCTGGGGGAGAACGGGATCGTCGGGATGGTGCGCGACGGCACCGACGGCGCGTACCGCGTCAGGGGCCTGCGCCCCGGCCGGAAGGCGCTCGTCGTCTCTGCCGTCGGGTACGCGCGCCGGCAGCTCCCGATGCGCGAGTACGAGGCCGGCGAGCACGCAGAGGACGTGCGCCTGCTGGCCGCGCGCGACGTCGTGCTGCGCATCCTCGACGCGCGCGGGGCGCCGGCGCCGGAGGGCACGGACGTGCTCTTCCGCGACCTCGACGGCATGACGCTGGACCTCGTGCACGCGACCAACGTCTGGGGCCCCTGGGCCGAGGTCGGCCAGGAGGGACGGGTCGAGGCCCGCGGCCTGCCCGCCGACGTCGTGCGCGCGGTGCTCGTGCTCGAGGACGGGACCGAGCTCGAGCGCGACCTCGACCTGCGCCAGCCGCCGGAGGGGCCGCTCGTCTGGCAGCTCGAGCGCGTCCTCGGCGAGTAGTGGAGCCGCCCGCCGCCGCCCGCGCGGAGCGCTGGCCGACGGACCGAGCGTCGATGCCGCCGCTCCGCGCTCTTCGGCGGCCGCCTACGGAGTTCGCCCCAGGGCCCGGGCGTCCCGGGCCGGCTACGGTCGAGCGCGCTGGCGCTCCGCGCCCCGATCGCCATGAAGGTCGCCCGGATCATGTCGCCCGAGCCGGTCGTCGTCCGCCGCGAGGCGAGCCTCGAGACGGCGCTCGCCCTGATGGACGAGCACGACGTCCGCCACCTGCCCGTCCTGGAAGGGAGCCGCGTCGTGGGCGTGGTGTCGGACCGCGACCTGCTGGACGCCACCGGAGGCCTGGCGCCGCGGCAGCTCGAGGTCCTCGAGGGACCGCGCGGGTGCGTCGGCGACCTCGTGCACGGGCCGGCGGTCGTCGTCGAGCCCGAGCTCGAGCTGCAGCACGCCGTGCGCCTGCTCGTGACCGGACGCATCGGCTCGCTGCCGGTCGTGGACGGCGGGCGCCTGGTCGGCATCGTGACCGAGATGGACGTCCTGCGCGCCTACGCCGACGCCTGCCGGCACGGTCTCCTCACCGCGCGCGAGGACACCGCCCTGCGCCGGCACATGACCCCGTCGCCGGCGACGATCGAGGCCGACGCCTCCGGCGACGAGGCGCGCGCGCGCATGGCCGAGGCCGGCGTGCGCCACCTGCCCGTCCAGGACGGCGAACGCCTGGTCGGCATCCTCTCCGACCGCGACGTGCGCCGCTTCCACGGGCGCGGCCGGCTCGAGCTGGCGCTGGTGCGCGAGATGATGACGCCCGAGCCGCGCACGGCGTCGCCGGACAAGGGCCTCTCGCACGCGGCGCACATCCTCTCGACGCACCGCATCAGCGCGCTGCTCATGGTCGAGCACGGGCGGCTGGTCGGGATGCTGACGCTGGTGGACGTGCTCGGGCCGTGCGCGACGCGCCTGGCCGCCTGCGCCTCCTAGAAGGAAGGAGGCGCGCCTCTGGCCCCACTCGATGCGGGCGCGGGCGCTCTCGTCGCGTCCCTCGCCTCTCGACCGCGCGGGAGTCGCCCGCGCCTTCCGACGGGGTGTCGCTCGCGCGCCGTCGCGACGCGACTTGCGCGAGCGGCCGGCACGGGCGACGCTCGGCGCATGAGCGAGCCGTCGCGCGCGGGGATCACGGGCCCGATGAGCGGGCTGTACGACGTGTTCGTCGACTGGCGCGGCCGGCTCGGCCGCGAGATGCCCGGGATCGAGGCCCGCCTGCGCGCCGCCGGCGCGCGGCGCGTGCTCGACCTGGGCTGCGGCACGGGGCGCCACGTGCAAGCGCTCCTCGCGGCCGGCTTCGACGCGCACGGCGCCGACGTCTCCGAGGACATGCTGGCGCGCGCGCGCGAGCTGCTCGGCGGCGGAGAGCGGCTGCACCGCTGGCGCATGGGCGAGGAGCCGCCGCGCTCGCTCCGGGACGCCACGCCCTTCGACGCCGCGATCGCGATGGGCAACGTCTGGCCGATGCTGACCGAGGGCCGCGAGCTCGCCGCGACGGCCGCGGCCTTGCGCCGCCTGCTGCGCCCGGGCGGCCTCCTGCTGCTCGGCCTCAAGGCCTTGGCCGTGCGCCAGGAGCGCGGCGAGCCGTGCCTGCCGCTCCTGCGCCGCGAGCACGAGGGGCGGCTGCTGTGGTTCGTGCGCTTCGTCGACTTCGCCGTCCCCGCCGGCGCGGACGGCGCGCGCCTGGGCGACCTCCACATGGCCGTCCTGGCGGGCGACGCCGCGAGCGAGCGCGAGGCGCTGCACCACAACGCGACGCGCGTGCGTGTGTGGGATCCGGACGAGCTCGCGGCGTGGCTCGCGGCGAACGGCTTCGAGCGCGCGCGAGCGGGCGGGAAGCTGGAGGATCCCGAGGCGCCGTGGACGAGCGAGGACGTGTACGTGGAGGCCCGGACGGGGGGAGAGCGGTGAGCCGAAGAGGAGCGGGAGCCGCCGAGCCCCCTCTCCCACCCGACCGGCTTCCCACCCACCCCGGGGGGCCGGACGAGCGGGGATTGCGCGGGTTGCGCGGAAAGGGCTAGTCCAGGCCCGCCGCCGCCCGCACGCCCGCCGCGAAGGCGCCGTCGCCGGAGGGCCGCAGCCCGGGGAGCTCGCGCTCCAGGCGCCGCATGACGCTCTTGTGCAGGCGGCGCCGCGCGACGGCCAGGCGGCTCTGCACCGCGCTCGGCGGCACGCAGAGGAAGAGCGCGGCGTCCTCCGCCGTGCAGCCGGCGAGGTGGACGAGCAGCACCGCCTCGCGCTCCTCGGCGCGCGCGAGCGCGTGGATCGGCGCGAGGAGCTCGCGCGCGTCCCCTTCCCCGCTCGCCTCGCCGCCATCCGTCGCGCCGCCGCGCTGCGGCGCGCGCGCGGACCGCGCGCACGCGCTCTCGACCAGGCGGCGCAGGAAGCCCGGCAGCTCGGCGGCGTCGTGCAGCTCGCCCAGGCGCCCGCAGAGCTCGACCAGCGCGACGCGCGCGGCGCGGCGCGCGGACTGCGGGTCGCGCACGAGCGCCAGCGCGTGGGCGAACGCGACGTCCTGCGTGCGCAGGACGAGCTCGGCCCGCGCGCCGCGCTCGCCGTTCTGCGCGCGCGCGACGCGCTTGGCGCCCGGGAAGAGCGAGCGCCGCGGGCGCCCCGCCGCCGCGCCGGGCGCGCGCGGCCGGCGCGCTCGCGGACCGTCGGCCAGGTCGTCGAGGTCCTCCATGTCGGCTCCTCAGCGGTCCGTCCGAGCGCCGGCCAGGATCCGACCGGCGAGCGGCGACGAGGCGATCGTGCGCTGCATGTGCCTTCGCCCCCCGGCGCGGCCCGCGCGGGAGCGCTCGCGCCCGATGCTACCCCGGGGGGCGGGGAGCGCGAGGCTGCCGACCTCGCCCGGCCGCCGCCGCGGACGCACGCCGGGAGCGATCGCCCGGCGCACGGGGACAGCCGCGCCCGCGCCTGCTACCCTCTTCCGCCGCCCATGGCCACCGACCGCGTCGCCGTCGTCGGCGAGACCATCGATCGCTATCTCGCCGGCGCCGCGCCGGCCGCGCGGCGGCTGGCGGACGACGCGCCGCTGCGCGCGGACGCGGCGCCCTATGCGCTCACCGCGCGCCAGGCGCGCGAGCTGTTCGAGGACCAGCTCCTCTCGCGCGAGCTCGACGCCGCGGCGCGCGAGCTGAAGAAGACCGGGCGCAGCTTCTACACGATCTCGAGCGCCGGCCACGAGCAGAACGCGGTGCTCGGCGCGCTCTTGCGCACGAGCGACCCGTGCTTCCTGCACTACCGCTCGGGCGCGCTCATGATGGCGCGGCTGCGCCGGCTGCCGGGCTCTACGCCGCTCTTCGACACCCTGCTCTCCCTGTGCGCGTCGCGCGAGGACCCGATCAGCCAGGGGCGCCACAAGGTGTGGGGCAGCCGTCCGGCCTGGGTGCCGCCGCAGACGAGCACGATCGCCTCGCACCTGCCCAAGGCGGCCGGGCTCGCCTTCGCGCTGGCGCGCGCGCGGCGGCTGGGCGTCGCGACCGGCCTGCCGGGCGACGCGATCGTCGTGTGCTCGTTCGGCGACGCCTCGCTGAACCACGCCACGGCGCTCTCGGGCATCAACGCCGCGCGCTACGCGTTCCGCCGCGGCAACCCGACGCCGATCCTGTTCGTGTGCGAGGACAACCAGGTCGGGATCTCGGTCGAGACGCCGGCCGGCTGGGTGGCCGACTCGATCGGCTCGATGCGCTACGTCACCTACTTCGAGGCGAGCGGCCCGCTCGACCGCGTGTGGGAGGTGGCGCAGGCCGCCATCGGCACCTGCCGGCGCATGCGCGCGCCGGTCTTCCTGCGCCTGGAGTGCGTGCGCCTGTGGGGGCACGCGGGCAGCGACGTGGAGACGGGCTACCGCACGCTGGCCGAGATCGAGGCGATCGAGGCGCGCGACCCGCTGCTCGCGAACGCGCGCCTCCTGGTCGAGAGCGGCGCGGCGCGGCCCGAGGAGCTCGCCGCGCTCGTGCGGGACACGCGCGAGCGCGTCGCGGCGGCCGCGGAGGAGGCGGCGACGCGGCCGAAGCAGGTGTCGCGCGCGTCGATCGTGGCGCCGCTCGCGCCCTACGACGAGGACGCCTGCGCCGCGGCGGCGGCGCTTCCGGCCAGCCCCGCGCGGCGCGTGCAGGTCTTCGGCGGCGCGCTGCCCGAGGACGCCGCCTCGCCCGGCCGGCGCACGCTGGCGGCGCACGTCAACGCGGCGCTCGCCGACGAGATGGTGCGCCGCCCCGAGGTGATCGTCTTCGGCGAGGACGTCGGCAAGAAGGGCGGCGTCTACGGCGTGACGCGCGACCTCCAGGCGCGCTTCGGCAGCGCGCGCGTGTTCGACACGCTGCTCGACGAGACCACCATCCTGGGCGTCGCGCAGGGCGCGGCGCACATCGGGCTCTTGCCCACGCCCGAGATCCAGTACCTGGCCTACGTGCACAACGCGCTCGACCAGCTGCGCGGCGAGGCCGCCTCGCTCTCCTTCTTCTCGGCCGGCCAGTTCCAGAACCCGATGGTCGTGCGCATCGCCGGGCTGGCGTACCAGAAGG
>CADEGS010000215.1 GCA_902826945.1 uncultured bacterium | reverse complement strand
ATCGGGACCTGCCAGCCGTGGCGGCGGTGCTCGATGTCCACGATGTTCGCGTGGCGGCTCGAGAGCACGCGCAGGATCTCCTGCAGCTTCCCGGGCTGGTCGGGGATGCGCACGACCAGCGGGTGGTAGAAGCCCGCCGCGGCCAGGCCGGCCTGGATGATCCGGCCGAGGAAGTTCAGGTCGATGTTGCCGCCCGAGAGGATCGCGCACACCGGGTCCCGGCCGCCGACGCGGCCGGCGGCCAGCGCGGCCACGCCGACGACGCCGGCCGTCTCGGCCACGAGCTTCGACTTCGAGAGCGTCTGCAGCACGGCGTCGAGGATCTCGTGCTCCTCGACGGTGACGCAGTCGTCCACGTGGCGGCGCAGGAGCTCGAAGGTCAGCGCGCCGGGCGTGCCGACGCGGATGCCCTCGGCGATCGTCTCGGGCCGCTCGAGCGGCGTGCGCCGGCCCGCGGCCAGCGAGCGCACCATCGCCTCCGCCCCGCGCGCCTGCACGCCCACGACGCGCACCTCCGGGCGCAGCGCCTTGACCGCCAGCGCCACGCCGGCGCACAGCCCGCCGCCGCCGACCGGGACGACGATCGTCTGCACGTCTGGGAGCTGCTCGAGCAGCTCGAGCGCGCAGGTGCCCTGGCCGGCCACGATCTCGGGGTCGTCGAAGGGGTGCACGTAGAGCGCGCCGCGCTCCTGCGCGATCTCGGTGGCGCGCGCGTGCGACTCGTCCCAGGCGCGCCCGAAGAGCACGACCTCGGCGCCGTAGTCCTCCGTGCGGCGCACCTTGATCAGCGCGGTGGACTCGGGCATCACGATCGTCGCGCGCGTGCCGCCCAGCGTGGCGGCCAGCGCCAGCCCCTGCGCGTGGTTGCCGGCGCTGGCGGCCACCAGCCCGCGTGCGCGCGTCGCCTCGTCGAGCGCGAGCACCTTGTTCAGCGCGCCGCGCAGCTTGAAGGCGCCGGTGCGCTGCAGGTTCTCGAGCTTCATGCGCACGTCGCGGCCGGCGCCCTCGCTGAAGGTGAACGAGGTCACGACCGGCGTCTCGCGCACGTGCGGCGCGATGCGCTCGCGCGCCTCGCAGAGGAGCGCGAGCCAGCCTCGGAGGTCGTCGGGCGCGGGGTGCTCGCGGGCGGTAAACAATGCGCCGCCAGCTTGCGCGAGCGCGGCCGGGGAAGCGAGGGGCGAGCGGCGCGGCGTCGCCGGACGGCTCGCTCGGAACGCCCGCGGGGCGCCGAGGGGGCGGCACGAAACCGGATGTCGGCCCGGCGGCGGCGACCGGGCCGGACGGCGCGAGGCGCCGGCCGCGGCTAGACCGAGAAGGACTCGCCGCAGCCGCAGGTCTTCGAGGCGTTCGGGTTCTGGAAGCGGAACCCGCGGCCCATCAGGCTCTCCTCGAAGTCGATCTGCGTGTTGTTCAGGTACAGGAAGCTCTTCGGGTCGCAGGCGACCCGGATGCCCTGCAGCTCCGCCACCTGGTCGGCGTCGGTCGCGCCCTCGTCGAAGCCGAGCGTGTAGCTGAACCCCGAGCACCCGCCGCCCTTCACGCCCACGCGCAGGACGGTCGAGTCGGGCAGGTTCTGCTCGGAGAAGATGCGGCGCACTTCCTTCGCCGCGCGGTCGGTGATCTGGATCATGGGTTGCGGAGAGCCTCGGGGAGAGGCTCCGGATTGTATCTAGGACCGGCGCGCCGGAGCCACCAGGGCCGCGCGCCGGGAAGGTCCGCCGCCGCGAGCCGGGCGTCGCCAGGGGCCCATCGGCTCCGCGCGGTCGCGCGCTGGAGCGCGGCCGGGGACGTCCGCCGGACGCCCCTCAGCGGGCGGCCCGCTGCGCGCGGACGGCCTCCACGACGAGCGCGGCCGCGCGCTCGACCTCCTGCGCGGTGGTCGTGCGGCCCAGGCCGAAGCGCAGCGAGCTCGCCACGCGGCCGGGCGCGAGCCCGAGCGCGCGCAGCACGTGGCTCGGCTCGAGGTCGGCCGAGCTGCAGGCCGAGCCGGACGACACGGCCAGGCGGCCGCCGAGGCGCACGAGCAGGTCCTCGGCGTCCGCTCCGGCGAAGGACAGGTTCGCGCAGCCCGGCAGGCGCTCCGCGCGCGGGCCGTTGCGCTCGACGCCCTCGAGGCCCTCGAGGAGCAGCGCCTCGAGCCGGTCGCGCAGCGCGGCGATGCGCCGCGCGTCGTCCTCGAGCGCGGCGCCGGCCAGCGCGCAGGCCTCGCCCAGCCCGACGATCCCCGGCACGTTCAGCGTGCCCGAGCGCAGGCCGCGCTCGTGCCCGCCGCCGTGCATCTGGGGCGCCAGGCGCACGCGCGGCTCGCGGCGGCTGACGACCAGCGCGCCGACGCCTTTCGGGCCGTAGAGCTTGTGCGCCGAGAGCGCCAGCAGCCCGACGCCCGCCGCGCGCGCGTCCACGGGCACCTTGCCGACCGCCTGCGTCGCGTCGCTGAACAGGAGCACGCCGCGCTCCCGGCACAGGCGGCCGAGCTCCGCCATCGGGTTCAGCGTGCCGATCTCGTTGTTCGCCCACAGGAGCGCGACGAGCGCGGTGTCGTCGCGCAGCGCGCGCGCCAGGGCCTCGGGGCCGACGCGCCCCTCGGCGTCGGGCGCGAGGCGCGTCACCTCGAAGCCGCGCGTCTCCAGGTGCGCGAGCGTGTCGAGCACGGCGCGGTGCTCGACGGCGCTCGTGACGACGTGGCGGCCGCGCGACGCGAGCATCTCGAGCGCGCCCTTCAGCGCCAGGTTGATCGCCTCGGTGGCGCCCGAGGTGAACACGATCTCGGCCGGCTCGGCGCCGACCAGCGCGGCGACCTGCGCGCGCGCGCGCTCGACCGCGGCGTGCGCCTCGTCGCCGAAGCGATGCCCGCGGCTCGAGGCGTTGCCGAAGCGCTCCTCCAGGGTGGGCCGCATGGCGGCCAGGACGCGCGGGTCGAGCGGCGTCGTCGCCAGGTGGTCGAGGTAGATGGCCGGCTCGCTCACGCCGCCATCCTAGGCGGGCGGCCGGAGCGGCCCGACCGGGCATGCCCGGCGGCCGCCCAGGACGCCTCCCGGGGCCGGCCAGGCCCGGCCTCGCCCCGGGGCTCAAGTTCGCGCCCACGCCCGTCGATCCCAGCGGCATGAAAGGCTCCCGGGAGACCCTCTGCTTCACCTGCGGCCAGGCGGTCCAGCAGCCGCCGCGCTTCAACCTGCTGGAGACCGGCGAGCACTGCCCGACGTGCCGCGACCGCGTGCTCGACGCGGTGCCGCCGCTCCTGCCGCGCTTCGGCGCCGACCGGGTGGAGGAGGAGAGCGGCCTGCAGATGGGCTTCGCCTTCGACGACGGCGACGACGCCGACGACTATCCCGATCCGCCGCTCTCCGCCTGAGGCGGAAGCCAGCACTCGTCCGCGACGCCGGACCGGGTCCGGCCGGGCCCCGTTCTTCCTCCTCGTCAGCCCAGGCTGCCGCGCAGGTGCTCCGGCAGCATCGTCGGGGCGCGCGCGGGGTCCTTCAGGTCCACGCAGGCGAGCTCGGTCGAGCCCGTGGCGAGCAGCGTCGCGTCGGCGGCGCGCTCGAGCTCGTAGCGCAGCAGGATCGACGCGCCGCCCAAGCGCTCGACGAAGGTGCGCACGACGAGCTCGTCGCCGTAGCGCGCTCCGGCGCGGTAGCGCACCTCCGCCTTCCGCACGACGAGCGCCCAGCCCTGCCGCTCGAGCTCGTGGTAGGGGACGCCGCGCTCGGCCAGCATGCGCGTGCGGCCCTCCTCCATGTAGACGAGGTAGTTCGCGTGATAGACCACGCCCATCTGGTCCGTCTCGGCGTAGCGGACGTGCAGGCGGTGCTCGTGGGCGGCGGACACGGGCGCGCATCGTAGTGGGCCGGCGCGACGGCCGCGAAGGGACGGGCGGCGCCGCGCGCGGCCTCCGCGCGGCGCGCGAGCCGCGGAGCCGAGCGGCGCCCCCCTGGGCCGCGCAGCCGCGCGGCCGCGCGAGGCGATGCGCGGCGCGAGCCAGGAGGCCCGCCCCGCTCCACATCCCCCGCGCCCGGCCGTACCATCTCGCTCCCCATGGCCGAGCCCTCCCCGTCCGAGCCGCGCGCCGATCCCACGACCGTGGCCGTCGCCACCTGGCTCGTCCCGGGGGCCGGGCACCTGCTCCTCGGGCGCGCCGGATTCGCGCTGGCCGCGTTCGTCGTGGTCGAGGGCCTCTTCGCGCTCGGCTGGCTCCTCTGCCAGGGGCGCACCTTCGAGTTCCTCGACCCCGAGCTGCGCAGCGCCTTCGCCACGCTGCTCTCGCCCGAGGTAGGCAACCTCGGCGCCATGATCGCGCAGATGAAGGTCGCGGGCTTCGGCACCGGCCAGCCGCGGCCGTACCCGGCGACGATCCACCTGGGCAGCATGCTGGCCGGGCTCTCCGGCGTCGCGAACGCCTTCCTGATGGCGCACGCCCACCTCGCCGCGCGCGCGCCCCGGCCGTTGCGTTCGGGCGCGACCGCTCCCGCGCTGCACGTCGCGGCGGCGTGGGCCGTGCCCGGGCTCGGCCACTGGCTCCAGGGCCGCCGCCGGCGCGCGGCGATCGTCTTCGCGCTGCTGGTCGGGCTCTTCGCCTGGGGCACGTGGCTCGCCGAGGGCTCGAACCTGAGCCGCGAGCGCCACTTCTACTACTGGGCCGGCCAGTTCCTGGTCGGATTGCCGGCGCTCGGCGCCGAGCTCGTCTCGGGCCGCCCCCCGGTGACGCACGAGATGCCCCACGCCGACGTCGGGCTCCTCATCGGGTGCCTGGCGGGCCTGCTCAACGTGCTCGCCCTGCTCGACGTGTGGGGCGTGGGCGAGCGCCGCTGGCTGGACCGCGCCGACGGTGTGGACGCCCCGCCCGAGGAGTCCCGCCCGAACGCCGCGAGCACGCCGGACGCGCCGGCGAGGAGCTCCGCATGAGCGGTCGCCTGCTCTCGCACCTGGCCTTCTTCCTGGTCCTCTCCGCGGCGATCGTCGTCATGAGCGCCTTCTATGCGGACGCCAACGACGCGCGCGCGCTGCGCAGCGTCCCGCGCCGCTTCGTCGTCTTCGTCGGCTCGTGCGCGCTGATCGCGGCCGCGATGCTGGCGCTCGAGGCGCTGTTCGCCGGGGTCGGCTGAGCCCCGCGCGCGGGGAGCAGCCTCCGCGCCGCCTCGCCGCCCCCGGTCCCCGCCTCGCGGCTCCTTCGCCAGCTCCGGGTCCTGGCTCGGGCGGCCCACGGCCCGCCGCCCGCGGCGCGCGCCGCCAGCCGCCGCCCGGAGCGCGCGCGACCCAGCCGGCGAGCTCCAGCTCGACCAGCGCGCACAACACCGCCGGGAGCTCCGCGCGCGTGCGCCGGGCCAGCTCCTCGGGCCGCAGCGTCTCGCCCTCGAGCGCGCGCAGGAGGGCGTGGTCCGGCGCCGACGCCTCGGGCACCCCGGGGGCCAGGCCCAGCTCGGCCAGGAGCTCCTCGGGCGACTCGACGAGCTGGGCTCCCTCGCGCAGCAGCCGATGGCAGCCGCGCGCCATCGGCTGGTCCACGCGCCCGGGCAGCGCGAACACCGCGCGCCCGAGGTCGACCGCCCAGCGCGCCGTGATCAGGGAGCCCGATGCGTGCGCCGCCTCGATCACGACCACCGCGCGCGCGAGCCCTGCCAGGAGCCGGTTGCGCAGCGGGAAGTGGTGCCGCCGCGGGGCCGCGCCGGGCGGCAGCTCGGACAGCAGGAGCCCTTCGCGCGCCATGCGCTCGGTGAGCGCGCCACCCGGCCAGGGCCGATCGACGCCCGATCCCAGGACCGCGATCGTCGCGCCGCCCGCGTCGAGCGCCGCGCGGTGCGCGCACGCGTCCACGCCGCGCGCCAGGCCGCTGACGACGACGCAGCCGGCGCGCGCCAGCGCCGCGCCGAAGCGCTCGGCCTGCAGCTCGCCGTAGGGCGTGGGCGCGCGCGTCCCGACCACCGCGATCCGCGCGGCGGGGGCGAGCAGCTCGAGCCGGCCGCGCACCCACACCTCCTCCGGAGGCGCGGCCACCTGCGTCAGCTCGCGCGGGAAGGACGGGCTCGCGCGGGCCAGCCGCAGCGCGCGCACGGCATGGCCGGCGCGCGGGGAATCCGCGGGGTCCATGCCCAGAGGACGCGCGCGGCGCGCCGCGGTTGCGCCGGCCGTTGCGGATCCGTCACGCGCGGCGCTCGAGCCGCGGCGGCGCCCCCGCGGGCTCGCCCGCGCCGCGCACGAGCGGCTCGAAGTGCGCGCGCATCCCCTCGAGGAAGGCGGCGAGGTCGAGGCCGAGGTGCTCCGGCAGGTAGGACGCGAGGTAGCGCCGGTGCCCGCGGTAGAGCCGCAGCGCGCCCTCGGAGTTTCCCTGCGCCAGGTGGTGCAGCGCCACCGCGGCCTGCAGCAGGCCCTTGTAGCAGTCGGCGTCGGGGCCGCTCGTCTCCTCCCACAGCTCCTCGAGGAGCTCGTGGGCGGCGAGGAAGCTCCCCTGGTTGAAGAGCGAGCGGGCGGCCTCGAGGGTGGAAGCGGAGCTCACGGGGTCGGCGCTGCGGTCGCGCCGCGCGGGGGAGAGGCAAGGGGCGAAGGCCACCGTGGGATGGCCTTCGCCCACCGAGAGGAGCAATGCACCGGTAGAGCTCACAGGCCCGGCTCGCGAGCCTGGACGTGGCTCGCGCTGCGCGTTCCCGGGTTCCCGTTCGGGACCGCGCGCCGGACGGCCCGGTGCTCCGACCGGACTTCCTCCTTCGGCATTCTCTACTACCTCCTTTGGGACGGGAGCCCCCGGACTCAACCTCGCTCGCCGACGGCATGCACCGCCCGCGCCGCACAGGCTGGACCCTGGCCGCTGGCGGAGGCAAGGAAATCGGATCCCCGCGGGGGCGTGCGTCCCGGGGATGGGAAGCGACGCCCCCGGAACCCGCCGGAAACGAGCGCGCCGCCCTGGGGCCGGGGCCCCAGGGCGGCGCGGTTGCGCGGGCTAGCCGCGTCTCAGGTGGCGGCCTCGACCTCGTCGGCCTCGGTCGGGACGCTCGTCTCGGGGGTGAAGGTCAGGTTCTCGGCCTTCTCGATCTCGCCCTCGACCGAGACGCGGATCGTGGCCGTGGCGTTCTCGCCCAGGCGCAGGACCTCCTCGGCCAGCGGGTCCTCGATGTAGCGCTCGATCGCGCGGCGCAGCGGGCGCGCCCCGTAGTCGGAGTGGAAGCCCTTCTTGATGAGGAAGGCGAAGGCGCGCTCGTCGAGCTCCAGCATCAGGCCGCGCTCCCGCGCGCGCGTCAGGACCTCGGCCAGCTGCAGGTGCACGATCGTCTTCAGGTCCTCCTCGGTCAGCGGGTTGAAGACGATCAGCTCGTCCACCCGGTTGAGGAACTCGGGCCGGAAGTGGCGCTCGACCTCGACCATGATGTCGGTCTTGAGCTTCTTGCGTCGGTCCTCCTCGCGACCCTCGTTCGAGGTCTTGCCGAAGCCCAGCCCGCCGCCCGCGGTGACCAGGTGCGAGCCGAGGTTGCTGGTCATGATCAGGATCGTGTTGCGGAAGTCCACGTGCCGTCCGAACGAGTCGGTCAGGCGGCCTTCCTCCATGATCTGCAGCAGCATGTTGAAGACGTCGGGGTGCGCCTTCTCGATCTCGTCGAGCAGCACCACCGAGTACGGGCGCCGGCGCACCTTCTCGGTGAGCTGCCCGCCCTCCTCGTAGCCGACGTAGCCCGGCGGGGCGCCGACCAGCCGCGAGGCGTTGTGCTTCTCCATGTACTCGCTCATGTCGATCGTGATCACCGCGTCGGCGTCACCGAACATGAACTT
>CADEGS010000214.1 GCA_902826945.1 uncultured bacterium | reverse complement strand
CCGAGCGCGGCGAGCGGCGGCGGCGGCGCGCCGCCCGCCCGCCGGCGCGCGCGGTGCCACGCGGCGAGGAAGTGCAGGCGCGCCGGCGCGCCGAGCGCCTCGCGCGCCGCGCCGGCGCAACGGACGAGCGCTGCGCTCTCGCCGCCGCCGCGCCGCGGCCGCGCGGCGTGGAAGTCGAGCAGGAACGGCCTCCCGCGCGCGTCGACGAGCGCGTTCCCCGGGTGCGGGTCGGCGTGCTCGACGCCGGCGGCCTCCAGCGCGGCGAGCAGCCGGCCGAGCGCGCGCAGGAGGCGCCGCCAGCCGCCCGGGGGCGGCTCGTCCGGACGGCGCAGGAGCGCTGCCAGCGGCGTACCGCCCTCGATCCACGCCATGCGCACCTCCCAGCCGCGCGCGCCGCGCGCGAGGCCGAGCGGGCGCGGCACCGCGACGCCGCGCGCGTGCAGGTGCTCGAGCAGGGCCAGCTCGCGCCGCGCGCGCCGGCCGTCGAGGAGCGCCGCCAGCCGCCGCGGGTGGTGGAAGCGCTTGCGCACCGTCGGCGGGCGCGTCGAGCGGTCGAGGAGCACGCTGCGCGCCGGACCGTCGCGCAGCAGCAGCGGCTCGCTCGCGTCGGGGTCCATGGCGGCCGACAGCGTACGGGCGCGGCGCGCGTCCGCGGAAGCGCGCAGGCGAGAGCGGCGCGCGCGGACCGGCCGTCCGGTCCACTAGAATCCCCCCGCGTTGACGCTCCAGCTCTACGTCCTGCGCCGTCTGGCCCTCTCGTTCGCCGTCTCGTTCGGCGGCATCGCGCTGCTCGTCCTGCCCAGCATCGCCGTGCAGGCGGTGGGGAAGATGGAGGGCGTCGGTCCGGGCACGATCCTCTCCTACGTCCCGCTGGTGGTCGTGGACCTGGTGCCCTACCTGATGCCGATGGCGTTCCTGCTGGCGGTGGTGGCGACCTTCGGGCGCATGGCCGCCGAGCGCGAGCTGGTCGCGACCAGCACGGCGGGCATCCACCCGTTTCGCCTGCTGCTGCCCGGCCTGGGGATGGTCGTCGTGCTCTCCGCGCTGACGCACTGGATCCAGGCCGAGATCAGCCCGGCCTGGAAGTACGCCAGCCGCGACTTCCTGCGGCACGCGCGCGCCGACGCCTTCCGCACGCTCGGCCAGGGCGTGACCGAGATCCAGCACAAGGGCTTCTACCTGAAGGCGCAGCGCCAGGACCCGCTCGACCCGCACACGTTCTACGGCGTGATCCTGAGCCTGCCGCGCGAGGGGCAGGAGCTGACGGTCTTCGCCGACCGCCTGCGGATGACCTTCGACGGCGACTTCCTCGAGCTCTCGTTCGAGGGCTTCCAGGTGCTGCGCGACGACTACGAGATCTTCAACCAGAGCCCGACCTGGCGCATCGACCTGCAGGAGCTCTTCCCGGTGCAGCCGAGCAACCCCAACCGCGCGAAGTACATGACCTCCTCGGCGATCCGCCGGGAGCTCGCCAGCCCCTCGCAGGCCTTCGACCCCGACCAGGTGCGCACGCTGCGCTACGAGATCCAGCGGCGGCGCGCCTTCTCCGTCACGTACCTCCTGTTCCTCCTGATCGGCATGCCGACCGGGGTCTTCCTGCGCAGCGGCACGCAGCTCGCGGCTTTCGGAGCCGCCGTGGGCTACGCCTTCCTCTACTACCTGCTGGCGCTGCGGCTCGGGAAGGAGCTCGCCACCGCGGGCGCCCTGCCGCCCGGGCTGGCGGCCTGGGCGGCCGACGGGGTGTTCCTGGTGCTCGGGCTCGCCCTCCTGCGGCGGGCGGTGTGGCGATGAGCCGGCGGCTGCAGATCGGCGGCCGGCTCGACCGCTACGTCGCGCGCCTGTTCGCGGCGAGCTACGCCACGGCGTTCCTGGTCGTGGTCGGGCTGTTCCTGATCGTGGACATGGCCGCGAACCTCGACGACTACCTCGAGCCGCGCGCCGACGGGCTCCCCCAGGGCGCCGCGGTGCTGCGCTACTACCTGCTGCAGCTGCCGTTCCTCTACCTGCAGGTCTCGCCCTTCGTGACGCTGCTCGCAGGCCTCTTCGTCGGCGTGCGCATGGCGCAGACGAGCGAGATCGTGGCCGCGCTGAACGCCGGCATCAGCGGCCGGCGGCTGTTCGCGCCGCTCTTCGCCGGCGGCGTCGCGTGCGCGCTGGCGATGTTCGCGCTGCGCGAGTGGGCGACCGACTCGCTCGGTCGCCGTCGCGACGCGCTGCACGACCGCCTGGCCGAGGGACGGCTCGAGCCCGTGTTCGAGGACTTCACGGTGCGCGATCCCGAGGGCAGCATGCTGCTCGTCGAGCGCTACCGGCCCGGGGCGGAGGACGGCGGCGCGGGCGCGCCGACGATCGAGGGCCTCTCGCGCCCGCGCGTCGGCGCGGGGTCGCGCTCGAGCCAGCTCACCGCCGAGCGCGCCGAGTGGTCGCGCGAGCGCGGCCTGTGGATCCTCTCCGGCGCGCGGCTGGTCGAGTCGGGCGAGGCGCGCAAGAAGGAGTCCACGCTCGACGGCCCCTACGACCTCGGCGTGACGCCGTCGGACGTGCTCCTCTCCTGGAAGGGGCACGAGGACCCGCTCGACCGCTCGTTCTCGGAGTGCCGCCGGCTGCTCGCGCGCGAGCCGCACAACGCGCCCTACCGCACGCTCTACCACTACCACCTGAGCTTCCCGCTGGCGGGCCTGGTGCTGCTCGCCTGCGGCCTGCCCTTCGTGATGGGGCAGGAGCGCGGGCGCTCGTTCGAGCGCCTGGCCGTCGGGCTGGGCCTGTGCGTGGCGTACTTCGGCCTGGACTTCGTCACGCGCACGCTGGGCATGGCGGGCCAGATCGGCCCGATCCTCGCGAGCTGGCTGCCGGTGCTCTTCTTCGGCAGCGTCGGGGTGGTGCTGTTCGGCTCGATGCGCTCCTGAGGGCGCGGCCGGGCCTCGCTCCCCGGGGCGGGGAGGGAGCGGCGCCCGCCCTTGCCCCGCGCCCCTCGATCTGCTTCCCTGCGCAGCCGGCGGGGGTTCCCGAGGGATCCCCTCGCGCGGGGAAGAGGCGGGCGGGACCGTCGTCAGCAGCCCCCGCACGACCCCTCTCCCGACCCGGACGAACCGCATGCAGAGCTCCCTCCGGCTCCTGGCGCTGGCGCTGGCCCTCGGGCCCGCGCTCGGCGGCTGCTCCAGCCCCGACCCCAGCGCGGACGTCGTGGACCTGGTCAAGAACGGCGAGTACGCGCGCGCCCTGCGGGCAGCCGAGCGCAACGCCAGCGCCGCGCCCGGGGACCAGCGGGCGCAGGAGATCCTGCGCAAGGCCAAGGTCGCCTACCTGCTCCAGGAGACGCGCCTGACCTTGTTCGAGGGGGACCCCGCGGGGGCGCTGGCGCTGGTCGAGGCCGCCGCCGAGATCGACCCGGGCGACCCGACCGTCGCCACCTGGACGCTGAAGATCAAGCGCCAGCTCGCCGAGGAATGGCTCGACGCGGCCAACGACCTGTCCGCCTCGGGCAAGGTGGAGGACGCGCTGGACGCGTACGAGCGCGCGCTCGCCTACGACCCCGAGAGCAACGCGGCCAAGCTCGGCGTCGCGCGCGTGCTCCTGACGATGAACTACCGCGAGGGGCGCAGCAAGAGCTACTACAACAAGGCGCTCGAGGCGCTGCGCGACTACCTGCTGCCGCAGGCGGACAACAGCTTCGCCAAGGCGCTGCACTACGACAAGACGAACGATCGCGCGCGCGACCGCCGGCAGGAGGTGCGGGAGGCGCTCGTGAGCGACCGCCTCGACGCCGGGCAGCGGTTCGAGGAGCAGAAGCTGTGGTTCGCGGCGCGCAACGAGTACCGCATCGCGCTCCTGATCGAGCCCGAGAGCGAGTCCGCCAGCGACGGCTTCGACCGCATGGACCGCGAGGTGCGCGCGCGGCGCGGCCTGGACGAGGCGGAGATGGACGTCTACCGCGGCGAGCTCGACCGGGCCAAGGAGGCCCTGGACGAGTCCGAGCGCTTCTCCGAGCAGCAGGGCGAGGAGGTGACCGTGCTGCGCAACCGCGTGGAGGAGGCCGACCTCGAGACGCTCTACCAGCACGCCCTGGACCTCGAGCGCGACTACCGCTTCGAGGAGGCCGTGCGGGCCTTCGACGACCTGCTGGACGAGACCGGCGGCAGCTACGCCGACGCCGCCACGCGGCGCGCCGCGCTGCAGGACTTCGCCGACCGCGCGGCCAGGCTCTACGCGCAGTACGAGGCGGCCGACAACGACCTCGACCGCCTGCGCTCGCTGCGCGAGATCGACGTCTTCTGGCCCGAGTACCGGGACGTGCCCGAGCTGCTCTCGGACTTCGTGCGGCGCGGCAACGAGCTCTTCCAGCGCGCGCGCGGCGCGGCGACGGCCGAGGAGGCGCTGGGCCACCTGCGCGAGCTCGAGTCCTTCTGGCCCGGCTACCCCGGCCTGGCCGCCTGGAAGGAGAAGCTGGCGGCCTCGCAGGAGGAGCGCTAGCGCTCCGTCGCCCGGGTCGCGCTCTCGCGGCGCGTGAAGGCGGCGGCGAGTCCCGCCGCGGAGGCCAGCGCCGAGACGAGCCACAGGGCGGGCGAGAGCCGCCCGAAGTGGCCGCGCCACACGATCAGGCCCCAGTACAGGGCCGGTAGCCAGGCGCTGGCCGCGAAGGCGAGCGCGCGCCGGCGCGAGCGGCCCGGCGAGGCCTGCTCCGCCGGCTCCGGCGGGCGAGCCGGCGCGCCCTCCCGGTCGAGCGCGTCGAGCGCGCGCGCGGCGCGATCGACGAGCTCCTGGTTGGCGCGCAGCGCGCGCGCGCCGTGGCGGAAGGCGAGCGGGTTCAGGACGACGATGGCCACGCCGCACGCGAGGTGCACGGCGAGCGGCACGCCGACGTTCCGGCCGTAGCCCAGCACGGCCGTCGCGGCGGTGGCCGCCGCGGCCCCGAGCGCGAGCGGGTAGGCGCTTTTTTGCGCGAAGAACACGTTCAGCTCGTCGAGGAACGTGCGCGGCAGCTCGCGGCTGCGCGCCGCCTCGCGCAGCACGCGTCCGGTCACGATCATGAACAGGATCAGGAGCGTGTGCGCGGCCACGCACAGGATGGCCGTGAAGAGGCCGAGCCCGAGGTGGCGCTGGCCGCCGCCCGCGAGCCCGCTCGCGAGCGTCGCGACGAGCAGCCCCGCGGCCGGCACGGTCAGGGCCAGGTAGTAGTGCCGCATCCGCATCGCGCCCCGACGAGCATAGCGCGCCGCGCGCCTCACGTGCCGAGCGCTGCGGCGACCTCCTCTGCCTCGAGGTCGCGCATGCACACCGGCCCCTCGGCGTGGCGGCAGACGCGCTCCAGGCAGGGGGCGCAGTCGGGCGAGCGGCGCGCACGCAGCGCCGCGTGCGGGCCGGGCGCGGGCGCGAGGGCCACCTCGCGGGCGAGCGGCCAGGGCCCGGTGCGGCGCGCGTCCTGCGGGCCCTCGAGCGCGACGACGCGCAGGCCGCTCGCGGCCGCCAGGTGCAGCGGCCCGGTGTCGCACGCGACGAGCGTCCCGCCGCGCGCGGCGGCGGCCGCGTACAGCGCGGCGAGCTGGCGCAAGCCCAGCGGATCGGCGCACAGCGTCACCAGCGGGTGCGCGGGCAGCGCGGCCCCGAGCGCGGCCACGTGCGCGCGCTCGCGCGGCCCGACCAGGGCGAGCACGCGCCGCCCGCGCGCGGCGAGCAGCGCCGCCAGCTCGCCCCAGCGCGCGAGCGGCCAGGCGCGGGCGTCCTCCGGAGAGGACACGTGGCAGAGCACCGGGGACGCGTGCCGGCCGGCGACCCGCTCGAGCGTGCGCTCGCCCGCCGCGCGCTCGGCGTCGGACAGTGCCGGGTCGCCGCGCGGGGGGTGGCCGGCTCCCGGCGCGACGAAGCGCGCCAGCGCGTGCATGCGGTCCATCGCGTGCGCGGGCGTCGCGCGCGACGCGAGCGCGGGGGCGCGCTCGTTCAGGACGCGCGCGAAGAAGGGCTCGCGCCAGTCCGCCCGCGCCAGGCCCGCGCGGCGCGGGGCGCCGGAGCACAGCGCCACGGCCGCGCTCTTGGCGTTGCCCTGCGCGTCCACGCACAGCTCTGGCCGCCAGCAAGCGAGCTCGCGGCGCAGGCGCGGCCAGGCGCGCCAGCCGCCGTCGCGCTCGAAGAGCACGGCGCGCTCCAGCCCGGGCAACCCGCGCACGAGGTCGGCGAACTCCGGCTGGATCGCCCAGGCGACCCTCGCGCGCGGGTACGCCTCGTGCAGGGCGTGGAACACCGCCAGGGCGTGCACCACGTCGCCCAGGTGCGACAGACGGACCAGCAGGATGCGCGCAGGGTCTCGCACGGCACTCCGGGCTCCTCGGGAGCGTCGGGCGCAGGGTATCCTCGGCCCCGGACGCCGAAGGAGCCTCTTGCACCGCATTTCGACCAAGCTCGTCGTGGCCGTGCTGGCGGCGGTCGTCCTGCCCTTCGTCGCCTTCGCGGTCTTCCTCGACGAGCAGATCGCCGAGCGCGTGACGCGCCGCGTGGCGCAGCAGGCGCTGCTCGGGCTGGCGAAGGACCTGGCCGGCCAGCTCGACCAGTTCGTCGAGGAGCGGCGGCGCGACCTCGAGCAGTGGTCGAGCGCGCCGGCGACGAGCGAGGCGGTCCTGGACTACGAGCTCGAGCGCGCCCGGCTGCGCCGCTCGCAGAGCGGCGAGCCGGTCGAGGGCGAGCCGGCCGTGCCGTGGGGCGCGGAGCTCCTGGCGCGCGCCACGCGCGGCGACGCGACGATCCGCGCGCACAACCTCGACCACTGGGAGCGCTGGTCGCTCTCGAGCGAGCTGAACCGCTACCTGCGCCTGGAGGGCGTCTACGACCTCCTCTTGCTCGTCGCGGCCGACGGGCGGCTGGTCACGTGCTCCAGCCGCGACGCGCGCGGCGAGCCGCTCGACGAGGCCTTCCTGGCGGGGCTCTTCGCGCGCGACTACGCCGGGATGGATTGGTTCGAGGGCGCGCTGCGCGCGGGCAGGGCGCAGATCGACCGCCACGTCTCGCCGCTCGGGATCGCCCCCGGCGCCGACCCCGCGTCGGCCTACGACCTGGGCTTCGCCGCCGCCGTGCCGCCGGCGCTCGACGGCGCGCCGCGCGGCGTGCTCTACGGCCTGGTGAGCTGGCAGCACGTGCAGGACGCGCTGAGCGAGCCGGTCGTCAAGGACGCCTTCCGCGGCCTGGTCGAGGGCCGCGAGCCGACGCCCTACGCCTGGGTCTGGGCCGAGGACGCCGACACGATCCTCGCGCACCCCGACCGCGGCCTGTACGGCGCGAGCGTGTCGCGCGACGTCGGCCTGCCGCAGATGACCGAGGCCGTGCGCGCGGCCGCCGACGATTTCGGCCTCTACCCCGCGTACCGCTTCCGCGGCGAGGGCAAGAACGCGGCCTTCAAGCGCACCGCCGACCGCGCGCACGGCGGCTTCCACTGGGTGGTCGGCGTCGGCATCGACGACAAGGACATCTACGCCACGGCCGGCGCGCTGCGGCGCATCCTGTTCGTCGGCACGCTGGCCGTGCTGGCGCTGGCCACGGCCTGGACCTTCGTCATCGCGCGCCGCACGACCGGGCCGATCCTGGAGCTGCAGCGCTACACGCGCCGCGTCGCGCGCGGCGAGCTCGACGCGCGCGTGCGCATCGACTCGCGCGACGAGCTGGGCGAGCTGGCGCAGGACTTCAACACGATGACGCGCGAGCTCGCCAGCCAGCGCGAGGCGCTGGTGCGCGCCGAGAAGGACGCCGCCTGGCGCGAGATGGCGCGCCAGATCGCGCACGACATCAAGA
>CADEGS010000213.1 GCA_902826945.1 uncultured bacterium | reverse complement strand
TGCGCTCGGGCAACCTGGGCGTGATGGACCTCTACCGCCTGCGCAACATCGCCTCCGACACCGAGATGCGCGGCAGCATCGCGCGCGGCGAGGGCGGCGGGGCCACGCCGCCGCGCGGCGAGGGCAAGGCCTGACGTGCGCGCCGCGCGCGAGCGGACGGGCGCGCCGGACGCGCCCGTCGTCCTGGCGGCCGGCATCCCCGCCGACCTGCTCGTCCTGCTCGTGTTCTTCTTCCTGCCCGTGCTCGGGCGCGCGCTGCGCGGCCTGCAGGAGCGCGCCGAGAAGGAGGCCCGGCGCCGCGGCGCGCGCCCCGCGCCGCGGCAGCGCCCGCTCGCCGAGACGGACCCCGGCGGCGCCGAGGACCTGGAACGCCGCGGCGCCGAGGTGTGGCGCCGGCTGCTCGAGGGCCTGGACCCCGAGGCGCCGCAGCGCGCTCCCGACCCCGCGCCGGAGCCCGCGCCGCGCGAGGTCGCCCGGACGCGCCCGGAGCGAACCCCACCCGCCGCTCCCGCGCCGATGGCGGCCGCTCCCGCTCCGGCACCCAATGCCGCAGCTCCGGCGGCCGAGCCCGCGGCCATCGCGCTCGCTCCCCTCGCGGACGCCGCCCTCGGGCTGGAGGGCGTGCTCGAGGGCACGCTCGGGGACGTCCTGGAGCCGGAGACCGACGCGCCGGCGGACCCCGCCGCGCTGGCGCCGGCAAGGCGGCTCGCCACGCGGGGCGAGCTGTGGCGCGCCGTCCTGTGGAGCGAGATCCTGGCGCCGCCGCTGGCGCTGCGCGAGCCCGAGGGCAGCCCCCGCCCGACCCCATGGCACCTGGCTACTGGCTCCTGAAGACCGAGCCGGAGTCGTTCTCCTTCGAGGACCTCTGGCGCGCCCCCCGGCGCACGACGTCGTGGGACGGCGTGCGCAACTACCAGGCGCGCAACCTGCTGCGCGACGCGATGCAGGTCGGCGACGGCGTGCTGGTCTACCACTCGAACGCCGAGCCGCCGGGGGTGGCGGGCTTCGCCACGATCGCGAGCGACGCCTACCCCGACCCCACGCAGTTCGACCCGGCCGACGACCACTTCGACCCCGGCTCGCAGCGCGCGGAGCCGCGCTGGATCGCGCGCGAGGTGCGCGCCGAGGCCCGCGCGCCGCGCCTGATCTCGCGCGACGACCTGCGCGAGCACCCCGTGCTGGCCGGCATGGAGGTCCTGCGGCGCGGAAACCGCCTCTCCGTCCAGCCGGTTTCGGCCGCCGAGTGGAAAGCGATCCGCGCCCTGTGCGGGCTGGAGACGGCCCCGAAGGGCCCGGGGCGCGGCCGTAAGTCGAAATAGACAAGCGACTTGTGTGCGAGGTCCGGCGCTGCCCCCGAGCGGGCGCGGAGGCCTCTGGAGGGCCGGGCGCTTGATCCCGGAGGCCGATTGTGGTCTTCAAGGGCGCTCACGAAGGCCCGATCGGCCGCCGGCAGGCGGTGCGGCGGCCGTTTCCAGCACACCGAGAGCCAGGGAAGAGGCATGAGCCAGAACTACGACAACCTCGTGGCGGCCGTGGAAGCCGTCCGGGAAGACGTCGAGAAGGCGGAGAAGGGCAACAAGGCGGCCACCTCGCGCGTTCGCAAGTCCATGCAGGAGATCAAGGCCCTCGCGCAGGACATCCGCAAGGAGATGCTCGAGGTCCGCGACGCCGGGGCCTGAGCTCGACGTCTCGCGTCGCAACCGGACGCGGGCCGGCGCGAGGTGACCCTCCGCCGGCCCGCGTCCTTCGCTTGCAGGAGCCCCGCATGGCCTCGCCCGTCCCGCGCCCCGTCCGCCGCCGGCTGCTCCTGGCCGCGCTCCTGGCCCTCCCGTGCTGGGCGCTCTTCGCCGGCCGGGCCCGCGCGCAGGACCCCTCCGGCGCGGCGCGGCCCGTGGTGGTCGTGGTCGTGCGGCACGCCGAGAAGGCGCAGGACGGGGGGGAGGACCCGCCGCTCTCGTCCGCCGGCGAGGCGCGCGCCGAGCGGCTGGCGCGGCTCCTCGGCGCGAGCGGCGTGACGCACCTCTTCGCGAGCGAGTACCGCCGCACGGCCGCCACGCTCGCGCCCCTGGCGCGGGCGAGGGGCCTGGAGGTCGCCGCGCGCCCGGCGCGCGAGGGCGAGCGGCTGCTGGCCGAGCTGCGCGCGCTCCCGGCGGGCTCGGTGGCGGTCGTGGCCGGCCACTCGAACACGGTGCCGGCGCTCGTGCGCGCGCTCTGCGGCGCGGGTCCCGACTCCCTGCGCGACGACGAGTACGAGCGCGTCTTCGCCGTCACGCTGGCGCGCGGCTGCGCGCCGGCGCTGCTCGAGCTGCGGCTCGAGTAACGGCGCTCAGCCCGCGAAGGGCGGAACGCCGCGCGGCCGGTCGCCCTCGCGCTCCGCGGCGAGCTGCGGCAGGGTCCAGCCCGGCGCGCGCTCGAGCGGCCAGCGCCCGACGAACTCGGCGCGCCGCGGCGCGCGGTGGAGGTGCGGGAAGAGCGCCCCGCCGCGCGAGGGCTCGAGGCGCAGCGCGTCGGCGAGGAGCGCCGGCTCCAGCTCCAGCAGCACGAGCGCGTCGTGCGCCGCGAAGTGGGCGTCCAGCGTGCCGCCGAGCTGCTCGGCGAAGGAGAGGTGCACGAAGCCCTCGCGCGCGAGCGAGGGCGGGCTCCAGCACGCCTCGCGCGGGTCCTCGACGAAGCGCCGCCAGGCGCCGGTCTCGGCCAGGTGGAACACGCGGCGCATCAGACGATCTCGAGGCGCGCCTCGGCGGCGAGGATCCCGCGCGCGCGCGCCAGGCGCTCGAGCGCGCCGAGCGCGCGCTCCCCGGCCGCGCCCAGCGCGCGCGTGTGCTCGTTCACGTACAGCTCGACGTGCTGCCACAGCACGGCGTCCTCGTGCTCGCTCGCGTGGCGCCGCATCGTCGCCAGCGCCGCCTCGGGCTCGCGCCGGGCGTGCGCGAGCGAGGCCGCGATCGCGTCGCGCAGCGCCGCGGCGCGCGCGCGCCCGAGCTCGCGCCGGCAGACGATCACGCCGAGCGGCAGCGCCTCGCCCGTCTCGCGCTCCCAGCGCGCGCCCAGGTCCTCGACGCAGGTCAGGCCGAAGCGCGGGTACGTGAAGCGGCCCTCGTGGATGCACACGCCGAGGTCCGCCTCGCCGCGCGCGAGCGCGGGCAGGATGTCGGAGAACGTCACCTGGCGCACGCGCGCGGGCTCGGGGTGGAAGGCGCGCCACAGGAGGTGCGCGGTCGTCCACGCGCCCGGGCACAGGACGAGCGGCGGGCGCGGCTCGTCGGCGGGCCGGCCGCGCCCGGGCGCGGCGAGCAGCAGCGGGCCGACGCCGACCCCCAGCGCGGCGCCGCTCGCCAGCACGAAGACGCGCTCGGCCAGCGCCAGCGCGGCGTGGCTGCTGACCTTCGCGACGTCGAGCGCGCCGGCCAGCATGCGCCGGTTCAGCTCCTCGACGTCGCACAACGCGAAGTCGAGCTCCTCGCCCGCGGCCCGCACGGCGCCCGAGAGCAGCCCGTGGAAGACGAAGGTGTCGTTCGGGCAGGGCGAGATGCCCGCGCGCAGCGCGCTCACCCGGCGCTCCAGTCGCGCTCGAGCAGCTCGAGCGCCTTGCGGCGCGCGGCGGCCAGCGCGGCGGGGATGCGCCAGCGCGCGCTGTCGCGGTCGCCGACCTCGTTCGAGAGCCCGCGCACGACGCACAAGGGGACGCCGAAGAGCGTGCAGGCGAGCGCGACGCCGAAAGCCTCCATGTCCTCCGCCCGCGCGGCGGGCCAGCGCTCGCGGCGCCGCGCGGCGTGCTCGGGCGAGCCGGACGCGGCGCAGGTCGTGAGCAGCAGGGCGTCGGGGACGCCCGGCGGCGCGGCGAGCGGCAGCTCGCAGCCGACGGGCGCCTCGTCGCCCTCGCCCGGCCACTGCGCGAAGCCGAGCGCGGGCGGGTCCCGGTAGCCCTCGCCCTCGCCGGCGCCGACGCCCTCCAGCGCGCAGCGCGTGAAGACCGCCGCCTCGGCGACGGGATGCGCGCGCGCGTCGAAGCTGCCCGCGATGCCGACGAGCAGCGCGCGCGCCGGCCGCAGGCGGCCCAGGAGCTGCGCGCTGCGCGCCGCCGCCGCCACGGGACCGAACCCGCACAGCGCCGTGATCGCCAGCCCGCGCCCGAAGCCGCCGAGGTCGGCCAGGCGCGCCGCCTCGCGCTCGGTCGGCACGAGCAAGAGCTGCGGCGAGCCGAGCGAAGCGGACGGCATCGACGAGGTGACGTCCCCTCGTCCCGTCAGCGGGCGAGGTTCTGGATCTTGTCGAGGACGGGCTGGAGGACGCGCAGGATGGCGTCGTTGCCGGCGAAGCGCGCCTTGAGGTCGGCGACGAGGTTCTTCAGCGAGTCGAGCGAGGGCATCTTGGCGCCCAGCGAGGACTTCAGGGTCTCGAGCTGGCCGAGCAGGGGCTCGACCGTCTCGCGCACCTTGGCCGCGCTGACCTCGTCGCGCACGGCGTCGAAGGACGAGCGCACCGACGCGACGATCTCGTCGGCCTTCTGCTTCATCTCGTCGGCGCCGAGCTGGCGCAGGCTGTCGGCGAGGCCGCCGGACGCGCCGGCGGGCTGGTCGCCGCTCGCGCCGTCGTGCGCCTGCACGCCGCCGTCGCAGCCGGACAGGGGGAGGAGGAGGAGCGGCAGGGCCGCGATCGCGGAGAGGGCCTTCATCGGCGTGGAGGGGCGGGGTGGGAGCCGCGGACGGGGGCGCCGCGCGGGGCGCGTCGCGGCAGGCCGCGCGATTGTACCGGCGCACCCCCGGGCTAGCATGGCCGCGTGGTGGCGGGGGCGTCCTTCGGCTGCGGCCTGCGCGCGGCGCGCGAGCGAGGCGCGTGATCGCCTGGCGGGCGGCGCTCGCCGTCGGCGCCGGGGGCTTCCTCGGCGCGGTGCTGCGCTTCGCGCTCGGCGTGTCCGTGCAGCGGCTCGCCGGCGCCTCGACCTTCCCGCTGGGCACGACCGCGGTCAACCTGCTCGGCTGCCTCGCGATCGGCTTCCTGACCGGGCTGCTCGAGACGCGCGAGCTGCTCTCGCTCCACGGACGCCTGTTCCTGACGGTCGGCGTGCTGGGCGGGTTCACCACCTTCTCGACCTTCGGCTACGAGGTCTTCGCGCTGTGGACGCGCGGCGAGGCGGCGCGCGCGGCCCTGGCCGCGGCGCTGCAGGTGCTCGGCGGCCTGCTCCTCGTGTGGGGCGGTCACGCGCTCGCGACGGGCGCGCTGCGCGCGGGCTGAGCCGCTACAGGTGGTGCACCGGTCCCGCGCCGCTGCCGGCGGCGAGGAGCGTGCGGCGCGTGTAGACCGGGACCATCGCCTGCCGCCAGGCGGCGTCGCCGGGCACGTTCTCGAGCGGGCGGCACTGGCGCTCGGCGCGCGCGGCCACGCGGCGCGCGGCCTCCTCGAAGGACGCCTCGCCGGGGCGCGTGCCGCGCAGCAGGTCGGCGCTGCCCTTGACGCGCACCGGACGCGCCTGCAGCGCGACGGCGCACACGTCCGCGTCCGCCACGAGGCCGGCCGCGTCGAGGTCGAGGCGCACGGCGACGCCGAACAGCGGGAAGTCGATCGAGCCGCGCTCGCGCAGCTTGCCGTACGCGCCGCGGTGGCCGGGCGCCGGCCGCGGCAGGCGCACCTCGCGCAGGATCTCGCCCTTCACGGTCTTGTTGTAGACGCCGTCGTGGTGCCAGAGCTCGTCGATCGGGAGCTCGCGCCGCCCGCGCGGCCCCTCGAAGACGAGCGTCGCGCCGAGCGTCATCAGGACCGGCGCGCTGTCGTTGCTCGCCGCGGCGACGCAGTTCCGGCCGCCGGCGACGACGTGGCAGGCGCTGCCGTCCTTCTTGAGGCAGAAGCCGAGCGCCTGGCGCCAGAAGTAGGTCTGGTTGTACCACTGGCAGCGCGTGTCCAGCATCACGTTGCCGCCCAGCGTCCCCATGCGCCGGAGCTGCGGCCCGGCCACGAGCCCGCAGGCCTGCGCCAGCGCGGGCGCGCGCGCGCGCACGAGCGCGTCGTCGGCCAGCCGCGCCAGGGTCGTCGTGGCGCCGATGGCGAGCGCGCCGTCCGGCTCCTCGCGCACGCCGCGCAGCGCCTCGATCGCCTGCAGCGACACGACCACCTCGGGCGTGAACAGCTCGTGCTTCATGTTCGGCACGAGGTCGGTGCCGCCGGCGAGCAGCAGCGCGCGCTCGCCGTGGCGCTCGAGCAAGGCCAGCGCCTCGTCCAGCGTGCGCGGCGTCTCGACGCGGAAGCGCGGCAGGCGCAGCATCAGGCGCGCGCCTCGCTCGCGACGCCGCGCCGCGCCGCGCCCGGAGCGCCCGCCGCGTCGCGCGCGGCGGCCAGCGCCGCCAGCACGCGGCCGGGCGTGAAGGGGAGCTGGCACAGGCGCACGCCGACCGCGTCGAACACGGCGTTCGAGATGGCCGGGATCGAGGGGTGCAGCGGGCCCTCGCCGGCCTCCTTCGCGCCGTAGGGGCCTTCCGGGTCGAGGCTCTCGACGATCAGCGCGTGGATGGCGGGCGTGTCGCTCGCGGTCGGGATGCGGTAGTCGAGCAGCGACGGGCCGCGGTGCAGGCCGAAGCGGTTCACGTCGTGGTGCTCGAGCAGCGCCTCGGCGATCCCCATGTAGGCCGAGCCCTCGATCTGGCCGGCGACCAGCATCGGGTTCAGCGCGCGCCCGCAGTCGTGCGCCACCCAGCAGCTCGCGACGGTGATGCGGCCGGTCTCGACGTCGACGTCGACCTCGACCACGTGCGCCGTGAACGAGTAGGCCGGCGAGGCGCCGATCGTGCCGCCGCGGTAGTCGCCGCCGAGCGTCGGCGTGTTGTACGAGCCGGTGGCGCCGAGCGTGTCGAAGCGCGCCTCGGCGCGCTGCAGCGCCTCGACGGTCCCCATGCGCTTGCCCGGATCCTCGAGGTCGAGCACCTCGCCGCGGCCCATCCACACGCGCTCGGGCGCCACTTCCCAGGCCTCGGCCACGGCCGCCACGAGCTGGGCGCGCAGCTTGCGGCAGGCGTCGATCGTCGCGTTGCCGACCATGAACGTGACGCGGCTCGAGTACGCGCCGAGGTCCACCGGGCACAGGTCCGTATCGGCCGCCACGACGCGCACGTCCTCGGGCGCGAGGCCGAGCTCCTCGGCCACGATCGCGCGCACGATCGAGCTCGAGCCCTGGCCGATGTCGTTGCCGCCGGTGAAGGCGGTCACGAGGCCCGAGCGGTCCGCCTTGAGCTGCACGCCGGCCTGCGGCATGTCGTTCGGGTAGACGGGGTAGTTCGTGCCCGAGATGTACATCGAGCCCGCCACGCCCAGGCCGCGCCCGTAGGGCAGCTTGCCGCGCCGCTCGCGCCAGCCGGAGGCGCGCTCGACCTCGTCCAGGCAGGCCAGGAAGCCGTTCGAGGTGATGCGCTGGCCGTTGACGGTCTGCGTGCGCTCGCCCTGGAAGTTGCGCCGGCGCAGCTCGATCGGGTCGATCGCGAGCCTCTCGGCGAGCTGGTCGAGCTGCACCTCGAAGGCGAAGCGCGGCTGCACCGAGCCGTGCCCGCGCTTGGGGCCGCAGGGCGGCTTGTTCGTGAAGGCGCGCGTCGAGTCGAAGCGGTAGCTCGGGAAGTGCACCGGCCCGGTCAGGAGCTGCCCCGCGTAGTACGTCGTGACCAGGCCGAACGAGGAGTACGCGCCGCCGTCGATCACGATCTTCGCGTCCACCGCGCGCAGCCGGCCGTCCTGCATGGCGCCGGTCTTGTAGCGCATGTGCATCGGGTGGCGGCCGCGGTGCGCGTAGAACA
>CADEGS010000212.1 GCA_902826945.1 uncultured bacterium | reverse complement strand
CTCGGCGCCGGCGGCGAGCCGTTCGAGCGCGGCGTCTTCCTCTGGCGCCTGCTCGCCGGCCTGTGCCTGGCCGCGCTCTTCCGCTGGCGCGGCCTGGCCGTCGCCGCCTGGGCGCACGGGATCTTCAACGCCGCGCTGCTGCTCGGCGCGGGGCCGGGCGTGTTCGCCGGCTGAGCGCCGCGCGCGGGTATCCTCTGCGCCATGGCGCGCACCTTCCTCGGGCTGACCGGCGCGAGCGGCCACGTCTACGCCGAGCGCCTGTGCATCGCGCTGGTCGAGGCCGGCCACGAGGTGGACCTCTCGATCACGCACGCGGGCTGCAAGGTGCTGCGCCACGAGCGCGGCGTGGACGCCGGCGAGCGCGGCGAGCGGCTCTCCGCCGCGCTGGCAGGCTGGCTCGGCGCGCCCATCGCCGCGCACGTGCGCGCCTTCCCGAGCGACGCGGTCGAGGCGCCGCCCTCCTCGGGCACGTCGCTCACCGGCGGCGTCGTGCTCGTGCCGGCCAGCATGGGCACGCTGGCGCGCGTCTCGATCGGCTTCAGCTCGAACCTGGTCGAGCGCGCCGCCGACGTCGCGCTGAAGGAGGGTCGCAGCCTGGTCGTCGTGCCGCGCGAGACGCCGCTCTCGGAGATCCACCTCGAGAACCTGCTGCGCCTGGCGCGCTTGGGAGCGGTCGTGCTGCCCGCGATGCCGGGCTTCTACCACCGGCCGCGCTCGCTCGAGGACGCGGTCGACCACCTCGTGGGCAAGGTGCTCGACCGCCTCGGCGTCGAGCACGCGCGCGGCGCGCGCTGGAGCGGGCTCGACGAGCCGCCGCGCGAGCGCGGGGTCGAGCGCGAGGAGGACGCGCGTTGAGCCCGGCGCCGCTCGCGCTCGACGGCGCGCGGCCGCCGCGCGCGGGCCTCGCGACCTGGCTCGCGCTGGTGCGCTTCCGCCACTCCGTCTTCGCGCTGCCCTTCGCCGGCATCGGCGCCTGGCTCGCGGCGCGCGGCGCGCCGGACGCGCGCACGCTGCTGCTCGTCGTCCTGTGCGCGGTCGCGGCGCGCACGAGCGCGATGGCCTTCAACCGCTGGCTCGACCGCGACGTGGACGCGGCCAACCCGCGCACGCGCGAGCGCGAGCTGCCGCGCGGCGCGCTGCGCCCGCGCGCCGTGCTCGCGCTCGCCCTCCTGGCGGGGGCCGTCTTCGTCGCTGGCGCCTTGCTCTTGAACGCGCTCTCGGGCGCGCTCGCCGCCCCGGTGCTCCTGGTCCTGTGGGGCTACAGCGCGTGCAAGCGCGTTTCCTGGGCCTCGCACGCGGTGCTCGGTCTGGCGCTCGCGCTGGCGCCGCTCGGCGCGTGGGTCGGCGTGCGCGGCACGCTGGCCGGCCTCTCCGGCGCGCCGCTCCTCCTGGCGGGCGGCGTGCTCCTGTGGGTGGCCGGCTTCGACCTGGTCTACGCCTGCCAGGACGCCGACTTCGATCGCGCGCAGGGCCTCTTCTCCGTGCCGGCGCGCTTCGGCCTGCGCGCGGCGCTCGCGCTCTCGGCGCTGGCGCACCTCGGCGCGCTCGCCCTGTTCGCGCTCTTCGCGCGCGCGTGCGGCGGGGGCTGGATCCTGTGGGGCGGCCTGGCCGTGGCGACGGCGCTGCTCGCCTGGCAGCACGCGCTCGTGCGCCCCGGCGACCTGACGCGCGTGGACCTGGCCTTCTTCACGCTCAACGGCTGGGTCTCGGTGGCGCTCTTCGCCGCCTTCGTGCTCGACCGACCGTGGGAGCGGGGCGCCTGATGGCCGCTCGCTCGAAGCGCGCCGCCGACCCGACCAGCGAGCTCGGCGACCTCGAGCGCGAGCTGGCGCGCGGCACCCTCGCGCGCGGCTTCCTGCTGCGCGGCGACGAGCGCTACTTCCACGAGCGCGCGATCGAGCTCGTGCGCGAGCGCGCGCGCGCCGCGGGCTACGAGCTCTCCAGCCACGACGCGGGCAAGGAGAACGCCGAGTTCTCGCTCGCGGCGCTGATCGACGACGTCGCGGGCGGCGGGCTGTTCGCGGCGCGGCGGCTGGTCGTCGTGCGCTCGCCCGAGGAGCACCTGAAGAAGGCCGGCAGCGAGCAGAGCCCGCTGACGCGTGCGCTGTGCGCGTTCCTGGCCGCGCCGGAGGACCCCGGCACGCTGGTCGTGAGCGCGCCCGGGCTGCGCGCCGACCACGCGCTCGCGAAGGCGCTGGCGGCGGCCGGCGGCCGCACGCTCGAGCTGCGCCGGCTGTACGACAGCCCGCCGCCGTGGAGCCCCGACCCGACGCAGGTCGAGCTCGTGCGCTGGTTCGTCGCGCGCGCGCGTGAGAAGGGCGTGCGCATCGACGCGGCGCGCGCGGTCTACGTGTGCGCCGCGACGGGCAACGACCTGTTCGCGCTCGACGATCGCATCGCGCGCCTGGCGGCCGCCGGCGCCGAGGGGCTGCGCGAGGCGGTGCCGTGGGAGGCCGCCACCACGCCCTGGGCGGTGGCGGAGCCGATCGTGGCGGGCGACCTCGCGCGCGGGCTGTTCGGCGTCGAGGCGCTCTTCCGCGGCGGCTTCCAGGAGAAGGCCGGCCGGCGCCTGCTCGACGGCGTGGCGCTGGCCGCGATGCTCGTCTCCTCGCTGCAGCGCAACGTGCGCCAGGGCCTGGCGCTGCGCGGCGCGCTCGACGCGGGCGAGAGCCCCGAGGCGGCGGCGCGCGCCGCCGGCGCCGCGGGGCCGCCGCAGGCGGTGCAGGCGGCGCTGGCGCGCGCGGGGCGCCGCGGCGCGGACGCCTGGCGGCGCATGCTGGAGGACCTGGGCGACCTCGAGCGCCGCGCCAAATCGGGCGCGGGCGTGGACGAGAACGACTTCGCCTGCCTGGCGCTCGCCTGGCGCCTGGACGAGGCCGCCCCCGCGCGCGGCGGCGCGCGCCCCGTGCGCGGCCGGGGCTGAGCGACGCGCGCCTGCGGGCTCGCGGAGGGCGCGCGGCGCTCCCTAGAATCCGGCTGATGAGCGCTTTCGGGACCGGGGCCGCGGGCCGCATCGCCGAGCTCCCCGAGCACGTCAGGAACCAGATCGCGGCGGGCGAGGTGGTCGAGCGCCCGGCCTCGGTCGTGAAGGAGCTGGTCGAGAACGCGCTCGACGCGGGCGCGCGCGAGCTGCGCGTGGACCTCGAGGAGGGCGGCGCCACGCTCGTGCGCGTCGTGGACGACGGCGCGGGCATGGGTCCCGAGGACCTGGCCCTGGCCTTCGCGCCGCACGCCACGAGCAAGCTGCGCGACGCGAGCGACCTGGAGCACATCGCGAGCCTCGGCTTCCGCGGCGAGGCGCTGGCCTCGATCGGGTCGGTGGCGCGCGCGCGCATCGTCTCGCGCCCGCGCGGCGCGGCGGCCGGGCACGAGGTCGAGAACCACGGCGGGAGCGTCTCCGCGGTGCGCGAGGCCGGCGCGCCGCTCGGCACGACGGTCGAGGTGCGCGACCTCTTCTACAACGTGCCCGCGCGGCGGCGCTTCCTGAAGCGCGCCTCGACCGAGCTCGGCCGCGCGCTCGACGTCTTGCAGCGGCTGGCGCTCGCGCACCAGGGCGTCGGCTTCGTCGTCACGCACGACGGCCGGCGCGTCTTCGACGTCGAGGCCGCGATGGACGTGCGCGCGCGCGTGCGGCGCCTGTTCGGCGCCGAGCTGGCCGACGCGCTGGTCGCGGTCGCCGCGCGCGACGGCGCCACGGAGCTCTCCGGCTGGCTCGCGCCGCCGCGCTTCGCGCGCGGCGACACCAGCCGCCAGATGTGGTTCCTGAACGGCCGCCCGCTGCGCGACAAGCTGCTCGTGCGCTGCCTGAAGCAGGCCACGCGCGGGCTGATCCCCGACGGCCGCCAGCCGACCGCCTTCCTGAGCCTGTCGATGGACCCCGCGCGCGTCGACGTGAACGTGCACCCGACGAAGTCCGAGGTGCGCTTCCGCGACGAGCGGCCGCTGTTCGGCTTCCTGGCCGCGCGGCTGCGCGAGGCCGCGCTCGGGAGCGACCTGGCCACGCCCGGCGAGCGCCTGCTGCGCACCGCCGAGCGGCGCCTGGAGCGCGAGGCGCCGCGCCTGCCCGACCCGGGTCCGCTCGCGGGGACGCGCCCGCCGCGCGGCGAGCTCTCGGTGCGCGAGCTCCCCGGGCCGGCCTTCGACGCGCGCGACGTCTTGCGCCCCGCGCCGGGGACGCGCGCGCGGCTCGAGGAGGGCGCCGAGGGCGCCGCCGCGCGCGCGACGGCTCCCGCCGCCGACTCGGGCTGGGAGGCGCGCGACGCGCTCGCGGGCCCGTTCCTCCAGGTCGGGCGCACCTACGTGCTGCGCGCGCTCCCCGACGGCTTCGAGATCGTGGACCAGCACGCGCTGCACGAGCGCGTCACCTACGAGGCGCTCCTGGCGCAGGCGCGCGAGCGGCGCGTCGAGGTGCAGCGTCTGCTGGTGCCGGCCCTGGTCGAGCTCTCGCGCGCCGAGGCCGCGCTCCTGGCCGAGCACCAGGGCGCCCTGGCCGAGCGCGGCCTCGAGCTGGCGGCCTTCGGCGCCACGACGCTCGCCGTGCACGGCGTCCCGGCGCTGCTCGCGAGCGCCGATCCCGAGGAGCTCGTGCGCGGCGTGCTCGACGTTCTGCAGGCCGAGCGCGCCCTGCCCGCCGCCGAGGAGCTCTTCGAGCACGTGCTGCACAGCCGCGCCTGCCGCTCGTCGGTCATGGCCGGCGACGCGCTCACGCAGGACGAGATGCGCGCGCTGCTCGAGCGCGCCGCGCTGCTCCGGAGCGACCAGACCTGCCCGCACGGCCGCCCGACGCGCGTGCGCTTCACGCTGTCGGACCTCGAGAAGGCCTTCTGCCGCCGCTGACCAGTGCGGCGGCCCCGCGGCCCTACGGCAGGAAGTCCGCGGGCTGGAGGCCAGGCCGCAGCGACACCTCGAGCAGCGCGATGTCCTGCGCCGGATCCTCGGCGAAGCGCGGGCCCTCGGGCGTCTCGACCAGCGCGTGCACCTGGATCGCAAAGGGCACCAGCGCGCCGTCGTGCAGCTGGTAGCGATCGAGCCGGAAGCACAGCGGCGAGGGCGGCTTCCAGCCCTCGGGCCCGGGCACGCCGCGCACCACGGCGACGCGCGGCAGGCCGTCCTCGGGGTCGAGGCCGAGCTCGGCCGCGTAGGACTGCGGGCCGGGCGCCTCCAGCCGGCGGTCGGGGTGCAAGAGCGCGAAGTCCGGGCTCTCGACGCGCAGCCAGACGAGCTTGCGCCACCACGGCTTGCGCTTCCACGAGGCCGGCAGGTCGGGCGGCGCGGCGTCGAGCGCCTCGAGCGTGGTGAGCGCCAGCCGCGTGAGGTCGGAGAAGGCGAGGAAGTTGCGCGCGACGACCAGCATCTCGTCCACGAGGCGCCGGTCCTCCGTGCTGCCGCGCCCCTCGAGCGCGTGCACGTCGTCGCCCTCGCGCAGCCAGTAGGCGCGCTGGCCCTCGCCCGGGCCGCGGCCCGTCTCGCGCTTGGCGGTGCCCTTGTCGTTGGGCAGCGCGAAGCGGATGTAGGAGGGCGCGAGGAAGCGGTACTCGACGCGGAAGTCGTTGCTGTGCACGCCGCCGCGCGCGCGCACGTCGGCGCTCAGCCGGAAGGACTCGATCGGCGTGCCGCTGGCCCGCCGCGCGCTCGCGAGCAGGTGCTGCCAGGCCGCGCGCGCGGGCTCGCCGGCGCGCTCCAGCGCGGCGCTCTGCGGGCCGGGCGCCGGCGCCGCCTCCTGCCGGAGAGCGCGCGCGGGAGCCGCGGCGGCGGCGAGCACGAGCCCGCCGGCGGGGAGGAGGAGGCGGAGGAGCAGAGCCTGCACGCCACCAAGGTAGGCGGGCGGGGCGGTGGCTTCCACCCGGGCCGCGCCGGCGCGTGGGGGAGGGGCGGGCGCGCGGCGAGCGCCGCGTACACTCGACCCCCGCATGCCGCCCCCCGCACCGGCGCTCGCCTGCCTGATCGGCCCCACGGCGGCCGGCAAGAGCGAGCTCGCGCTCGAGCTGGCCGAGCGCTTCGGCGCCGAGATCCTCTCGCTGGACTCGATGCAGGTCTACCGGGGCATGGACGTGGGCACGGCCAAGCCGGGAGCGGCGGAGCGCGCGCGCGTGCGCCACCACCTGCTCGACCTGGTCGAGCCGAGCGAGCGCTACGACCTGGCGCGCTACCTGGCCGACTTCGCCGCCGCCGCAGAGGACTGCGCGCGCCGCGGAGTGCGCGCGCTCGCCGTGGGCGGCAGCGGGCTGTACCTGCAGGCGCTCCTGCGCGGCGTCTTCGGCGGCCCGCCGCCCGATCCTGCGCTGCGCGCCGCGCTGCGCGCGCGCGCCCAGCGCGAGGGCGCGCAGGCGCTGCACGCGGAGCTCGCGCGCGTGGACCCGCGCGCGGCGCAGGCGATCCACCCGCACGACGAGAAGCGCGTCGTGCGCGCGCTCGAGGTGTGGAGCCAGGCGGAGCGCCCGATCAGCGCGCTCCAGGTCCAGTGGCGCGAGCCGCCGCGCACGCGCGCCTGCCTGCTCGGGATCGACTGCCCGCCGGCGGCGCTCGACGCGCGCATCCGCGCCCGCACGCGCGCCATGCTCGACCAGGGCTGGGCCGAGGAGGCGGCCGCGGTCCGCAGCGGGCCGGGCTTCGGGCCCACCGCGTCGCAGGCGCTCGGCTACGCCGAGGCGCTGGGGCTCTTCGACGGCGCGCTCGGCCGCGCCGAGGCGGAGGAGCGCATCGCGCGCCGCACGCGCCAGCTCGCGCGCCGCCAGCGCACGTGGTTCCGCCGCTTCGCGGAGACCGTCTGGATCGCGCCCGAGGAGGCGCGCGCGGAGCGCGCGGACTGGGAGCGGCTGGGCGCAGCGCTCGGCTGGAGCGCCGCGCGCTAGCGGTTCCGCACGCGGAACTCGCTCACGCGCGGGGGCTTGCGCTCGAGCTGTCCGCCGAAGCTGCCGGTGCGGAAGGGCTCCTTCAGCCCCTGCGTGAACTCCTCGCCGCCGCCGTCCTGCAGGCTCGCGACGATCGAGAAGATCGGGATCGGCAGGAAGACGTCCCACACGCCCAGCGTGATCAGCCCGACGACGACCGCCTCGAGGTGGAAGTAGTTCAGCGGGTTCGGCAGCACGCTGTGCGGCGGACGGCCGCCGGCGAGGTAGGCCTCGTCGGGCGCTTCGAAGGGGTTCTCGGGGTTGTTGTTCAGGAAGTGGCGCCGCAGGGTCAGGTTGACGTCCTGGCGCTGGCGCACGTGGAAGTCGCGGTACCTGCCGTCGAGGTCCGAGCGGTAGCCCAGGAAGTGCCGCTCGGCGCGCGGGGCCACGGACCCGATGTTCCAGTGGTCCAGCGCCGGGTTCGTGCTCGAGCGGCAGCCGGGGGCGACCAGCGCCGCGCCCAGGCACAGGGCGGCGAGCGTGCGGGAGGAGGGCTTCGTCATGGCAGGGGATCCGCGCGGGTGGCGGGGGCGCGCGCGGGCCCGGCACGGGCTCCGCGATTGCGCGAGAGTCTAGGTTCAGGTACCTAGGGGGTCAACGAACGGCGGTTGCGGCCCCGGGCGCGCGATCCGGGGCAGAGGGCGCCCGGGCGCGACCGAGCCGACCCCCGGCGGTCCCGCGATCGCATGGAACGAGCGCTGCATCGCTCGCCGCGCGGCATGCGCGACGTCTTGCCCGAGGAGGTGCCCCGCTGGCGCCTGCTCGAGGACACCGCCGCGCGCCTGGCGCGCCTGCGCGGCTTCCGCGAGATCCGCCCCGTCCTGCTCGAGGAGCAGGCGCTCTTCGTGCGCTCCGTCGGCGAGGTCACCGACATCGTCGAGAAGGAGATGTTC
>CADEGS010000211.1 GCA_902826945.1 uncultured bacterium | reverse complement strand
GCTCTCCCAGCCGAACTCCGACAGGCGCTCGACGGCCTCGCGCCGGCGGTCGGCGGCGCGCTTGGCGGCCCAGGCCGTCTCGAGCTCGCTCGCGATGCGGCGCACGGCCTCGCGCTCCATCCACTCGCCCGTCTCGCCGAGCAGCGTCTCGGCGCGGCGCAGGCTGTCGTCCACGAAGGCGACCATGTAGTCGGTGCTGTTCAGGAAGCGCGTCAGGTCGCCCAGGAAGGCCGCGAAGCCGCCCGCCGCGTCGGCGGTGTCGGGAGCGGCCTCGGCCTCGTCGTCCGGCGCGGCGCCCGCGCGCTGCAGGCGCTCGCTCGCCGCGCGCAAGAGGTCGATCGGGTAGATGCGCAGCCGGCCCTCGGACGCCGCGCGCTGCAAGGGCGCGCTCATGGCGTAGTCGCGGAAGGCGGCCACGATGCGCTCGGGGTCGCGGCTCTCGACGCTCGGAACGAGCTCGCCCTCGGGCGAGAGGTCGAGCTTGCCGCTGTCCACGTTCACGACGAGGAAGATGCGGCTGAAGAGGTCGAGCAGCTCGTTGAACTCCTCGAACACCTGCTCGAGGAACAGGTTGTCGCTCTTCACGACGAAGATCGCGCTGGCGGCGGCGTTGCGGAAGTCGCGCGTCATGCGCGCGTAGCCGAACTTCATGCGGCTGTAGAGGCCGGGCGTGTCCACCAGCACCGCGCCGGAGCGCTCGAGCGCCGGCGCCGGGACGCGCACGTCCACGCGCCGGATGGCCTGCGGGAAGTGCGTGGCCGGGTCGAACGCGAGGCCCGACTCCTCGGCGCGCCGCAGCGCCTCGACCAGGGCGCCGTGCGCGCGCTCGACGAAGGCCGCCAGCTCGCGCGGGTCGGCGAAGGCCTCCTCCGTGCCGTCGTAGCGCGTGACCTGGAAGCCGCGCTCGGCCGCGTGCGTGACGTAGACCATGCACGGGTAGGCGGGCAGGCTCGAGACCTCGCTGACGTAGGCCGCGGCCAGCGCGTTCATCAGGGTGGACTTGCCGCTCTTCAGCGGGCCGAAGATCAGCACGAAGGCGTGCTGGTCCTCGACCTTGTCCACCAGCACCTGGAGCTGGTGGCGGATCTCGCGCAGGTCGGGCAGCTCGCCGCGGCCGGGCACGTCCTGCACGGCGCGCGCCAGCGTGTCGGCCGTCTCCTCGAGGGGGCGCAGCAGCGGTCGCAGGGCGCGGACGAAGTCTTCGGAGAAGCGGCTGAGGAGGGTGCGCATCGAGGGAGCTCCGGAACTCGGGCCCGTGCCGGGCGGTCGGAAGGCGATTCTGGCACGCGAGGTCGCAGGATCAAGCGCGCCCTCGCGCGGCGGAGGAGAGGAACCCCTCGCGGCCGGGGGCGCGCCCGCGCATCATGGAGCGCTCGCCGCGGCCGCGCGGCGCGCCGCCGCACGCGCGGACGTCCGCCATCCTCCGCGTCATGAGCTCCGGGCCGAACGCACTCGCGCGCCGCGCCGCGCTCCTGGCCGCGCTCGCGTACCTGGCGCTCTCCGCGCTGCTCGCGCCGGCCTACGGACCGGTGTGGGACTGCGTGATGGGGGAGTACCCGCACGGCGAGGCCGCGCTCTCCGCGCTGCGCGGCGCGGGCAGCTACCACGAGCTGTGCATGGGCGACACCGGCGCGCGCCCGCGCCAGCCGCACCCGTTCTTCGACCCGGGCGTGCGCCTGCCGTGGAACGGGACGTATCCGCTGACGGGCATCGCCTCGGCGCTCTCGTGCGAGCTCCTGTGGACGCGGCTCGGCCTCGTGCCGGCGCTGCGCGCGCACGACCTGCCGGTGCAGCTCCTGGTCGCGCTGCTCGTGTACGTGCTCGTGCGCGCGCTCGGCGCGCGCTTCGGGCTCCTCGCCGGCCTCTCCGCGGCGCTCCTGCTCCTGTGCCAGCCGCGCTTCCTCGCGCACTCCTTCAACAACCTGAAGGACGCGCCCGAGGCGGTCCTCTACGGGCTCGCGGTGCTGGCGCTCTTCCTCGCCATCACGCGCGGGGGGCTCGGGCGCTGGCTCGTCGCGGGCGCCTGCATCGGCCTGGCGCTGGCGCAGCGGCCGAACGCGCTCTTCCTGCCGGTGCAGATGGGCCTGTTCCTGCTCGGCGCGATCGCGCTGCGCGCGCGCGCGGGCCGGCCGCGCCTGCCCTGGTCGTGGGGCGGGCTGGCGGCGGCCTTCGCGCTCTTCCTGGTCGTCTACTTCCTCGGCTCGCCCGGCTTCTGGGCGGACCCCTGGACGCACGCGCGCGAGCAGCTCCTCTACCACCTGCGCTTCAACGTGTTCTTCAACGACGAGAGCGCCGTGCAGGGCGCGCTCGAGGCCTTCCAGCCGGTCGTCTCGACGCACGGCCTGGTCGCCTTCCTCGGCACGACGCCGCCGGCGATCCTGCTGCTCGCGCTGGCCGGCCTGGCGCACCCGCGGCTCTCGGGCGAGGAGCGCTGGCTGCTCCTGCTCGGCGTCGTCGTGCCGGTCGGGCGCACGCTCCTGCCGGGCATGGCGAACTACGACGGCGTGCGGCACTTCCTCGAGGCCTTCCCGCCGCTCGCGGCGCTGGCCGGGCTCGGGCTCGCGCTGGCGGTCCAGCTCGCCGGGCGCCTGCCCGCGCTGGCGCGCCACCCGCGCGCGCGCCCCGCGGCGCGCGCCGCGACGGCCCTCGCGCTGGTCGCGACGCCGCTCGCGGCGGCCGCCTCGACGCACCCCGACGGGATCGCGTACTGGAACGCCTTCGCCGGCGGCCTCGCCGGCGCGCGCGCGCGCGGCATCCCCGACGCGACCGACTACTGGGGGAGCTCCTACTGGCGCGGGCTCGCCTGGCTGGCGGCCCACGCCGAGCCGGGCGCGGGGCTCGCGGTCCCCCTCGCGACCCACGTCGCGCGTTGCGGGGCGCCGGTGCAGGCCCCCGACGGGCCGCCCGTCCTGCGCGCCGGCGATCCGCCGGCCGACCCCGTCTACCTCATGTACGTGACGCGCAGCGCGGCCTACGGGCCGCTCCTGCGCGCCTTCGACGGCGAGCGCCCGGCGGTGCACGAGATCCTCTGCCAGGGGGTGCCGATCCTGCGCATCCTGCGCCTGTCGGGCCCGGACGCGGTCCGCGCGCAGGAGTTCCTGGGAGCGGAGGACGAGGCTCTACGGCAGATTCGCCTGCTGTCCGCCTGGGGACGCGAGCACGAGGACCGCGTCCCGGCCCTGATGGAGGCGACGATCGAGCCCGACGAGCGGGAGGCTCTGCGGAAGCTCGAGGCCCTGCTCCCCCCGGAGCTCCACGAGGCCGCGCGCGCGTTTCTGTGGTCCTATCGGCGCCCGGGTCGGCAATAAGACGGAGCCGCTCCCCCGCCCCGCGGGGCGCCCGCGGCGGCTAGGATGGCCCAAAGCGACTCCGGCGGCGGATCGCGAGGGAACCTTCCCGCGCCGAGCCCGTCCATTGCCGCGCCACCCCCGTCCATCCCCCTCCCTCCCCCTTCCTCCCGGAGCCTCATGTCCCGTCGCACCTGCCTCCTCCTCGCCGCCGGCGCGCTCGCCGGCGCGCCCGTCCTCGCGCAAGAGACCGCCGGCGCGGCGGGCGAGCCGTTCGAGATCCAGAACGACCCGCTCGCCGTCCAGGCGCTCGGCCTGCGCTGCCACACGCCCGTCTTCGAGCGCGCGGAGCCGGAGACCGCCTCCGACTGCGCGTACAACTCGACCACGATCCAGAGCCAGTACGACCCGCTCTACGTGTTCGACATCCCGGTGGTCTTCCACGTGATCCAGAACGCGGGCGGCACGGGCAACATCACCGACGCCAAGGTGATCAGCCAGATCGAGGTGCTGAACGAGGACTTCCGCGCGCTGGCGGGCAGCAACGGCGCGGGCGGCTTCGACACGATGATCCAGTTCCACCTGGCGACCGTCGATCCGCTGGGGAACCCGACGAACGGCATCACGCGCTCGACGAACACGACCTGGTACAACGACGGCGGCGCCTACTACAACACGCTCGCCTGGGACCCCGACCACTACCTGAACATCTACTCGAACTCCGCCGCGGGAGCGCTGGGCTACGTGCCCGACCTGCCCCAGGGCGGCGGGATCGTCGGCTCGAACGCCGACCGCGTCGTGGTGTACTGGGGATCGGTCGGGAAGAACGCGCCGGCCTTCCCCTACCACCAGGGCCGCACGGTCACGCACGAGGTCGGCCACTACCTCGGCCTGTTCCACACGTTCGACTTCGGGTGCGGCACGGGCTCGCAGCCGGGCTGCTACACCTCGGGCGACCGCATCTGCGACACGAACTCCGAGGCGAACCCGCGCTTCGGCTGCCCCGGCTCGGCCACGAGCTGCGGCACCGCGGACCCGTTCCACAACTACATGGACTACACCGACGACCTCTGCATGACGGGGTTCACGGAGGAGCAGTCCAACCGCATGCGCTGCACGCTCCTGTACTGGCGCTCGGACCTGTACTCCGCCGCCTGCGGAGGGCTCGCCAGCTCGGCCTCGCGCAACGCCGGCACGAACCCGCTCAGCCTGAGCGCCAACCCGCCGCAGATCGGCGGCACGCTGACGCTGCAGGTGGACCTCTCGACGAGCGGCCACTCGCAGGCGCTCGCGATCGGCTACCTGGGCACGCTCGACATCCCCCTCGCCACCGGACAGTGGCTGCTCGTGAACGTGGCCGACCCCGCGGGCGAGCTGCTCGGCCTGTCGGCCATGCCCGGGCCGCTCGCCACCTGGAACCTGCCGATCAGCGCCTCGGTGTGCGGGTTCCCCCTGAGCATCCAGGCGATCCACTTCGGCGGCGTGCTGCCGTTCGCGCTCTCCAACGCGCGGGACCTCGTGATCGGGCTCTGACCGCGGCGCCGGGACCTCCCGGCGAGTGCCGCCTCGCTCCGGGCCTCCGGAGCCGCGACGGGTCGTGCTGCGGCACGGCCCGTCGCTTCGTTTCTTGGGATCGGTATTCCTACGGATCGCTTGTCCCCGCCGCGGGAGAGCCGCCTCGGCCCTGAACCGTTCCGCCGCCGCGCTGCGTCGGATCGTGCGGCCCTCGAGTAGGGGGGTCTGACCAGGACCCGAGGTTGTGGGCCAAGGTCGGCCCCCGGGGACGCGCTGCCAGGGCGGCGCGCCCCCGGCGGGTCGGCTGTTCCAGGAGAGCGGGAGTAGACTCGGGGCCATGCAGCCCGTCCTCCTCGCGGCCATGCCGCTCGCCCTCGCGCTCGCCTCCGCCGCCCAGGAGCGCCCGCGCTGCGGCCTCCCCGAGCCCTCCCGGCGCGCGGGCGCCGCGCTGGCCGAGGCGCCCTCCGACTGCGGCTACTTCCGCACCACGATCCAGCCGGAGTACGACCCCACGTACGTCTGGGACGTGCCGGTGGTCTTCCACGTCATCCAGCGCACGAACGGCGTCGGCTACCTCTCGCCGCAGACGATCCAGGACCAGATCGACGTCCTGAACGAGGACTTCCTGGCGCTGCCGGGCACGCCCGGCGGTCCCGGGGTCCACGCCGGCTTCCGCTTCCACCTGGCCACCGTGGACCCGAGCGGCCAGCCGACGAGCGGCATCACCTACGCCGTGAACGACGCCTGGTACAACGACAACGGCCAGTACTGGAACCAGCTCGCCTGGGACACGCGGCGCTACCTGAACGTCTACACGAACAGCGCCGACGGCTACTTCGGCTACGTGCCCGACTGGCCGCAGGGGGGCATCGTGGGGCAGAAGCTCGACCGCGTCGTCGTGTGGTGGGAGGCGGTGGGGAAGGAGCCGACGGACGGCTGGCCGCTGAACCAGGGACGCACGCTCACGCACGAGGTCGGCCACTACTTCGGCCTCGACCACCCGTTCCTCGGCGGCTGCCCGGGCGTGGCGAACTGCTACGGGAACGGCGACCTGATCTGCGACACGAGCCCGCAGTCGAACGCGACGTTCGGCTGCCCGTCGTCGCGCACCTCGTGCGGCTACGACGCGGCGATCCACAACTACATGGACTACACCGACGACCCGTGCCTGTGGACGTTCACGCCCGAGCAGGTGAACCGCATGCGCTGCACGGTGCAGCACTGGCGGCCGCTGCTCGCCGTCGCGTGCCAGCCCGGGCTGGCGGGCGCGACGCAACGCAACGCGGGCGGGAACCCGCTCAGCCTCGGCGCGGGCGCGCCGGTCCTGGGCGGCACGCTGCGGCTGGCGGTGGACCTGGGGACGAGCGGTCACGAGTCCGCGCTCGTGGTCGGCTTCGCGAGCCCGCTGGACCTGGCGCTCGGCGGCGGCCAGCACCTGCTCGTGAACGTGCTCGACCCGAGCGGCGAGCTGCTCGGCCTGGCGCCGCGCAAGGGACCGCTGGCCGCCTGGGAGCTCCCGGTGCCGGCGACGCCCTGCGGCCTCGCGCTCTCGCTCCAGGCGATCCACATGGGCGGCGTCGCGCCGTTCGCGCTCTCCAACGCGAGCGACGTGACGCTGGGCCTCTGACGCGGGCGCACCGCGGAGCGCGCGCGGCGGCCGGCCGGGCCCTATCCTCTGCGCGCGTGCGGCTCCCCTCGCTCCTGGCCGGCGCGCTGTGCGCCGCGGCGCTCGTCGCGCCCGCCTGCTCGGGCGGCGAGCCGCCGCGCTGGATCTCGCTCGCGCGCGCGCCCGGCGTGCTCTTCGAGGCGAGCGACGCGCCGGTGCGGCTGGCCGACGGGCGCGTCCTCGCGCGCCGCAGCGAGGCGGGGGAGGAGTGGCTCGAGACGACGCTCGAGCGCGCCGCCTGGAGCTTCGAGCCGGAGACGCGCGGCGGCGTGTGGGCCGCGCCGCTCGGCGTCCGCGCGCGCGGGCGCTCGGCGGCGGGCGTCGAGGCGCGCCTGGCGGGCGGCGGGCGCGCGTTCGAGCACGTCCCGCTCAGCCACGACCCCTCGGTGCCGTTCCGCCTCGGCGAGGGCTCGTTCGCGACGCTGCCGGGGCGCCTGCTCCTGCGCCTGGCCGCGGGCGAGGAGCCGCCCGAGCGCGCGACGCTCTCGCTCTGGGCCGGCGAGGGACCGCGCGCGCGGATCGCGGGGCGGCGCTTCTCGGGCGACGGCTTCGCGCTCGCGAGCGGCGAGCGCGCCACGCTCGCGCTCGAGGTCCCCGAGGGGAGCGAGCTGCGCTTCGCCGCCGTGCTCGAGCCCGCCTTCGCCGCCGCGGGCGCGCCGGCGCGCTTCCGCGTGCTGGTGGACGGCGAGACGGCCTTCGAGCGCGAGCTCGACGCGGGCGGCGAGCAGGCCGAGCGCCACGCGCTGCCGCTGCGCCCCGGCCGGCGCACGCTCGCCTTCGAGGTCGCGGGCGGCTTCGCCTGGACCGGCTTCCTCGCGCCGCGCGTCGCGCCGGCCGCCGCCGCGGGCGCGCCGCACGCGCGGCCCGACCTGGTCGTGTTCCTGGCCGACACGCTGCGCGCCGACGCGCTGGCGGCCTACGGCGGGACGCTCGGCGTCACGCCCTTCCTCGACGAGCTGGCGGGCCGCGCGCGCGTCTTCCGCCGCGCGTGGTCCACCGGCACGTACACGCTGCCGGCGCACGCCTCGATGTTCACCGGCGCCTTCCCGCACCAGGTCGGCATCGTCGGCACCGACAACGGCGTGCCCGAGGATTTCGTCACGATCGCCGAGCACCTGCGCGAGCAGGGCTACCGCACGGGCGCGATCACCGACTCGGTCGTGGTCACGCAGGCGCTGGGCCTGGCGCAGGGCTTCGAGTGGTTCGACGAGCTGCACGCGACGCTGGGCTCGACGCTCGAGCGCGCGCGCGCGTTCCTCGACGACGACGACGGCCGGCCGGTGTTCCTGTTCGTGCACACCTACCGCGCGCACCTGCC
>CADEGS010000210.1 GCA_902826945.1 uncultured bacterium | reverse complement strand
CCGACCACTTCCTGTGCGGAGTCGGATCCCCCGGGACGACCGCCGCAGGACGCCGGGCGGGCCTCGCCAGCAACGGGCACGCGGTCGCGGCGGGCTGCTGCCCGCTCCCTGACTCCGCAGCGACGACATTCCTGGGCCGAGCCCCCGGCGCACGTGCGGGCGCTACGGGGACCCGAAGAACTCGTCGACGGTCCGACCGCTCTCGGTGTGCAGGGCGGGATTCGTGAACGAGGCACGTCGCTGCCGCGGCGTCTCGAGCTGGAACGTCGCGAAGACGCTGCGCAGGCGCGCGACGTTCTCGCGCAGCACCGCGGCCAGCCGGGCGTTGGCCTCCGGCGTGAACATGCCCAGCTCTGCGGGGATCTCGTAGCCGCGCCTCTGCTCGATGAGGGCGGACTCGACCACCGTCCACAGTCGCTCCCGAACATCCGTGTCGTAGAGCTCGCCGTGCTCCTCTCCCAGCCGCTCGAGATCCTCCAGGAAGCCTGCCATGGAGGACCACGCGACCGGGCGCGCTCCCCCGGTGGGGGCGGCGGACGGCCGGCGCCGGAAGCGTTCCAGAAGACGTCGGAGCCAGCTCATGCGGATGCCGAGCGCGCATGGTACCGCCGCGCGCTCGGGCCGCGCTGGCGCGTCTCCACGGTCCGGCGAGTCGCCGGAGCCCGACCGCGCCGGACGCGGCGGACGCGAGCGCCGGGCGGCCGCGCTCGCCGCCAGCGGCGCCGTCGCGCCCCGGTCAGGGACGTCCCTCGACGAACGCGACGATCGCCGGGACGACCGCGTCGCGCGCCTCCTCCATGAGCCAGTGGCCGGCGCCCGGAACGATCGTGCCCTGCACGTCGCTCGCGACCAGGCGCGCCTGCTCGATCAGGAAGGGGCCGCTGGCGCGCTCGCCGGTCAAGACGAGCACCGGCATCGGGAGCGGCGCGCGGGCCAGCGCGGCGAAGTCCGCGGCGTCGCGCTCGAAGGCGCGGAAGACCTCCATGCCGGCGCGCATCGCGCCCGGCTGCGCGTACTGCAGCGCGTAGAAGCGGCGGTCGTCCTCGGGCACCGAGCGCGTGCGGTCGGCGGCGAAGTCGTTCCAGAAGTGCTCGAGGTACGTCCGCTCGCGTCCCTCGACCAGCGCCAGCGGCGTCTCCCCGTGGAAGTGGAAGTGCCACAGGTCGCGCAGCAGCCAGACCGACTTCCAGTCGCCGATCCCCGGCAGGAAGGCGTCCATCAGCACCAGGCGCTCGGTCGCCTCGGGGTGCTCCTCGGCGTAAGCGAAGGCGACCATCAGGCCGATGTCGTGGCCGACGACGGCGGCGCGCTCGACACCGAGCGAGCGCGTCAGCGCGAAGACGTCCGCGGCCATCGTCCGCTTGTCGTAGCCCCCGGGCGGCTTCGACGAGCCGCCGAAGCCGCGCAGGTCGGGAGCGATGACGCGCTGGCGGTCCCGCAGGGCCGCGATCAGCGGCAGCCACATGTGGCTGGTCTGCGCGAAGCCGTGCAGGAGCACGACCGGGCTGCCGCGGCCGGCTTCCAGGGTGCGCAGGCGCACCCCGCCCTCGAGGTCGACGAAGCGCTCCTCGATGCCGGGCGGCAGCACCTCGCGCGCGGCGGCGGCGTCCGGGACGCCCGTGCCGGGACCCGCGCCCGCCTGCGCGAGGGCAGCGCTCCCGCACAGCGCGAGGCCCAGCGAGCGCAGCGCTCCGCCGCGCACACCCCAAGCGTTCGTGCCCCTGATCCCACGCTCTCCGTGACGCTTCATGCTGTACCTCGACGGCTCTGGCTCCGAGCGGATCCCCGCGCCCGGGAGCGTCCCGGGCCTCTCTCGGGATGAGCGTGAGGCCTGGACACGCGTGCGCGACGCGCCGGCGGCACGGACCTTGCACTCCGCTCCGGAGACCCGCGCGGCGCGTGCGCGGGCGCTGACGCGAGGAGACGGACATGGAAAAGGGAAGAGCGAGCGAGACGGGCGGCGCGCGGCCGCTGGTCCTCGTCACGGGCTCGTCGGGCCTGCTCGGCACGGCGATCCGGCGCGCGCTGCGCGGGACCTTCACGCTGGTCGGGCTGGACGTCGAGCGGCACGCGCCGGACGACCCCGATCCCTGGCTGCGCTGCGACCTGACCGACGACGCGAGCGTGCGGCGCGCGCTCGAGGAGGCGCGCGGGCGCTTCGGCGCGCGCGTCGCGAGCGTCGTGCACCTGGCCGCGTACTACGACTTCTCCGGCGAGCCGAGCCCGCTCTACCGCGCGCTGACCGTCGAGGGCACGCGACGGCTCCTGCGCGCGCTGCGCGAGGGCGGCGGGAGCGTCGAGCAGTTCCTCTTCTCGAGCAGCCTGCTCGTGCTGGCGCCCGCGCGCGAGGGCGAGCGGCTGACCGAGGCCTCGCCGGTGCAGGCGGCGTGGGACTACCCGCGCTCGAAGCTCGCGGCCGAGGCGGTCATCGAGGAGGAGCACGGCGCGATCCCCGCCGTCGTGCTGCGCCTGGCGGGCGTCTACGACGAGGGCTGCCACTCGATCCCGCTCGCGCAGCAGGCGCGGCGCATCTTCGAGCGCCGGCTCGAGAGCCACCTCTTCCCCGGCGACACGGGGCACGGCCAGTCCTTCGTCCACCGCGACGACGCGGCGCGCTGCGTGCGCGCCGCCGTCGAGGCCCGCGCGCGGCTCGGCCCGCACGAGCTCTTCCTCGTCGGCGAGGAGGACGTCGTGAGCTACGAGGAGGTGCAGGACCTGCTCGGCCGCGCGATCCACGGCAAGGACTGGACCACGCTGCGCATCCCCGCGCCGCTCGCGAAGGCCGGCGCCTGGCTGCGCGAGAAGGCGTCGGGCGGCGAGCGCTTCATCAAGCCCTGGATGATCGACCTGGCCGACCTGCACCTGCCGATCGCGACGGCGCGCGCGCAGGAGCGGCTCGCCTGGCGCGCGCGCGAGCGCTTGCGCGACACGCTGCCGGCGATCGGCCGGCGGCTCGTCGCCGATCCGGCGGCCTGGTACGCGGAGAACGGGCTGGAGCTCCCCGACGACCTCGAGGCGATCGAGGAGGCGCGGCGCGAGCGCAGCGGGGCGCGCGATGCGTAGCGCGGGCGCGCTCGACGTCCACGCTCCGCCCTGGAAGCACAACCCCTCGGGCTGGGCGCAGCGCGTCCCGATCTGCGTGCTGGCCGGGATCGCCGCCCTGCTCGCGAGCTGGATGGCGCTCTACCAGTGGCGCCTGGTCGAGGGCGTGTGGGACCCGGTCTTCGGCGCGGGGACGCGCACCGTGCTCGACTCCGAGGTGTCGAATCGCATGCGCGGCTGGCTGGGCGTGCCCGACGCCGCGCTGGGCGCGGTCGCCTACCTGAGCGACGTGGTCTTCGGCCTGGCGGGCTCGACGCGCCGCTGGCAGTACCGGCCGTGGCTCGTGCTCCTGTTCGGGCTCGACGTCATCCCGCTCGGCCTCGTCAGCGCCGTGCTGGTCGTGCTGCAGGGAGCGGTCGTCGGCGCGTGGTGCTTCCCGTGCCTCGTGACGGCGGCGATCTCGCTCGTGCTCGTCGCGCTGTCGTGGGACGAGGTCTGGTCGAGCGTGTCCTACCTGCGGCGCGTCTGGCGCACGAGCCGCAGCGCGCGCGTCCTGTGGGACTGCTTCTGGGGCCGTGCGCGGCCCGAGGGCGAGGCGGCGGCCTTCCCGGCCGCGGAGCCGGCCTGATGTGGGCGCGCGACGCCGAGGTGGCGCTGGCCGCGTGGCTCGCGCTCGGGCCCTTCGTCCTGGCGCCGGCCGGGCGCGCGCACGGGCCCCTGGCGCTCGACCTCGCCTGCGGCGCGCTGATCGCGCTCCTCGCGCTGGCGTCCTACGCGCGTCCGCTGCGCCGCGCGCACCTGGGCGAGCTGCCGGTCGCCATGTGGCTCGTCGCGCAGGGCTGGAGCGAGGGCGCGACGCCCGCGGCGCAGAGCCGCGTGATCGTCGGCCTCCTGGTCGCGACGCTGGCGATCGTCCCCAGCCGCGCGAACGAGCCGCCCGACGGCTGGCGCTCGCGCTGAGCGCGCCTCAGCGCCCGGCCAGCCGCGCGAGGAGCAGCCCGCGCACGCGCGCGCGGAACGCGAGCAGCTCGAGCAGCTGCGCGTCGAGCGCGCTCCGCGCGCGGCGGTCGCCGATCGCGGCCAGGGCGCGGCGGTAAGCGCGCTCGATCGCGCGCTCGCGCCGGTCCACCGCCAGGAGCGCCGCCGTCTCGCCGGCGCCGCCCGTGCGCGCCCCGCGCTCGCCGTCGCCCTCCTCGTCGCGTCCTGGCGCAGCAGGCGTGGCGCTCGCGAACGACAGCCATGCGGAGAGCTCCGTGACGGTGCGCCGCCGGCGCACCGTCGCGTCCGCGAGCAGGGACGAGACGGCCCGCCGCTCGGCGCGGGCGGCCGCCTGGTCGAGGAGGCGCTGGCTGCCGCGCAGGATCCGGAGCAAGCTCCCGAGCGCGCTGGCGGTGCGCGGCGCGAGGGCGACCGGCCCCGATCCGTCTTCCGCGGCGGGGACGCCGGGGCCGTCGCCGCTCATCCGCAGGCGGCCTCCAGGCCTCCGAGCGCGAGCAGCGCGCGCTCGAGGACCGGCGTCGCGCGCGGTCCCGCCGGCTGCGGGCGCGCCTGCCCGCGCTGGCGCAGGCAGCGCGCCACGCGCGCGGGCGTGCCGAGGTCGGTCCACTCGCACGGCGGCACCTCGAGCACGCGCAGCCCGCGCTCGCTGCCCTCGAGCACGGCGCGCGAGAAGTCGTGCTCGTCGAGGCGCTCGTAGAGCCGCGCGAGCGCCGCGGGGGCGCCGAGATCGACGCCGCGGAACGCCGCCAGCAGGCGCGGCAGGCGGCGGCGGTAGAGGCCGAGCAGCGCGCTGCCGCGCGCCGCGAGCAGGAAGCTGTTCCACAGGGCGCCCTGCTCGAGGAGCTCGACCGAGCGCGGCCCGCCCGGCTTCTCGACGAACCGCTCGACGGCGCGCAGCCGCCCCGTTCCCGGCGCCGGCAAGATCCAGCCGTAGTCCGAGACCGCCTCGTCGGGCGTGATGCCGAGCAGCACCACGCGCGACGCGGCCCGGCCGACGGTGTCCAGCGCCTCGAGCAGCGCCGTCTCCAGCACGCCCTCGTGGCGTACGTAATGGTCGGAGGGCAGCACGACCAAGCGCGCCTCCGGAGCGCGCGCGAGGACCGCCAGCAGCGGGAGCAGGAGGCCGACCGCGGTGCCGCGGTTCTCCGGCTGCACGACGCGGTTCTCCGGCGCCAGGCGCCCGACCTGCGGCTCCCACAGCGCTCGGTGCTCCTCGGCCAGCACGGCCACGACGCGCTCGGGCGCGGTCACGGCGGCGGCGCGCGCCAGCGCCTGCTCGAAGAGCGTCGGCCCGCCGTCGAGCGAGCAGAACTGCTTCGGCACCTCCCGCCCCGCGTCGTCGCGCGTCAGCGCGCGCAGGCGCGATCCTCTTCCCGCCGCGAGGACGATGGCCCAGTCCGCTTGCCCCTGGTTCATGATGCTCCGGTCCAGAGCGACGTGCTGCGGGCGCCTTGCCGCGCGCCGGTTGCGTCGCCGGACGGCGAGCGGAGGAGCAAGACGCGTGCCCCGAGAGCGCGCGCGGGAGCCGGCGCGGCGCCTTCCGCCGGCGCCGTGCCGACTTCGCTCGCGAGCGGACGGGGCGCTTGGCCCGCGGCGGAGTTCTCCACAGGTCATGCACAGGCGCGGAGCAGAGGGACGGCGGCGCGCGACGCGCCCGCGCCCGCAGACGGCCCGCCGCCGCGCACCGGTTTCTACAAACGCGTACGGCGTCCGGCGTCCGCGCGCCGCGACGCCGCCGCGCGCGCCCGCGCTCAGCCCGCGCTCGGCGGCGCCGGATCGACCAGCCCCGTGCCGGGCAGCGGATCGCGCGGGCCGTCCGGGTCGATCGCGTAGGGGACGAGCCGGCGGCCGCTGGCGCGGTTCAGGCGCCGCACCGCGCCGAGCAGGCCGTGGCGCTCGCGCGCGCGTGCCGCCCGCCCGGGGCCGCAGCCGAGGTGCTCGCCCAGCAGGCGGTCGGTCACGGCGCCGAGCGCGCGCCGCGCCGCCGCGCCGCCCGCCTCGACCGCGAGGTCGCACTCGCTGTCGAAGCCCATCGAGCGGTTGTTCAGGTTCGACGAGCCGATGCGCAGCAGGCGGTCGTCCACGGCGACGAGCTTCGAGTGCACGTGGATCTCGCGGTCGTTGCCCTCCCCGTCGGTCACCACGGGATGGCACGCGAGAAGCCGTCCCTCGCGGTCCACCGCCGCCAGCCGGCGCAGCAGGCGGTCGCGGTTCTCGCCCATCGCGTAGCGCTGGATCAGCCCCTCGCAGCGGCGGCGCACGACGACCAGCACCTGCGGACCGCCGGGGCGCTCGAGGAGCTCGCCCAGGCGCTCGCCGACGGCGTCGGAGGTCAGGTACTGCGTCTCGAGGTAGACCGAGCGGCGCGCGGCCGCGAGCGCGTCGAGCGTGAGGCGCTCCGCCTCGCGCACCGCGGGCTCGCCGCCGCGCGCGGGGCGCGTGCGCGCGATCGCGACCGGGACGTCGGCCAGGTCCGCCGGCACCCCCGCGGGCCAGGGATCCGCCGCCGGCGGGTGCACCGGAGGCACGCGCTCGCCGGTCACCGCCTCCCAGCGCTCGCGCGCGAGCGCGGCCAGCGCGCGCGCGGCGGGACCGTCGACGGCGAGCTGCACGTCGTGCTTCGCCTCGTACGCGCGGCCGCGCGCGTCCACGCGCAGCGGGTGGTCGGCGTCGTGCGTCGGCACGTCCCAGCGCCAGGCGGTCACGTCCATGCCGCCCGAGAACGCCAGCGCGTCGTCGATGCAGGCGAGCTTCTCGTGGTGGCTGGCGCCGAGCGGGTGGTCGTTCGCGAAGCGGAACGAGAGCCGCGGGCTGTCGGGCCAGCGCCGGTCGAAGAGCGGCGGCGGCGCACAGCTCTGCCCGTAGACGACCGAGCAGCCCCACACGAGGATGCGGATCTCGAGCGCCGGGCGGCGCGCGAGCAGCGCGGCGAGGAGCTCGCGCAGCGGCCGGCCGGCGCCCGCGGGGTCGAGCACGACGCTGGCGTCGAAGTCCCAGCCGAGGAGCAGGATCGAGCGCTGGGCCCGCTCGAGCGCGTCGCGCAGCGCGCGGAAGTACGCCGCGCCGTCCACGAGCACGGCGGCGCGCGCCGCGCGCTCGACGCGCCAGCAGTTCGCGCCCGGGCGCAGCAGCGCGGGCGCGGGGAGCGGCCGCGCGCCGTCGCCGGGCGGGGCGGGAGCGCGCGCGCCGGCGACGGGCTCGTCGCGCCCGCGGGTCGGCCCGTGCGGCGGGACGGGAGGCTCGGCGGCGTTGGAAGGCATCGGAGCGGCTCGCAGGGTGCGGGCAAATCGCGGGCCAGCGCCGAACGAGGCGGAACGCCGACGCGCTGGCACGGGATTCCCGAGGCGATCCGCGATGGCAGTCGACGTCGCGCGCGTGCTCCGGCGGAGCGTGCCCTGGCTCGCCGGGGCGTGCTTCCTGCTCGCCGCGGTCGCGCTGGCGCGCAGGGTGCGGGCGCTCGGCCTCGACGCGATCGGGGACGCGCTCTTCGCGAGCGGCGGCCTCGACCTGGCCGTCTCCGCGGCCTGCGCGGCCGGGAGCTACCTGGTGCTGACGGGGGTCGACTGGCTCGGCGTGCGCAGCGTCGGAGGCGCGCGCCTCGCCTACCCGCGCGTCGCGCTGGCGGCCTTCAGCGCGGTCTCGGTCGGGCACCTGCTCGGCTTCGCGGCGCTCAGCGGCGGCGCGATCCGCTACCGGCTGTACGAGCGCTCCGGCCTGCGCCCGGCGGCGATCGCGCGCGTGATCCTGTTCGCCGGGACGACGGTCGCGGTCGGGCTGGCCGGCGTGG
>CADEGS010000209.1:4764-7830 GCA_902826945.1 uncultured bacterium | reverse complement strand
GCTGGCCGAGCTGCCCCGCCGCGACCTGCACGTTCTGCTCGCGCAGCGCCGCGACGACGTCCTGCATCGTCAGCCCACGCGCCTGCAGGCGCTGCGGGTCGATCCACACGCGCATCGCGTACGCGCCGCCGCCGGTGACGTTGACCTCCCCCACGCCCGCGACGCGCGCCAGCTCGTCGCGCATCGCCAGCGTGGCGTAGTTCGAGAGGAACAGGTCGTCCACCGAGCCGTCGGGCGAGGTCAGCGAGACCGCCAGCAGGATGTTCGTGGACTGCTTCTTGGTCGTGATGCCCTGGCGGCGCACGTCCTCGGGCAGGAGCGGCTCGGCCGCGGCGACGCGGTTCTGCACCTGCACCTGCGCCAGGTCCAGGTCCGTGCCGACCTCGAAGGTCACCGTCAGCGCGTAGCTGCCGTCGCTGGCCGAGGTCGAGGAGAGGTAGAGCATGCCCTCGACGCCGTTCACCTGCTGCTCGATCGGCGCCGCGACCGTGTCGGCCACGACCTGCGCGCTCGCGCCGGGGTAGCTCGCGCGCACCTGCACGGTCGGCGGCACGATCGGCGGGTAGCGCTCGATCGGCAGGCGCTCGAAGGCCACGATCCCGATCAGGACCGTCAGCCAGGCCAGCACGTTGGCCGCGATCGGGCGGTCGATGAAGAAGCGCGACACGGCCGCTCCCTACCGGGGCTCGGCGCCGGCCGCCGGCGCCGCCGGGTCGCCCGCGGGCGGCTCCTCGCTCGCGTCCACCGTGGCGCCCGGCCGCGCGCGCTGCAGCCCGGCCACGACCACGCGCTCGCCGGGCGCGAGCCCCTCCTCGACCACGGCCTGGCCGTCGTCGCGCGCGCCCAGCGTCACCGGGCGGTGCTCGACGACGCCCTGCGCGTCCACCACCAGGACGTACCAGCCGCGCTGGTCGGCGCCCAGCGCGCGCTCGGGCACGAGCAGGGCGGGGTGCGGCTCGCTGAAGGGCACGCGGATGCGCGCGAACAGTCCGGGCGAGAGGTGCGCGTCGGGGTTGTCGAGCAGCGCGCGCACGCGGATCGTGCCGCTGGTCGGGTCGAGCCGGTTGTCCACGAAGTCGATCGTGCCCTCGTGCGGGAAGCCCTCCTCGTCCGACAGGCCGAGCCACACCGGCACGCGCGCCTCGCGCGCGCTCTTGACCTTGCGCTGGCGGACCAGGTCGCGGTAGAGCAGCACGGAGCGCTCGTCGACCTCGAAGTACGCCTGGATCGGGTCGATGCTCACGATCGAGGTCAGCGCGGTCGAGTCGGCCATGACCAGGTTGCCGACGTCGAGCGCGCTCTCGCCCGTGCGCCCGCCGATCGGCGCCTTGATGCGCGTGAACTCGAGGTCGAGCTTCGCGCGCTCGACCGCCGCGCGCAGCGCCTGCAGCGTGCCGACCGTCTCCTCGTACTGGCCGCTGGCCTGGTCGAAGCCCTCCTGGCTGATCACGTGGTCCTCGAGCAGCGTGCGCGCCCGACCGAGGTCCGCCTCCAGGCGCACGAGCCGCGCCTCGGCCGCCGCCACGCTGCCCTCGGCCTGCGCCAGCGCGGCGCGGTAGGGACGCTGGTCGATCTCGTACAGCAGGTCGCCCGCCTGCACCAGCGCGCCCTCCTGGAAGCGCACCGCCTCGAGATAGCCCGTGACGCGCGCGCGCACGACGACCGAGTCGATCGCCGCCAGCCGGCCGGTGAAGTCGCGGTAGTCGGTGACCGTGCGCTGCGCTGGACGCGCGACCGTCACCTCGGGCGGCGGCGGCGCGGACGGCGCCTCCGCCTCGTGGCGCGCGCACGCGGCCAGGAGGAGCGCGGGGAGGAGCGGCGCGGGCCGTCGCATCGAGCCAGTGTCCGCGACCGGGGGGGCGCGGGCAAGTCGACCGCGCGCGGCGTCGCTGGCGCCGCGCGCGCCCCGCGCTAGGCTTTCGCCCCCGCGCGCGATCGCGGTCGGCGCGGCGTCGACGCGGTCCGCGCGACGCCGTGCGACCCGAAACCCCTCCTCCTGCCCGTCGCGCGCGCGCGCAGGCCGCGCTCGGCCTGTGGCTCGGCAACGTCGCGCTGGGGTGCGCGGTGGCGGCTCCGTTGCTGCGGTACGCTCCTTCCGCGCCGGACGGCGCGGAGCGCGCCTTCCTCGCCTGCGGGCTCGTGTCGTGCGCCGCGCTGGTCGGGCTCGCGCCGCTCGCGCTGACCTTGCTGGGCGTCCTCGTCGCGCCGGGGCGCGCGGCGGCCGCGCTGGCCGGCCTGTCCTTCACGCTGGCGCTGGCGCTCCTGTACGCCGACACGATCGTCTTCGGGCTGTTCCGCTACCACTTCAACGGGCTGGTTTGGAACGCGCTGGTCACGCCCGGCGCCGACGAGGCGGTGCACCTGCCGTTCGGCGCGATCGGCGCGGTGCTCGCGCTGACCTTCGCCGCGGCGGCGGTGCAGGCGGCCGTGCTGCGCGCGCTCGAGCGCCGCGCCGCGCGCGCCGCCGCCGCGGGGCGCCCCGGCGGGCGGCTCGCGGCGGCGGGCGCGGCGCTGGTCTGCCTGTGCGCGCTCGCCTTCGCGGCGCGCCACGCGCAGGCCGACCTGCGCGGCGAGCGGCGCGCGATCGCCCAGGCGCGCCTGTTCCCGCTCGCGCCGCGCCTGCGGCTGCGCGGGCTGGCCGGCGCCGCGGGCGCGCCGCCGCGGCTCGCGGAGCCGCTCGACCTCGCGCCCCCGGGCGCGCGCCTGGCGGCGCTCGCCCCGCCGCCGATCGACCCGGCCGGCCCGCGGCCCGACGTGGTGCTGATCGTGATCGACTCGCTGCGCGCGGACATGCTCGACGAGGAGCACATGCCGCGCGTGACGCGCTTCGCCGCGGGCGGGCGCGTCTTCGAGGACCACCGGAGCGGCGGCAACGGCACGCGCGTCGGCCTGTTCGGCATGCTCTACGGCCTGCACGGGACCTACTGGTGGCCGGCGCTGGCCGAGCGGCGTCCGCCGCTCTTGCTGGACGCGCTGCGCGCCCTCGGCTACGACACGCGCGTCCTGACCAGCGCCTCGATGCGCTACCCGGAGCTGCGCTCGACCGCCTTCGCCGGCATCGAGGAC
>CADEGS010000209.1:0-4664 GCA_902826945.1 uncultured bacterium | reverse complement strand
GACCTCGCGCTCGCCTTCCGCCGCTACCGGAACGCCGTGCACTACGCCGACGCGACCGCGGGCGCGCTGCTCGACGCGCTCGAGCGCCACGGGCGCCTGGAGCGCAGCGTGGTCGTCGTCACCGGCGACCACGGCGAGGAGTTCGGCGAGAACGGCTTCTTCGGCCACACCGCGAACTTCACGCCCGAGCAGGTGCACGTGCCGCTCGTGCTGCGCGGCCCGGGCGTCCCGCCCGGCGTGGAGCGCGCCCCGACGAGCCACCTGGACCTGCCGGCGACGCTGCTCGAGCTCCTCGGCGCCGACCCCGCCGCGCGCGCGCGCTGGACGCTCGGCGCGAGCCTGCTCGCGCCCGAGCCGGAGCGCGCGCGCGTCGGCGCCGGCTGGCACGTGGTCGCGATCGAGGCCGGCGCCGGGCGCACGCTCTCGATGCCCGAGCAGGGCGAGCTGCGCGACGTCGACCTCTACGACCGGCGCTGGCGGCTCGCGCAGCCGGAGCTGGACGAGGAGCAGCGCGCGCTGCTCCTGCGCCTGGGCGAGGAGTGCCGCCGCTTCCTCGCTCCCCCGCCGCCCGCGTCGCGCTGACGCGGCGTCAGCCCGCGCGCTCGACCAGCCGGCCCGCGCGCGCGTCGGGCGCGAGCGGCACGTAGCCCTCGCCGAAGCGCGCGCCCTTCTCGAGGAAGGTCGCGCGGTAGGCGTTGAGCCCGCCGATCGAGCGCACCATGTCGGTGTGCAGGAGCTGGCTCGCGTGGCAGCGCAGCGCGTCCATCTTGCGCTCGTGGACGGCGGAGACGTCGACGACGAAGTCGGCCTGGCACGGGCTCCAGACCTCGTAGCCGAAGGCGGGCGGCGGCGCGGCGAGCGCCGCCAGCGCGCGGCGCAGGAGCACGGCGGCGGTGTGGTGGTCGCCGTGCTGGTCGAGCTCGTGCGGCGCGTAGACGACGTCGGGGCGCAGGCGCTCGAACGCGTCGCGCACGCGCGGCACGAGCAGGGCGAGGTCGTTCTCGTTCACCTCGTGGCCGTCGGGGTAGCCCCAGAACTCGAGCGCGCCGATCCCGAGCACGCGCGCCGAGGCGCGCGCCTCCTCCGCGCGCAGGGCCGCGTACGCGGCCGGGTCCTCGCGGCCGGTGGCGTCCCCCGCGGCGCCGCTCGTCAGGAACACGCAGGCGATCGGGTCGCCGAGCGCCGCGTGCTGGAGCAGGACGCCGCCGGGCCCGACCGCCTCGTCGTCGGGGTGCGGCGCGAGGACGAGCACGCGGCCGCGGGCGGGCGGCCCGAGCAGGCGGCGCGGCGGCGGCGGAGGCTCGAGGAAGCGCACGGCGCGGGCATCCTAGCGGAGTGCGCGACGCGCGAGCAGCGCGGACGCGGTACGCGCGCCCCGGGCATGCGCTACGCTCGTCGGCTCAGCGACGGGCCGGCGCCGCGCCGCGAGCCCGCATGCGCTCCCCCTTGGCGACCAGCGACAGCATCTCGATCCGGCTCTACCGGCCCGGCGACGAGGCCGGCATCCTCGCGCTCTTCAACGAGGTCTTCGCCGAGGACGACCCGGGCTTCCGGCCGCGCACGCTGGCGGAGTGGCGCTGGGAGTTCCTCGACAACCCGGCCGGGAACCAGATCACGCTCGGCGTGGACGCGGACGGGCGCATCGTCGCGCAGTACGCCTTCCTGCCGGCGATGGCGCACCTCGACGGCGCGATCGTGCGCTGCGGGCAGGGCATCGACTCGATCGTGCACCGCGCCTATCGCAGCGGGCTGAAGCGCGAGGGCGCCTTCCTCAAGGTCGCCCGCCACCACTTCGCGCACTACGGTGTGCCCGAGCGCAGCGCGTACGACTACGGCTTCCCGAACCGCAAGGCGCTGCGCGTCGGCGTGCACCAGCTCGGCTACGACAAGATCGCCTCGCCGGTGGTCGCGCTCGCGCGCAACCTCTTCGCGCACCCCGACGACGCGCCGGTCGGGGCGGGCGCGGAGCGCTCGTGCGAGGTCGTGCGCGTCGAGCGCTTCGGCCCCGAGGCGGACGCGCTCTGGGCGCGCCTCGAGCCCGCGCTGCGCATGGCGACGCGGCGCACCTCCGAGTACCTGAACTGGCGCTACGCCGACTGCCCCGTGGCGCGCTACGACGCCTTCGCGCTGGTCGAGCCGGGCGGCGGCTGGCGCGCGGCCTGGATCGTGCGCCGCGACTGGACCGGCCCGCCGATCCTGGCGCTCTACGAGCTGCTCGTCGCGCAGGAGGATCGCCCGGCGCTGGCCCGCGTCCTCCAGCACGCCGTCGGGCACGCGCGCGCCGGCGGGCAAGGCCGCGTCGAGATGTGGATCCCGCCCTGGTCGCCGCTCTTCGCCGCCGCCCGCGAGCAGGGCTTCGCGGCCGAGGACTCGCTCTTCCACCTCTGCATCAAGCGCCACTGGCCCGGCCTCGAGGCCCAGTGGTGCCGCGAGCGCTGGTTCTACACGATCGGCGACGCCGACGTCTTCTGACGCGACGCGCGTCGCCGCGCAGCGGTCGGGTCGTGCGGGCGGAGCGTCAGCCGCCGGCGCCGTCCCCGCCGCGGCCGCCGCGGCCGCCGCCGCCCGGACCGCCGCCGCCGCCGCCGAAGAAGGGCGGGCGGTCCTCGAGCTCGCGGTAGCGGGCGAGCTGCTCGGGCGTCAGCACGGTCTGCAGCGCGCCGGTCGTCTCCTCGCGCAGCTTGACCATCGAGTCGCGCATCGTGCGCCGGTCCCAGACGCCGGTGTCGCGCAGCTCGGCGAAGAGCGCGTCGCGGCGCGTGGCCTCGTCGGAGAGGATGCCCGACAGCTCCTGCGACTGGTACGGCGAGAGGCCGAGCTCGGTCGCGAGCTCCGCCACGCGCTCCTGCAGCGCGTCCTGGACCGCGGTGCGGCGGCGCTCCTCGCGCTCCGTGCGCTCGCGCTGCTCCTTCTCCTGCAGCACGTCGAGCACGAAGCTCTCGAGGCCCGGCGCGGCGCCCTTGCTCGGGTCCTGGATGGCCGCGACCATCTCCAGCGCCTGCTCGACCTTCTCGGGCGGCGGGCCGGCGGCGACGACCTCGCGCGCCGGGGCGGGAGCGGGATCGGGCCGCGCCTCGACGTCCGCCACGCGCAGGTCGAGCCGCTCCTGGCGCTCGCGCAGCGCGCGCACCTCCGCGCGCAGCGCCTCGACCGAGCGCGCGACGTCCGCCAGCGCCGCGCCGGACGCGTCCGCGACGCTCTCGCCGCGCCGCGCCGCGGACGGCTCGCGCAGCACCAGCACGAGCGCCGCGACCCCCGCCACGCCGGCCAGCGCCAGGAGCCCCTTGAGGGCCGCGCTCCCCTCGCGCCGGGGCGCGGCCGCCCGGCGCCGAGGGCTCGCGAGCGCGCGCGCGGGGGTCGCGGAGGAGGTCGGGGAACGGAGCGGATCGTGCTGGGCCATCGGGGCTCTCCTGGTGGGCTCCGCCGCGGAGCTTCCTCATTATCGGAGCGGATCGGCGCGGCGACAGCCCGCACCCCGCGGCCGGAGGTCCGGCGCCTCCCGGGCCGAGCGAGGAGCCCGCGTCGCGCCGGAGCTCCGGAGGCGTCCCCGCGCCCCGCTCGCGCCCGTCCGCCCCCCGCCCTGGAGCCCGGGGGCCGGATCTGTTCGAGTGTCGGCCCCATGGACCGCTTCGTGCTCGAGATCCGGCGCGCGCTGGAGGCGCTCGGCGTCGCGCCCGCCGACGTGCGCCTCGAGTCGCCGCGCGACCCGGCGCTGGGCGACCTGGCCTTCCCCTGCTTCCCGCTGGCCAAGGCGCGCCGCGCGCCGCCGCCGCGCGTCGCGGCGGAGCTCGCCGCCGAGCTCGCCGGCCGCCTCCAGCACGCGACGGTCGAGGCCGCCGGCCCCTACCTGAACTTCCGCCTCGACCGCGCGGCGCTCGCGACCGAGGTGCTCGGCGCCGTCGCGGCGCAGGGCGCGCGCTACGGCGCGAGCGACGAGGGCGCGGGCAAGACGGTCGTGATCGACTTCTCCTCGCCCAACATCGCGAAGCCGATGCACGTCGGGCACCTGCGCTCGACGATCCTCGGCGCCGCGCTCCAGCGCCTGCACGCGCGCCTCGGCTGGGCGACGGTCGGCATCAACCACATCGGCGACTGGGGCGCGCAGTTCGGCAAGCTGATCGTCGCGCTGCGCCGCTGGGGCGGGACGGTGGACGTCGAGGGCGACCCGATCCGCTCGCTGCTCGCGCTCTACGTCCGCTTCCACGAGGAGGCCGAGCGCGACCCGACGCTCGAGGCCGACGCGCGCGAGGCCTTCCGCGAGCTCGAGAGCGGGCGCGAGGGCGAGGTGCGCGCCACCTGGCGGCACCTGACCGAGCTCTCGCTGGCCGAGTTCCAGCGCGTCTACGACCGCCTGGGCGTGCGCTTCGACCACGTGCGCGGCGAGGCCTGGTACGAGCCGCACCTCGACGCGACGGTCGAGCGCATCGCCCTCGCCGGCGTGACCGAGGAGTCCGAGGGCGCGCTGATCGTGGACCTGACCTCGATCCAGGACAAGATGGCGCCCTGCCTCCTGCGCAAGACCGACGGCACGACCCTCTACGCCACGCGCGACCTGGCCGCGCTCTTCTCGCGCTGGGACGAGTTCCGCTTCGACCGCGCGCTGTACGTCGTCGGCTCCGAGCAGCGCCTGCACTTCCGCCAGCTCAAGGGCGTGCTGGCGCGCA
>CADEGS010000208.1 GCA_902826945.1 uncultured bacterium | reverse complement strand
CAGCGCGGCCGCGCGGCGCGGCCGCAGCACGGCCTCGGGCGCACGCGCCGCGAGCGCGGCCACGAGCGCCGAGCCGAGGAGCAGCGCCTGCACCGCCGCTCCGGCGCGCACCTCGGAGAAGAAGCCCAGCGTGCCGAGCTGGAAGCAGAGCAGCAGCCAGGCGGCGATCCAGCTCGCGCCCTCCGCGCCGCGGGCGGACAGCGCGTCCGCGCGCGCCTGCGGCGCGCCGGCCAGGCCGGGTTGCTTCCCTCCGGATCGGATCGAGCGCTTCATTCGTGCCCCTCCAGCGTGTCGAGCAGCCGCAGGAGCACCGCCGAGTTCTCCGGCACGTAGCGCTCCTCGTCCTCCAGGTTGTCGTTCCACAGGAAGCGCTCGTCGGCGACGACGAGCCAGCCTCCACGTCCCTGCGGGATCCACGCCGCGCACGCCTGTCCGTAGGCGCTGGCCAGGACGCGCGCGTCCGCCGGCAGCGCCTCGATCGGATTGGCGCAGCGGAAGCGCACCGGCGTCCCGAGCAGCTCCGTCTCGGCCGGGCCGAGCGGCAGCGTGCCGATCGCGACGCCCAGGCGCCGCAGCAGGCGCTCGACGTCGCGCGAGTGCTCGCCGCCGACGGTGAGCAGCGCCCCGCCGCCGCCGCGCGTCCAGCGCTCGAGCGCGTCGAGCGATCTCTCCGGCAGCACGAGCGGCGCGGGCAGGACCACGACGTCCGCGCGCTCGATCCAGCCCTCGAGCGGGGCGCGCGGGGTGACCGGGACCAGCCCGGCGCGATAGAGGTGCGCGACGAGCCCGCCCAGGGCCGCGCGATCCCATACGAGACCCGTGTGTGCCGGACGCGTGCCGAGCGCCACGGCGGCGACGCGCCGCTCGCCCTGCGCCAGGCAGGCGCTCCAGTCGGGCTGCGGCACCTCGACGGCGGCCACGCGCGCGATGCCGATCCCCGCCAGCAGGACGAGCAGCGGCCACGAGCCCGCCAGCGCGAGGATCCCGCCGCCGAGGAGCCCGAGCGAGCCCGCCACCGCCGCGGCCTCGCGCACGTCGCGCGAGAGCGGCCCGGACGCGCCGCCCGCCGCCCAGCGCAGCGCTCCGGCGACGAAGGGCAGGCTCTCCGGCAGCGAGAGGTTCTGGAACGAGGACGTGTCGCCGAAGACGAGCACGCGCCCGCGTCCCGCCTCCGCCGCGGCGGCGAGCACGACGTCGGAGACGCGCTCGCCGAGGCGCCAGTGCATGTCGCCCAGATGCCCGCGCTCGTCGTTCTCCAGGTCGCCGCGATCGGACCAGGCATGGTGCCCCAGGACCAGCGGCTGCGCCGGCCAGCGCACGTCCAGGCTCGCGCCGGTCCAGATGCGCACCTGGTCGGGACGCCGGATGGCGCGCGTGGCCGGGTGCGGGACGACCTCCAGCGCGTCCTCCCACGAGCGGCGGAACGCGACCGCGCTGTCGAAGCGGAGCTCGATCCCCCAGCGCGACACGATCGCGTTCGTCGGCTCGCGGATCGCCTCGGCGCCGGTGTGGTCGCCGAGCGCCACGAGCCCGCCGCCCGCCTCGACGAAGCCCTGCAGGCGCTCGCGGTCGAGCGGCTCCAGGGCGTCGATCAGGTTGACGACCATCACGACGTCGTAGGCGGAGAGGTCGTCCACGCTCGCCAGGTCGGCGCGCTCGACCCGGCAGCCGGCGCCCTCGAGCGCTCCGGCCAGCGCGCCGAACATGCCCGCGCCGCCCCCGCCGTAGGCGCCGACCGACGGCACGCGGTCGTCGAGGTAACCGGTGTCGTGCAGGAGCACGCGCACGGGCAGCGCCGCGAGCGCGCGCGCGGGCAGGGCGAAGAGCGCCAGGGCGCCGAGCGCCACCGCGGCCGCCGCCAGGCGCGGGCGGGAGCGGGCAGGCGCGACGGCCTGCTCGCTCTCCGGCGCGCTCGCCGCCGCGAGCAGCAGCGCCAGGAAGAGCGCCAGGAGCCCGGCGACGTCGGCCGGCAGGTAGCCGCCGTGCCCGCCGTGGCCGACGAAGCGGTTCAGGGCGCGCAGCGCGTGCGGCACGGCGAGCAGGTAGGCGACCTGGATGGCGAGCACGGAGAGGACGGCGCCCGCCAGGCGCACGCTCGCGCGCCGCGGCGCGCCGCGGTCGTGCGGCGCGGCGACGAGCAGGCACAGCGCGAGCAGCGCGAGCCAGCAGCCCGCCGCGCTCGGCCCGGCTTCCAAACGGACCCCGGAGAGGAGCGCCGCCGCGGCGCCGACGCCGCGCGCCCACGCCTCGAGCGCGTGGTGGCCGGCGGCGCTGCCCGCGAGCGCGAGCACGAGCGCTCCGTGGGCGACGACCGCGGCCGCGGCGCGCCGCGCCGTGCGCGCCGGCGAAGGCTCGCGGCGCAGGGCGATCGACAGCGCCGCGAGCGCGCCCGCGATCGCGAACGCCCGCGCGTCGCGCGGCACGCTGGCGAGCACGAGCGACGCCGGCGCGGCGACGGCGAGCGCGACCAGCACGCGTCGCCAGCGCGGCGCGCGGCGCTCGTCCGTCTCGACGACGAGCGCGACCAGCGCCACCGCCAGCGCCAGCGCGCCCAGGCCGCGCCCCAGGGCGTCGGTCTGCCCGCCGATCCGTCCGCTCGAGAGCCCCACGGCCAGGAGCAGGCCGAGGAGGCACGCGCTGCGCGCGGCCAGCGCCGCGAAACCCTTGCCCGATGCGATCGCTCTGGTGTTCATGGCTCACTCCAGTCGGAACTCGAGATCCAGCGGCGCAGCGCCGGAGGGAACGCGCACGGACCGGCTCTGCAGCCCGCTGCCCTCCCGGTTCTGCACGCGCAGGCGGTATGCACCCGGGGCGAGCGCGTCGAAGCGCGCGACGCCGTCGAGGCCGGTGCGCGCCGAGAACAGGCGGTTCGCGTCGGCCAGGATCACGCTGCGCCGCACGGCGAGCGCGCCATCGGCGTCGCGCACGCTGACCCGCACGGGGACGCCCGGCGCGACCGACTCGAAGGCCACCTCCAGCCGGTCTCCGTGGCGCACCACGACGTCGCGCTCCTGCACGAGGTCGCCCCACACCAGCTGGACGCGCTGCGGTCCCTGCGCGGAGAGGTCGAGCACGGCTCGCCCGTAAGCATCGGTGAGGGCCTCGACCGACTCCGCCGCGCGGCCGTCGGCCGTCTCCGCGGCGCTGCTGCGCACCAGCGCCCCGACGAGCGGCTCGCCCCCGGCGCAGCGCGCCTCGGCCACGATCCGCGCGGCGCGTCCGAGCACGACGTCGCGGCGCGCCGTGCCCGCGCCGAGCGGCGGCAGCGGGCTCTGCTCGCTCGCGAACCCGGCGGCGCTGACGACCAGCGCCCCGGCGCGCGCCGCGGGCAGCTCCAGGCGGAACGAGCCGTCGGGCGCGCTGCGTGCGCGCAGGGTGCGCGCGGGCGCAGCGCCCTCCGCCTCTTCCAGCGACCGCCACGCGATCGTCGCGTCCGCGATCGCGCGGCCGCTGTCGCCGGCGACGACGCGCCCCTCGAGCTCGGCCGCTCGCTCGACGCACAGCCGGCCGGCGGGCGCGGCGGGCGTCAGCCGCGCCTCGCCGCCGAGCGCGAGCATCCCCGACCCTGGCTGGAGCGCGACGACGCACAGCGTGCCCTGCACGCTCGCCAGCCGGTACACGCCGGGCGCGGCCGTCTCCTCCAGCAGCTCGTCGGGGACGCCGGACCGGCGCGCCAGGAGCTTCGCGCCCGCGACCGGAGCGCCGTCCTGGTCCTCGCAGGAGACCTCGAGCGTCCAGGTCGCCGCGCTCGCGCGCAGGTCGAGCGCGACGGCATCCTCTCCGGGCGGCAGGCGCAGGTCGCGCTCGATCGCGCCCGCTCGGCCGCGCAGCGTCAGCTCTCCCTCGGGCAGCGCGCGCAGCGTGAAGCGCGCCTCGGCGTCCAGCGCCACGTCGCGCCAGGTCATCGGCAGGCCGTCCGCGAGCCTCCCGACCACGCCGAGGCGCACCGTCTCGGGCGGCGTGGACGGCTCGAGCAGGACGACGCCGCGCAGCGTGCGCCCCCGCCCGAGCGCGAGCGCGCCGAGGTCGAGCACCTGGCCCGGCGCGACCGCCAGCCCGCGTCTCGCGGCCGTGGTCGCGTGACCGGGACCGTCGAGGACGAGGTCGTACGGCGTCTCGGGAACGAGCGCGTCGACCTCGAAGCGACCGCTCGCGTCGGTCCACGCCTCGCACCGCCCGCCCGCGCCCTCGACGTGCTTCCAGCGCGGCGCCGGCCAGCCGGCGCGCTGGAACAGGAGCCGGCCGGCGAGCGGCGCGCCGTCCGCTCCGACGAGCCGGCCGACGACGCGCCCGCGCGCCTCGAGCACGACGCGCAGCGGCTCGCCCGCGCTCGTCCGCTCCTCCGCGCCGTCCGCCAGCGGCGTCACGCCGTCGAGCAGCCCCTCGGCGCGCACGGCGATCTCGCACGCGGACGTCGGCAGGCCCGCGAGCGGCGCGCGACCGGTCGCGTCGGTGCGCGCGATCTCGGCCGCGGGCGCGTCGCGCCCGGGAGCGAGGACCAGCACGCAGGCACCCTCGACCGGCGCTCCGGCCGTGTCCACGACCTCGATCGGCCCGAGCGTCCGGCCCGGCCGCAAGACGAGCTCGGCCCGCCACGCCGTGCCGTCCGCGGGAGGCGCGAGCTCTTGCGCGATCGTCTCGCGCCCTTCGGCCTGCACCGCCACGAGCACGCGGCCTCGCTCCTCTCCGTCGGGCAGCCCCTCGAGCCGGAAGGCGCCGTCCGCGTCGGTGCGCGTCTCGCGCTCGACGGACGGCTCGCCGCCGCGCGCGCGGACCAGCGCGCCGGCGAGCGGCCAGCCCTCGACCGCCCGCACGTGCCCCTCGAGGATCCCGGCGCAGGGCTCGAGCTCGAGCGCGAGCGCCGCGGGCCGCGCGAGCGAGCGCGTCGCGGGGCGATGGCCCGCCGCGCTCGCCCGCAGGTGGACGCCGGCATCCGGATCGACGACGAGCGCGAAGCGGCCGGCCGCGTCGGTCGTGGCGCTGCGCGCCGGCGCGAGCCCGCCCTCGCGCGGCACCTGGAAGAGCTCGACCGTCGCGCCGGGGAGCGGCGCGTCGGACGCGGCGTCGCGCACGACGCCTTCGAGCCTCGTCACCCGCTCCGTCGCGGCCGTGCGGGAGGACGTGTCGATGCGCGGCTCGAGCTCGGCGAGCGGCCGCGCGACGTCCTCCTCGGAGGGCGGAGCGTCGAGAGCGGACGCGCTCGGCCCGGCCGCCGCGACGCCCGCGCGAGCGGCGCCCGCTGGCGTCGCGGAGCGGGCTCGCTCCTCGCCGCGCGCGAGCCACACGAGGAGCGCGACGGCGAGGCCCGTCGCCAGGACGGGCACGGCCAGCGCGGCGCGCGCGGCCGTGCGCCTGCGGGCCGGAGCGCGCGCAGCGGGAGGTCGGCGATCTCGGGGGCACATGGCGGGCCTCGGTGCGGCGGGCGGTGGATGGGGATGGCGGGTCGCGGCCTCGCGGCGGACGACCCGCCGGAAAGGGCTCTCAGGCGAGCCCGAGGAGCTGACGGCCTCCCGTCAGGCTTCCCAGCACGAGCGCGGACGCGACCAGCAGGTCGAGCGGCTGCGAGCCGTCGGGAACGCCCGGCCCTTCGTGCCCGTGGTCCGGGCTGACGAGGGTGTTGCAGCCCGCGGTGCAGGTGTGGAAGCCGCTGCAGGTGTCTTGGCAAGTCGCCGTGCCCGTGCACGTCCCGGTGCCGTTGCACGTCTGCGTGCCGTCGCAGGACTCGGAGCCGTTGCAGGAGAACACCCCGTTGCAGGTCTCGGCCCCATTGCACGTGGTCGAGCCGTCGCAGGTGTCCGCGCCGTTGCAGGTGATCGTGCCGTTGCAGGTCGGCTGCCCGTTGCACGTGGTCGTGCCGTCGCACGTGTCCGCGCCGTTGCAGGTCACCTGCATCGACTCGATCACGACGGGCTTGCGCCCCTGGCCGCCCCCGATCTCGATGTTCTGGTCGTCGCCGCCGGGATCGGGCGCCCGGTCGACCGGGACGGAGACGATCGAGGCGGTCGTCCCGCCGTCGAAGTCGGCCAGGGCGAGGTCGAGCGACGCCCGGTAGACGGGCGCCAGCTCGCCGGGGCCGGCCGCCGCGGACGAGGCTCCCAGGCCGAGACAAGAGAGGACGAGCAGGGCTCGTGTGGAGGATCGCATGGTCGTTTCTCCTTGGAATCGCTGCGTGTCGCGCCGGCAGCGCGATTCGGCCGAGGCCGGCACGGCTCCCTCCCGCGTCGGGAGCGGGAGCATTCCGTGCTCCACCCCGGGAGCCTGCCCGGTTCTCGCCATCTCCCTTTTCTTGCGTGCGGCGGTCGAATCCGCGGGAAAGGCCGTGAAGGGCGGGGCGCGGATCCGCTCCTGGAAGCGTTCGCCTCGGGCCGTCCTCCGGCGCACGCCGCGCCGGCAGACGCTCCCGGGCCGCCAGGAGAAGCCGTCATGCCGAGCGTCGATCTGTCGCGTCGTTGGTGGAGGGAGAACCGGCCGGAGTCCGTCCCCGGCCGCAAGCTGGAGGGAGCGCTCGAGCGCTACGAGAGGCTCCTGCACGACGCCGAGCACGGCGGGGGCGCGGACTCCGACGCGCTGCTCGACGCGCTCGAGCGCCTCGACGGCGCCGCGGAGGAGACCGCGAAGGAGTGCATGCGCCAGGGCGAGCGCGAGACCGCGCAGGACCTGCGCGACCTCGCGCGCCTGATCGCGCGCGAGAAGAAGGAGGCCCGGCGCGGCGGGTGCGGTGACGACGACGACGGCGACGACGTTCCGGGCGGGCTGGCGCTCGACGCGGAGACGCTGCGCAAGCACATGCGGCTGCTCGCGAAAGGCCCCCTGCCCTTCGCCTTCGGGCTGGGGAGCGGCGGCGCCGGCTGCCTGGTGCTCGACCGCAAGCGCAAGGGCGCGTCGCTGATGGCGAAGCTCAAGCAGGCGAGCGGCTGCAAGAGCGCGACCTTCGGCGTGGCCGCGCTCGAGGAGGGCGTGCTCGTGCTCGCGGTGGAAGGGCCGACGCTCTCCGGCCTCGCGAAGCGCGTGCGCCAGTGCCTCAAGGAGAACCAGCCGCTGCCGACGACGCGCGCGCGCGTGCGCGGCGAGGCCGACGACGACGAGCGGCCCGAGGACCAGGAGCAGCAGGACGACCCGCCGCTGAACATGACGCGGCCCTACGAGATCTCGGGCTCGGTCGGCGCGGGCGGGCGCAACAGCCCCGAGGACGTCGAGGCGGTGCAGACGCAGCTCAACCGCCGCGGCGCGCGCATCGACGTGGACGGCCGCATGGGGCCGAAGACGATCGAGGCGATCCGCGCCTTCCAGCGCTCGCTCGGCTTCGCCCGCGCCGACGGCCTGGTCGAGCCGGGCAAGACGACCGACCGCGCGCTGCGCGGCGAGAAGGTGCAGCCGCCGAAGCCCCAGGGCGGCGGCGGCGCGCCGAAGGCTCCGCCGCGCGAGCGCACGCCGCGCGAGGTCGAGCGGCCGGAGGTGCCCGGCGGCGGCGAGCGCGTCGGCGTGAGCGCCGCGGAAGGGCCGGCGACGGACCACCTCGAGCAGGCCAAGGCGCTCGCGCGGCGTCTGCTCGAGCGCAAGCAGTCCGCCGACAAGCGCATGGAGGACCTGCGGCGCGCCGCCGCGGCCAAGCCCGGCCAGGACTCGGAGAAGATCGTCGGCCGGCTCGAGGAGAACTACGGCCGCCACGCGCAGGGCGTGCAGGAGGTCTCGCGGCGCGTGAAGGAGATCGCGCGCGCGGACGGTCAGGTCGGGCACGCCGAGCGCGAGCGGCGGGTCGTCGAGCTCGAGCGCCTGGCCCGCGCCGCGATGGAAGGCTTCGAGTCCGTCGAGACCGGCGCCGGCAAGGGCGTCACCTGGATCGAGACGCGCACGCGCGGGATCGACGTGACCGAGTAGCGACGGCGACCCGGAGCCGAGATCC
>CADEGS010000207.1 GCA_902826945.1 uncultured bacterium | reverse complement strand
CCTTCCGCACGGTGCTCGACTACCCGCACGACCGCATCGCGTTCGTGCCGCTCGACGGCGCGAGCGACGGCTGACGGGCGGGCGGCGGCTCGAGCGAGCGGTCGCCGCTTCAGCGCTCCTGCCAGGGCAGGACCTCGCGGCGCAGGAGGTCGAGGTCGATCTCGAGCGCGCCCGGGGTCCACTCGGGGCTGAGCGCCAGGACGGAGCCGGCCAGCCCGAGCGGGTGCAGGAACACCGACAGCGGCAGCACGTCGCCGGGGCGCGCGCTCGCCAGCTCGACGATCGTCAGCCACAGCCGGCCGCCGCGCCACAGGCGCAGCGCGTCGAGCGCCGCGCCGAGCTCGCGCAGGGCGTCCTCGCCGCGGTCGCAGCCGCGGTAGGCGCGCGAGAGCAGCAGGCGGTGCTCGACGTCGTCGAGCCCGAGGTCGACGGCGCGCTCGAAGGCGCGCGCCGCGCGCGTGTACTGGCACAGGCCCAGGCGCGTGCGCCCCAGCGAGGACCACGTGCGCGCATTGTCGGGGTCGAGCTCGATCGCGTGCTCGAAGTCGGCCTCGGCGGCGCGCAGGTAGCCGAGCGCCAGCTCGAGCTGGCCGCGCGCGACGGCGTAGAGCGAGCGGTCGGGGTCGAGGCCCATCGCCGTGCCCAGGGCCTCGAGCGCCCCGTCGACGTCGCCGCGCTCGAGCGCCTGGGCCGGCTGCTCAAGCTCCGGCGGCCGCCCGGCGCGGGGCTCCGCCAGCCCGTCCCACGCGGCGAGGGCGCGCTCCAGGGCGCGCGGCTCGCGCGGCGCGGCGGGCTCGGCCGTGACCACGATCTGCTCGGGTCGGGGCACCTCGCGCGACGCCCGGCAGCCGGCCAGGCCCAGCGCGAGGGCCAGCGCCGCGCGCCTCGCGCGCGCGCCCGACGCCGTCAGGGACCCCTCAGGACGCATCGCTCGCTTCCCCTCGCCGGGAGCCCCTCCCCCCGGGCTCGCGACCTGCGTACGATCGGCGCGCGCGCGCCGGGATCTCGAGGCGATCGGGCCGAAAGGTGCGCGCCGCCATGGCCCTGCGCGCCGTCCTCTTCGACGTCGGAGACACGCTCGTGCGGGAAAATCCTTCGCGCTCCGAGATCTACGCCCAGGCGGCCCGCTCGCGCGGGGTCGCGATCGACGCGCGCGCCATGCGCGGGCTGATGCGCGCCGCGCACGACGAGCTGCCGCTGTGGATCGACGGCGCCTACCGCTACGCCGACCCCTGGTTCCGGGCCTACGTGCGGCGCATCTTCGGCGAGCGCCTGGGGCTCGGCGAGGAGAGCGTGCGCGAGCTCACGGACGAGCTCTTCGCGCGCTTCGAGAGCCCCGCGACCTTCGAGCTCTTCGCCGGCGGGCCCGAGCTGCTGGACGAGCTGCGCGGGCGCGGCCTGGCGCTCGGCGTCGTCTCGAACTGGAGCGCGCGCTTGCCGCGCGTGCTCGAGGTGCTCGACCTGGCGCGGCGCTTCGACTTCGTCGTGTGCTCGGCGCTGGCCGCGGTCGAGAAGCCCGATCCGGCGATCTTCCGCCTGGCGCTCGAGCGCGCCGGCGTCGCCGCCGGCGAGGCGTTGCACGTCGGCGACCACCCCGAGAAGGACCTGGCCGGCGCGCGCGGCGCCGGGCTCGAGGCGGTGCTCGTCGCGCACGCCGGCGCGCGCGCGGCGCCGGCGGGGGCGCCGGTCGTCGCGAGCTTCGCCGCGCTCGGCGAGCGCCTGCGGAGGGCCGCGTGAAGGGCGCGCCCGGAGCGGACGACGCCTTCGAGCGGCGTCTCGAGGCCTTGCGCGCGCGGCTGGCGGCGCTGCGCGCGGCGATCGAGGCGCGCTTCCTCGGCCACGCGCAGGCGGTGGACCTGCTCGTCGCGACGCTCTTCGCCGGCGGCCACGCGCTGATCGAGGGCGCGCCGGGGCTGGGCAAGACGACGCTCGTGCGCGCGCTGGCGCAGGCCTTGGCGCTCTCCTTCCGGCGCGTGCAGTGCACGCCCGACCTGATGCCCTCGGACGTCCTCGGCACGCGCATCCTCGACGAGGCGCCCGGCGGCGGGCACGTCTTCCGCTTCGAGCGCGGGCCCGTCTTCGCGCACGTGCTGCTCGCCGACGAGGTCAACCGCGCCACGCCGCGCACGCAGTCGGCGCTGCTCGAGGCGATGGCCGAGCGGCAGGTGACGGTGTTCGGCGAGACGCTCGCGCTCGAGGAGCCGTTCCTCGTCATCGCGACGCAGAACCCGATCGAGATGGAGGGCACCTACCCGCTGCCCGAGGCGCAGGTCGACCGCTTCCTGTGCAAGGTCGTGCTCGCCTCGCCCGACGAGGACGAGCTGGTCGGCATCCTGCGCGCGAGCGGCGCGGCGCCCGAGCCCGAGCCGGCGGTGCTCGCGCGCGAGGAGGTGCTCGAGCTGCGCGCCCTGGCGCGCCAGGTCGAGGCCTCCGACGCGCTCCTCTACCGCATCGCGCGCACCGTGCGCGCGACCGACCCCGAGCGCCCCGACGCGCCGGCCGAGATCCGCCGCTGCCTGCGCTACGGCGCGAGCCCGCGCGGGGCGCAGGCGCTGCTCGCGCTCGGCCGCGCGCGCGCCCTGGCCGCCGGGCGGCCGTGGGTGAGCGAGGAGGACGTCGAGGCGGTCCTGGAGCCCGCGCTGCGCCACCGGCTGGTCTTCAGCTACGAGGGCGAGGCCAGCGGGGTCTCGCCCGACGCGCTCGCGCGCGAGGCCTGGGCGGCGGCCGCGCGCTGAGCCCCGGTTTGCCGGGCTCGCGGATCGCGGGGAGAATGCGCGCATGGACTGTCGCATCGTCGTGGCCCAGACCAACCCGCGGCTGGGCGATCTGCAGGCGAACCTGGACGACCACGTCGAGCACGTCGAGCGCGCGCGCGCGCGCGGCTCCGACCTGGTGCTCTTCCCCGAGCTCTCGCTGACCGGCTACTTCCTGAAGGACCAGGTCTTCGAGCTCGGGCTGGCGCTCGACGCCGAGCCGATCGAGCGCCTGCGGCGCGCCTCGCGCGACGTCTCGATCGTCTTCGGCTGCGTCGAGCGCTCGCCCGAGGAGCGCTTCTACAACTCGCTCGTGTTCCTCGAGGACGGCGAGATCAAGGGCGTGCACCGCAAGGTGCACCTCGTCTCCTACGGCATGTTCGACGAGGCGCGCGACTTCGCCGCCGGCGAGGGCTTCGAGCTGTTCGAGAGCAAGCACGGGCGCTTCGGGCCGCTCCTGTGCGAGGACTTCTGGCACGTGCCGAGCTCGTACCTGCACTTCCTGAACGACGCCGAGGCGCTGCTCGTCGCGAGCGCGTCGCCCGCGCGCGGCGCCGAGGCGCCCGGCCCGGGGCTCTCCTCGCAGCGCACCTGGGAGCGCCTGCTGGCGGCGAGCGCGCTCTTCTACCGCACGTGGGTGGTCTACGCCGCGCGCGTCGGCTGGGAGGACGGCATCGGCTTCGGCGGCCACAGCGCCGTGTACGACCCGTTCGGCGAGCGCGCGGCCGTGCTCGAGGGCTTCGAGACCGGCGAGCTGCGGCACCGCCTCGAGCGCTCCGCGCTGCGCCGCGCGCGCGTCGAGACGCCGCTGCGCCGCGACGAGAAGCCCTGGCTGCTGGCCGCGGGGCTGGAGCGCCACCTCGGCCGCGCCGCGCGCGCGGGAGCCGGGGAGGCGGAGCCCGCGCGATGAGCGGGCTCGACGTCCAGCCGGCGCTCGTCACCGAGCTCCTGGTGAGCTTCCTGCGCGAGGAGCTCTCCGCCGCCGGCTTCGAGCGCGCCGTGGTCGGCCTCTCGGGCGGCGTGGACTCGGCCGTGGCCGCCGCGCTGTGCGCGCGCGCGCTCGGCGCCGAGCGCGTCCTGTGCGTGCTGATGCCCTACAAGAGCTCCGACCCGCGCAGCGAGCGCGACGGCGAGCTCGTCGCGCGCGCGCTCGGTGTCGCGCAGCGGCGCGTGGACATCAGCCCCATGGTCGACGGCTACCTCGCGCACGCCGGCGACCTGGACGCGCGCCGGCGCGGCAACGTGATGGCGCGCTGCCGCATGACGGTGCTCTACGACCAGTCGGTCGCCTGGCGCGGCCTGGTCGTCGGCACGAGCAACAAGACCGAGATCCTGCTCGGCTACACGACCCAGTGGGGCGACGCGGCGCACGCCCTGAACCCGCTCGGCGACCTCTACAAGCACCAGGTCTACCAGCTCGCGCGCCATCTCGAGCTGCCGAGCGCCGTGATCGACAAGGCGCCCTCGGCGGACCTGTTCGAGGGGCAGACCGACGAGGCCGACCTCGGCTTCCGCTACGCCGACGCCGACCGGCTGCTGTTCCGCATGGTCGACGAGCGCTACACGCACGACGAGCTGGTCGAGGCGGGCTTCGACCCCGAGCTCGTGCGGCGCGTCGCCGCGCGCGTGGTCGAGAACCAGTTCAAGCGGCTGCCGCCCCTGATCGCGAAGCTCTCGCGGCGCACGGTCAGCCACGACTTCCGCTACCTGCGCGACTGGCGCAAGTAGCGGCAGCCGGTCAGCTTCCGAGCAGTTGGCGGCAGAGCTCGTCCAGGTCGCAGGCGCGCACGTCCTCGGCCGCGATCGGGCCCAGGCGCTCGAAGCGCTCGCGCTCCTCGTCGGTGCGCACGTCCACGGTGCGGCTGCGCGCGGCGGAGGAGCCCTCGGCCTCGCCCGCCGCGCCGGCCAGGCGCAGGTGGGCCGGCAGCTCGGGCGGCAGCTTCTCGTGGCGCTCCAGCGCGGAGCGCGCCCGCAGGCAGACCTGCAGCGTGTCGCGCAGGTTCTTGTAGATGCGCGTCAGGCGCTCGACGTCGGGGTCGGGGCCGGCCAGCGTCCGGCGCACCTTGGCGCAGGCGACCTCGAGGACCGCGATCAGCGTGTTCAGCTTGCGCCGCAGGCGCTGGCGGTACTCGGGCGACTCGAGGTGCGCGTCGGAGTACGGGTCGGGGTCGCGTTCTGCGCTCATTTGGGCTCCAGGAAGCTGGCCGGGGGGCCTGGACGCCCAAAGGCTATCCCGCGAGCGCGGGGCGGGAGCGGGATCGGGCCGGCGAGTCTCGCGGCCCCGGAAAGCTCTTCCCGGCGGGCGTCCCGCTCAGGCGAGCACGGCGTGCTCGGGCAGCATCGCCAGGAGCTCGAAGGGCTCGAACGCGCCGATGCGGGCGCGCGCGCGGACGACGAGCAGGCTCTCGCCTTCGCGGTAGTCGAGCGCCGGGCGCACGTCGGCGCGCACCCCCTGGCAGCCCGCGGGCAGGATCGTCGAGTGCCGCCCGCGCTCGCGCAGGACCCCGTCGCACGCGCAGGCGATGAAGTTGCCGATCTCGAGCAGCGCGTCCTTCGCCACGTGGTCCGGCGCGGCGGCCTCGCGCACCGCCAGGACCTCGTCCTCGGGCGAGAGCATCAGCAGCGCCGCCAGCGTCAGCGCCTCGCGCAGCGGCAGGAGGAAGCACCCCTCGCCGCCGCCGCGCGGCCCGGAGACCGCGAGCTTGAACGAGATGTGCACCGAGCCCTCGCCCGCCGCGCGGCGGGCGACGCGCTCGGTGCGCACGCCCTCGGCCACGAACGGCTGGTCGAGGATCATGCCCAGGTCGCTCACGACCCGTGCCAGCGCCTGCTCCGCGATCTCGACCGCCGCTTCGACCATGCCGCGCTCCTGCTCGAGCGCGCCTAGCCTGTCGAACGTACGAGGGCTCGGATGTGAGACAAAGAGCGTCTACGGCGTGGGCCGTAGGAAGCTCCTTCCACCCCTCCGTCGCGCGCGCGGGACGCTTTTCCCGACGGCGGTCAGGGCAAGGACGACTCGACCAGGTCGAGCAGGGCGCGCGAGCCGACCTTGCCGGCCAGCACCAGGCGCTCGCCGCGGATGTTGCCCGAGGCCATCGTCACGGCGCCCTGCTGGAGCACGAGCAGCTCGTCGCCCTCGGGCAGCGGCGGCAGCGCGGCCGCGCGCTCGTCGCGCAGGCCCTGCGCGAAGAAGAGCGTCTCGACGCCGTCGGTGTAGACGAGCTTCGCCCAGCGCTGGTCCTGGTCGTCGAGCAGGGTCGAGGCCTGGCGCAGCTCGTAGCCCTGCGGCAGGAGCCGCGGCTCGAGCAGCGGCGCCTGGAAGGACTCGGGCAGCGAGAGGTCGAGCGCGTGCTCGACCTCCTCGATCGTCGAGCGGTGGAAGACCACCGAGGAGAGGTCGGGCCGGAGCTCCAGCGACTCGTACGTGACGCGCGCGAGCACGCGCCCCTCGCCGTCGAGCTCGATCGCGTCGAGGAGCAGGCCCGTCTCCTCGTCCAGCGCGAGCTCGTAGCCGTGCGAGCCGTCGGCGCGCCGCACGCTCAGGTGCTCGCACGCGCGCCCGGCCACCGGCTCGCCGGGGCCGCGGTCGTAGAGGCGGTAGTTGCGCAGGAAGAGCACCTCGTCGCGCACGGCGAAGTCGCGGTAGCGCACCAGGAACTTCGCGCGCTGGCGCTGCACGAGCGCGAACGACGACCAGCCGCCCGCGACGTCGGTCAGGGGCTCCAGCGGCTCGAGCGCGAAGGCGCCCGCGCCGTCGCTCGCGACGCGCTCGCGGTAGGCGAGGTAGCGCGCGTCGTCGCCGGAGCGCTCGTAGAGCTCGACGCGCCGCGTGCCGGCGTGCGCGACGTCGCGCGCCTCGCGCAGGCGCGGCAGCACCGCCAGCCGCTCGCCGAGGGCCTGCTCGGCCGCGGCGAGCCCGGTGGCGGGCGCGTCGCCCGAGCGGTCGCAGCCGGCGACGAGCGCCGCGGCCAGGCACAGCGCCAGGCGCGCGCGCGTGGCGCAGGAGCGCGCGCTCACCGCAGCGCCTCCGCGGCCCGCTCGCGCGCGGGCGGGACGGGCTCGACGGCCAGGCCGACGCCGCCGCCCAGCGCGGCGCCGAGCTGGCGCGCCAGCGGCTCGAGCGCGGAGGCCTCGGCCGTGCGCACGCGGAAGGCGTAGCGCGGCTCGTCGGGCTGGCGCGCGCGCCAGCCCAGCCAGAGGGCGAGCGACGCGGCCAGCGCGGCCGCGAGCGGCACCAGGCGGCGCGGCGCGGCGGGCGCCAGGCGGCGCTCGGCGAGGCGCTCGGCCAGCGCCAGCGGCGCGCGGCGGCGCGGCAGGCCGCCGGCGAAGCGGCGCGCGGTCGCGGCGGGATCGACGAGCTCCTCGGCGACCAGGCGCTCGAGCACGTGCGGCGCGCGCTCGAGCGTCAGCCGGCGCAGGAAGATCGCGTAGAAGCCCTCGCTCGCGAGGCGCTCCTCGAGCTCGCGCGGCGCGACCCGTGGCTCGAGCCCGCCGAGCAGCCGCACGAAGCGCGCCTCGCTGCCGGCCTCGATCTCGTTCGCCGTCGCGGCCAGCAGCAGCTCGGGCGCGCGCAGCGGCTCGAGCGCGAACAGCGCGCGGGTCACGAGCGCCTGACGCTCCTGCCAGGCGTCGCACTCGGAGCAGTGCGCCGCGCTCGCCGACGCACGCGCCTCGCGACCGCCAGGGGCGGTCTCGAGCCATGCGTCGCGGAAGCTCTGGCAGGTCGCGGACATCGTTCGGTGTCAGCCCAGGTAGTGCTTGTCCAGGAGAGGCGTCAGCTCGCGGTCGAGCGCCTCGTGGGCGCGCGACAGCCGCGACTTGACGGTGCCGAGGGAGACCTTGAGCGTCTCCGCGATCTCCTCGTACGAGAGGCTCTGCGTGTAGCGCAACACGATGATCGCGCGCAGCTTCGGAGACAAGCGGTCGAGCGCCCGTTGCACCTCGATCTCGAGCTCCTTGCGCGAGGCCGACGCGAGCGGCATGTCCACCCGCTCGTCGTGGATGTCGAAGCGCGAGCCGTCGGGGCCGGACTCCTGGACCGCCTCCAGGGAGGCGATGCGCCGGGTCCGGGCGCGGCGCTTCATGTCGATGCTCGAGTTGACCGCGATGCGGTAGACCCAGCTCGAGAAGCGCGACTGGAAGCGGAACTCGC
>CADEGS010000206.1:911-7925 GCA_902826945.1 uncultured bacterium | reverse complement strand
CCGGTCGGCGCGCAGCGTGTCGCAGGAGATCAGGATCACCCGCCGCGCGGGGCCCTGCGGGGTGTCGGGCCCGTCGCGACCGCAGGCGGCGAGGACGAGGAGGAGCGGGAGCGGGAAACCGTTGCGCATGCGGGGCCGGACCGGCGGCGGGGGCGGCGTATCCTACGGAACGAAACGCCCGTGCGTGGGCGGGAAGGTCGCGCCCGCGCGGGCGCGGGGTTGTCGCTCCGGGGGGGCTTGGCGGAGAATGGCCGCATGCCCCGCGGCCACAAGACGATCGTGGTGATGCCGGCCTACAACGCCGCCAACACCCTCGAGCGCTGCTACCACGACATCCCCAAGGACTCGGTCGACGAGGTCATCGTCGTCGACGACTGCAGCAAGGACGCGACCGAGGAGATCGCGCGCAAGCTGCCGGTCACCTACATCAAGCACGAGCGCAACACCGGCTACGGCGGCAACCAGAAGACCTGCTACCGCACGGCGCTCGAGCGCGGGGCGGACTGGGTCGTGATGATCCACGCCGACTACCAGTACGACGCGCGCACGATCCCCACGGCGGTCGGGATCCTCGAGCTCGGGATCTGCGACGTGATCCTCGGCAACCGCATCCGCACGCGGCGCGAGGCGCTCGCGGGCGGCATGCCGCGCGCCAAGTACTTCGCCAACCGCGGGCTGACGGTGATCGAGAACCTGCTCTCGGGCCAGAACCTGGGCGAGTGGCACTCCGGCTTCCGCGCCTACTCGCGGCGCGTGCTGGCCACGCTGCCCTGGGGCTCGAACAGCGACGACTTCGTGTTCGACTCGCAGTTCCTGGTGCAGTGCGTGCACTTCGGCTTCAAGCTGGGCGACATCCCGGTGCCGGTGCGCTACTTCGACGAGGCCAGCAGCATCAACTTCAAGCGCTCGACGATCTACGCGCTGAACACGCTGCGCACCTTCGGGGAGTGGTACGGCCACAAGGCCGGCCTGTGGAAGAACCCGCTGTTCGAGGCGCCGGCGCCGCGCGCCGAGACGGCCGCCGCGCCGCGCGTCGGGTGAAGCGCGCCCGCACGGTCCATGCGGCGGCGCTGCTCCTCGGGGCCGCGCTGCTCGCCGCTCCGGCGGGCTGCGGGGGCGACGCGCCCGCGCGGCCGAGCCTGATCCTGGTCTCGCTCGACACCTGCCGCGCCGACCGGCTCTCGTGCTACGGCGCCGCGCGCGAGAACACGCCCTTCCTCGACGCCTTCGCGCGCGACGCGGTCCGCTTCGAGGACTGCCTGGCGCAGAGCGCGCTGACCGCGCCCAGCCACATGAGCCTGCTCACCGGGCACTACGTGCACCGCCACGGGCTCCTGAACAACCAGGGCGTGGTCGACCCGCCGATCACGCTCGCGAGCCACCTGGCCGCGTACGGCTACCGCACGGCGGCCTTCACCGGCCACGGCTCGTTCCAGGCGAAGCACGGCCTCGGCAAGGGCTTCGAGGTGTTCGAGAGCAGCGCGGGCATGGCCGACGACGAGCACACGCGCCGCCTCGACGAGGCCGTCCCCGGCGCGCTGCGCTGGCTCGACTCGCTCGCCGGCGAGCCCTTCTTCCTGCTCGTGCACGGCTACGACCCGCACTGCCCGTACTGGCCGCCCGAGCCCTGGCGCGAGCGCTACACCGGCTGGTACCGGAAGCCCTTCAAGGCCGAGCTGCAGGAGCTCTGCCACCCCAAGCGCTTCGGCGAGAAGCGGAACGACGGCACGATCGGGCGCGACGAGCTGCGCTGCATCGACGACATGTACGACGCCGGCGTGGCCTCGGCCGACGCGACCTTCGGCGCCTTCCTGGGCGAGCTCGAGCGGCGCGGCCTGCTCGAGACCTCGATCGTCGTCTTCACCAGCGACCACGGCGAGGTGCTCGGCAACCACGGCTGGATCGGCCACGGGCAGGTGTGGGAGGAGGCGCTGCGCGTGCCCTTGATCGTGCGCTTCCCCGGCGGCCGCTGGGCGGGGACGATCGCCGAGCCGGTGCAGCTCGTCGACGTGCTGCCGACCCTGTGCGCGGCGCTCGACGAGCTCTCGCCGCACCGCATCGGCACGCCGCCCGGCCAGCAGGGGATCGACCTGATGCCGCTCGTGCGCGGCGAGCAGGCGCGCCTGTCCGAGGACCGCATGCGCCTGGCGCGCGTCGGCGACGAGCCGAACCTGGTCGCGGTGCGCTTCGGCACGCGCTGGAAGGCGGTCTTCCAGGAGGAGGAGCGCACCGCCAAGCGCGGCCGGCTGTACGACCTCGAGAAGGACCCGCTCGAGGCGCGCGACCTGGTCGAGACCGAGAAGGGCCACGAGCGCTTCGCCGCCGACGTCACGCGCTACATGCAGTGGCGCGTCGCGACCGCCGACGAGGACGAGCGCTTCCGCGGCCACGCCGGCGCGCCGCTCGAGAGCGCCGAGGACCTCGAGCTCCTGAAGGCGCTCGGCTACGCGGGCGAGGGCTCGGAGCCGGACGCGGGCCAGGACAGCGGCGGAAACTGACGCGCGATCAGCGCTCGAGCAGCGCCAGGATGCGCGCGGGGATCGAGGTCGGGAGGACGGGGCCGCGCGGCGCGCCGCCGCAGCGCTCGAAGGGCTCGGAGCACACGAAGGCCGGGCCGTCGGCGGGGTCGTCGGGCAGGCGGCCGTGGCTCCCGCGCACGAGCGTCGCGTCGAGCGGCACGACGTCCATCAGGTAGCGCATCCCGAGCTTCTTCTGCGCCAGGCGGCGCGCGACGCGCAGCGCGGGGAAGCGGAGGCGCGGGTCGACGAAGAGCTCGCACGGGTCGTAGCCGGGCTTCCTGTGGATGTCGACCGTGCGCGCGAAGTCGGGCGCGCGCGCGTCGTCGAGCCACCAGTAGTAGGTGAGCCAGGCGTCGCGCGCGGCGACGAGCACGAGCTCGCCGGCGCGCGGGTGCGCGAGGCCGAGCGCCGCCTGCTCGGCGCGGCCGAGCACCCGCTCGACCCCCGCCAGGCCCTCGAGCGCGTCGCGCGCGGCGTCGCGCGCGGCGTCGTCCTGCGCGTAGACGTGCGCGACCTGGTGGTCGGCGACGGCGAAGGCGCGGCTGGCGAAGGGGTCGAGCACCTCGCCCGCCGGCGTCTCGCGCACGGCGAGCAGCCCCGCCTCGCGCAGGCGCCGGTTCGCGTGCACGGGGCGCGCGACGTCGCAGAGCGCGTACTCGCTCACGACCAGGGTCGCCGCGCCGCGCGCGTCGGCGGCGGCGACGAGCCGCCCGACGAGCGCGTCCACCTCGGCCAGCGCGCGCAGGCCTTCGGGCGAGCGCGGGCCGCAGCGCTGGTGGTCGTAGTCGAGGTGCGGCAGGTAGCAGAGCGTCAGGGTCGGCGCGTGCGCGGCGAGCGTGCGCTCGGTCGCGCGCGCGATCCACTCGCTGGCGGGGAGCCCCGCGCGCGGCCCCCAGAAGGAGAAGAACGGGAACGGCCCGAGCTCCGCCTCGAGCCCCTCGGCGAAGGCCGCCGGCGTGCCGTAGACGGCCGGGATCTTGCGCCCGTCGGCGGGGTAGAAGGGCCGCGGCGTGATCGACCAGTCCACCGCGGCGCCGAGGTTCCACCACCAGAAGAGCTTGGCGCAGGTGAACGAGCGCTCGCGCCGGCGCGCCGCCTCGTAGACCTTCTCGCCCTGGACGAGCGCGTTCGGCTGGCGCCACAGCCAGGCCTCGCCCAGCTCGCGGAAGTACCAGCCGTTGCCGACCGCGCCGTGCTCGGCGGGCAGCGTCCCGGTCAGGAAGGTCGCCTGCGCGGAGAGCGTCAGGGCGGGGAAGACCGCTCCCAGGGGCGCGCTCGCGCCGCGCGCCGCCAGCGCCGCGAGGTGCGGGGTCGCCGGCCCGATCTGGCGCGGGGAGAGGCCGACGACGTCGAGCACGAGCACGGGGCGCATCGCGGCGGATCATAGCGGCGCCGCCTCCTGCTCCGCGGGCCCCGCGCCGCGCGCGGCACCTGCGTGCCGGGCGCCGGGACCCGCGCGTCCCGCTACCATGGCCCGCGATGGCCGCGCGCCCGCCGTGGATCGCCTCGCGCGAGGCGCTGGAGGTCCTCGACACGCGCTCGATCGCCGAGGGCTTCGCGCGCAAGGAGCTCTTCGAGCGCGGCGACGGCGAGCCGCCGCTCGAGATCCTGGTCGGGCGCACGGGCGGGCGGCTGTTCGCGCTGCACACGCTCTGCCCGCACGAGGGCGGGCGCCTGTCGGAGGGGCCGCTGGCGGAGGGCCGCTACGCGCGCTGCCCGCTGCACCTCTACCTCTTCGACCCCGCGAGCGGCGCGGCGCTCGAGGTCGATTGCGAGCCGGCCACGGTCTACCCGATCGAGGAGCGCGACGGCCGCGCGTGGATCCGCCCGCCGGCGGGCCAGGCGCCGTGAGCCGCGCGCCGCTCGGCGCGCGCAGCCTGCGGCGCCTGACGCTCGCGCCGCGCGAGGCCGTCGCGCTGCAGCGCGAGCTCGCGCAGCGGGTCGAGCGCGCCTGGCGGCCGCGCGGCGCGCCCGCCGCCGCGCCCCGGCGCATCGCGGGCGCCGACGTCAGCGTGAAGGACGGCCGCGCGCGCGCGGCGGTCGTCGTGCTCGAGCTGCCCGGCCTCGGCGTGTGCGAGGAGGTGGTGGTCGAGCGCGCGCTCGCCTTCCCCTACGTCCCGGGCCTCCTGAGCTTCCGCGAGGTGCCCGCGCTGCTCGACGCGTTCGACCGCCTCGCGCGGGCGCCGGACGTCGCGATCGTGGACGGGCACGGCCTCGCGCACCCGCGGCGCCTCGGGATCGCGAGCCACCTCGGCCTCGAGCTCGACCTGCCGACGATCGGCTGCGCGAAGTCGCTCCTGGTCGGCGCGCACCGCGCGCCCGGTGCGCGGCGCGGCGCGCGCACCGCGCTCGTCCACCAGGAGGAGCGCGTCGGCACCTGCCTGCGCACGCGCGCGGGCGTGCGGCCGGTCTACGTCTCGATCGGGCACCGCGTGGACCTGGCGCGGGCCGAGCGGCTGGTGCTCGCGCTGGCGACGCGCTTTCGCCTGCCCTGGCCGACGCACCTGGCCGACCGGCTGGCCGGCGGCCGCGGGGGTCCGGCGCCCTCCCGGGGGCGCTGAGGCGCCCCGTGGGCGGCTGCCGCGGCCCGCGCCGCGGATCGCGAAACGGGGGCGCCGCCCGGCGCGTATGGGGGGCCGTCCACGAGCCCCGAAGGAGCCGACGCCATGAGCCGATCCCTGTGCCTCACCCTCTCGCTCGCCCTCTCCGCCGCGCCGCTGGGGGCGGTCGAGCTCGAGCGCGCCCACGTCGCCGCCGACGCCCGCTGGGTGGGCCACTTCGACGTGCAGGCCTTCCAGCAGACGACGCTGTGGCAGCGCATGAGCCAGCAGGAGGAGATCGCGCTCGAGCTGGCGAGCGGCCTGGAGGAGGTGCGCCAGGAGCTCGGCCTCGACCCGCTGCGCGACGTGCTCTCCGTGACCGTCTACGGGCACGGCGACGAGGAGGACGGCATCGTCCTGCTCGAGACGACCGGCGCGGTGGACCACGCGATCGAGCGCTTCTCCCAGGAGCCCGACTACCGCCACCTCTCGCACCGCGGGCTCGACGTGCACTCGTGGAGCGACGAGGGCTTCGTGCACGTCGTCTCGCGCGCCGACGGGCGCCGGCTGGTCCTGATCGCGCCCGACCCCGACAAGCTGGTCGAGGGCGTGCGCGTGGTCGAGGGGCAGAGCCCGAGCCTGGCCGCCAACCCCGCCCCGCGCGTGACGGCGCGGCCGATGGCGGGCTCGTTCGCCTTCCTGGCCGCCGCCGACGGCATCCCGGGCCTGGGCGAGATCGACCCGGCGTCGCAGGTCGCGAGCCTGGCCACGGGCCTGGTGCTCGACGTCGGCGAGAGCGCCGGCGAGCTCTTCGCGCGCGCGGCGGTGCGCACGGCGGACGTGCAGGGCGCGCTCGACCTGGCCGACGTCTTCGACGGCCTGGTCGCGCTCGGACGCCTGGCGCTCTCCTCGCAGGAGCTGCCGCCCGAGGTGCCCGCGGTGCTGCGCGCGCTGCACGTCGAGGCGCGCGGCAACGAGGTGTGGGTCGAGTTCCGCTACGGCGTGGACCGCCTGCTCGAGCTGCTCGAGCTCCTGGACCAGGACGGGGACTAGCGGGTGAGCGAGAGCGCGGTGCTCGGAGCGCGCGCGCTGGCCGCGCGCGAGCCCGGCGGCCCGGCCAGCGACGAGGAGCTCGCGCGCCGGGCCCGCGAGGGCTCGCGCGAGGCCTTCGCGCTCCTCGTGCAGCGCTTCGAGGGGCCGCTCCTGCGCTTCCTGCGCGTGCGCACCGGGCGCTGGGAGGACAGCGAGGAGCTGGCGCAGGAGACGTTCCTGCGCGCCTGGCACTCGCTGCAGCGCTACGACCCCGCGCGGCGCTTCGCCACCTGGCTGTACACGATCGCGAAGCGCCTGGCGATCAGCCACCACCGCCGCGAGCGGCCGGCGCTCGGGACCGAGACGCTCTCCGAGCCCGTCGCGAGCGAGCCCGACCCCGAGGCGAGCGCGAGCGCGCGCGAGGAGGGGCACGAGCTGTGGAGCCTGGCCGCGCGCGTGCTCGGCGTCGAGGAGCGCACCGCGCTGTGGCTGCGCTACGGCGAGGATTTGACGCCGGCCGAGATCGCGCCGATCCTGGGGCGGCGGCAGGTCACGGTGCGCGTGCTGCTCTTCCGCGCGCGCGAGAAGCTCGCGCGGCACCTGGAGCAGCTCGGCGCCCCGGGCGCGCCGGACGACGGAGGAACGCGATGAAGCGCTGGCTCGACCGCTGGAGGATCTCGCGCGCGCTGGACGAGGGGACCCCGCTCCCCGCCGGCACGCGCCGGCGCCTGGAGGCCGACCCGGCGCTGCGGCGCCACCGCGAGCGGCTGGTCGCGCTGGGGAGCGCGCTCGCGCGCGAGGCCCGCGCCGCGGGCGGCGCGCGCCGTCCGCTCGAGCTGACGCTCGCCGCGCGCGCTCCCGCGCGTGCCCCGCGCGCCGCGCCGGCCGGCCGGCCCCTGGGGCTCGCGGTGGCGGCCGCGGCC
>CADEGS010000206.1:0-901 GCA_902826945.1 uncultured bacterium | reverse complement strand
CTAGGCGGTTCTCCTTGCGACGAACTCTCCGATCGCGCGCACGGCGCGCGTCGCGGAGGACGCCGGCCGGGCGGCCGGGCTGGCGCGCGCCGGCGCCGCCCGCGAGCCCGCGGCGCCGCTGTGGTCGAGCGTGGACCGCCTGGCGCGGCGCACGCAGGCGCTCTCGCCCTCGGCGCTCGGCAAGAGCGGGGAGGAGGCGCTGGTGCAGGAGGCGCGCAACGTCGCGCGCGACGCGCGCCGGCTGGCGAGCCGCTTCGCCGCGCGCGTGTCCTTCGCGCGGACGCCGGCGCCGGAGCACGAGCCGAACTGAGCGAGGCCGCGGCGCGCGCGCCGCTCCTTCCGCCGGCCTAGGCCAGCTTGCACCCGACGATGGGGAGCGCGGCGCGGCGCAGCCAGGCCACGATCGCGCAGCACACGAGCACGGCGCAGGCCAGGCCGAAGAGCAGGCCCCCGTCGCCCTGCACCTCGATCCCGAGCACGAAGAGGTGCGAGAGGATCGCTCCGCCCATCACGCCCATGCCGACGAGCGCGCCGAGCGCCGCCGTGCGCGGGCGCAGCAAGAGGAGCGCGGCGACGAGCTCGACGACGCCCGAGCCGATGCGGCCCCAGGGCTCCGCGCCGAGCGTGGAGAAGATGAAGCGCGACTCCTCCGCGCCGGTGAACTTGAAGAAGAGCGTCTGCAGCAGGATGGCCGCCGCGGCGAGCTGGCAGGCCCAGCTCGCGAGCGCGGCGCCGCGGGAGAGGTTCGTCATGGCAGGCAGAGGGTAGGGGCGACGGTCGGCGCGCACCCGCGCGTCCGACCGCTTCGATGGCGGGCCGCGCGCGCCGCGGGCGCCGGGGCGTGGCCCGCGGTCGGATGCTACCGTACGCGCCATGGTGCACCAGGCGGGGCGGAGCGGGC
>CADEGS010000205.1 GCA_902826945.1 uncultured bacterium | reverse complement strand
CTCTTCCCCTACGAGAACGACATCTACTGGAACGGCCAGGAGCGCTACACGCGCTTCCCGAAGCCCCGCTTCCGGCCCGACGGCACGCTCGAGGAGCGCGCGCTGGTGGACCCCGGCCCGCGCGGCTGGCTCTCCGCCACGGCGATCGGCAACCTGTGGCAGAAGGAGATCGCGCCCGTCTTGCGCGGCGGCGGCGGCCCACCGCCCGACCACTTCCAGCCCGCCGGCGGCCAGGCCTGGGTGTACGCGGAGTTCGCGCCGCTCCTGCTCGACCCGCCGCCGCTCGTCGACGACGCGCTGGCGCGCACGAGGGGCGCGCTGCTCGCGCTGCAGCGCGGCTGCCGCGAGCTCGGCGCGCCGCTCGTGATGGTGCCGATCCCCTCCGAGAGCGCCATCCAGCCCGCGGAGCGCCAGAAGCTGCAGGAGACCGCGCTGCGCGCCGTCCCGCCGGAGGCCTGGTCCCCCGACCGGCCGGTGGAGCTGTTCCTCGGCCTGGCGCGCGAGCTCGGCATCCCCTCGATCGACGTGCGCAAGAAGCTGCGCGCCGCGGCCGAGGACGGCGGCCGCCCGCTCTACTTCGACCAGGAGTGGCACTTCGACCCGCACGGCAACGAGGTCTTCGCCGCCATCGTGCACGACGAGCTCGACGCGCTGGGCGCGTTCCCGGCCGAGCACGGAGCGATCACCGAGGCCACCCTGGCCGCCGTGCCCGACGAGGGCGGCGGCGCGCCGCGCTGGCTGGTCCTCTTCGGCGCGCTGTGGGTCGTGCTGGGCGCGGGCTTCGCGCTCACCTACCGCGACGAGAAGCCCGCGCTGGCCTTCCTCAAGGTCGGCGGGATGCTGGCCGCGATCTTCGCGATCGTGCTCCTCGGCGGGCGCCTGCTGCGGCTCGTGCCCCCGCAGGTCACGCCGTGGGTGCTCCTGGGCTTCGCGGCGGTCGTGCTCGGCTTCGTCGTGTGGAAGCTCGGCCGGCGCGTCGGAACGATCGTCGAGCTGCTCAAGGCGTTCACGCTGCGCGGACACTGGTACCTGATGCCGCTGGTCGTCGTGCTGCTGAGCATCGGCAGCCTGCTGGTCGTCGCCGCCAGCTCGCCGCTGATCGCTCCGTTCATTTACACGTTGTTCTAGGAGCCGTCCGGCGGGCCCCGCCCGGTCCCCGGAAGGGCTTTCCGGGACCCGGCCGCCGCGGGTCCGCTATGCTGGGAACGGCGTCCGAACCCGGCGTCGCGGACAGCGCGGCCCCGGCACGAACCCCTCGCCCCCTCGCCCCATGAAGTTCCTGAAGGAGTACTGGCTGTGGATCGTCGTCCCGATGCTGCTCGTGCTCGCGGCGCTGGCCGCGCTGCTCCTGCTGGCCCAGGGCGACGACGCGGCCTCGCCCTTCCAGTACAACGTCTTCTGAGCCGCGGCACGCGGCGCGACGCACCATGAGCAGCTTCCTGCGCGAGTACTGGGCCTGGATCGTCGTCCCGATGGCCGTCGTGCTGGGCGGCCTGGCCCTGCTGCTCGCCCTCACCGGCGGCGAGCAGAACGCCAGCGAGTTCGTCTACAACGTCTTCTGATCCGCGCGCCTCAGTAGCGCAGGATCCCCCACCAGATGCGCGTGATGTGCGCGATCGGCTCCTCGCTCGTCCCGCGCATCCGCTGCGCCAGCAGGCGCGCGACGTAGTCGAGGTAGGCCAGCGTGACGCAGGCCTTCACCCACGCGCCGGACAGCCGGCCGTGGTGCTTGCGGTAGTAGACCAGGCGATTGCGCTGGTACTCGGGCACGAAGTCGCCGAACTGCTTCGTCGAGGCGCCGACGTGGTGCACGACGCGCGCGCCCGCCACGTAGCGCGTCCTCCAGCCGGCCGCGGCCATGCGCTTCGAGAGGTCCACGTCGTTGAAGAAGAGCCACAGGCGCTCGTCGAACAGGCCGACCTGCGCCAGCACGCTGGCGCGCACGAGCAGGCAGGCCGCCGGCGGCTGGTCGACGTCGCGCTCGTCCTCGTGGTCCCAGTCGCGCAGGAAGTAGCGCCGCAGCTCGGGGGAGTCGGGCCACCAGCGCTCGAGCGGCGTGGCGAAGAAGAGCGCCGTCGCGAGGCGCGGGAAGGCGTTGCACGTGCGCTGCGTGCGCCCGTCGGGGTGCACCAGGCGCGGCGCCGCGGCGCCGTGCTCGGGATGGGACTCGAGGAAGGCGTGCAGGCGCTCGAGCGCGTCGGGCGCGAGCTCCGTGTCGGTGTTCAGCAGCAGCACGTACCGCCCGCGCGCCGCGCGCATGCCCTGGTTGGAGCCGCGCGCGAAGCCCTCGTTCCGCTCGTTGCGCAGCACGCGCGCCTCGGGGAAGTCGCGCTCGACCATGTCCGCCGAGCCGTCGTGGCTGCCGTTGTCGACGACGATCACCTCGGTCGCGGGCTTGCGCGCGACACGCAGGGTGGCGAGGCAGGTGCGCAGCAGCTCGCGCGTGTTCCACGAGGGGATCACCACGCTGATCTCCGGCGCAGCGCTCACCGCCCGGCTCCCTCGGCGCGCGCGCCGCGGCGCTCCTCGACCACGACCCGGTAGAGCGCCTCGAGCCGCTCGGCGAGCAGCGGCGCGCCGTGGTGGCGCGCGACGCGCACGCGGGCGCGCTCGCCCATCGCACGACGCTCGGCGGGCGCGTCGAGCAGCGCCGCCAGCGCGAACGCGAGCTCCTCGTCGCTCGTGCCCAGCCTGCCCGTGCGCTCGTGCGCCACGACCTCCCCCACGCCGCCGACGTCGCGCGCGACGACCGGGAGCCCCGCCGCGCCGGCCTCGACCAGCGCCACCGGCAGCCCCTCCGAGCGCGAGGTCGCGAGCACGAGGTCGAGGTCGGCCAGGGTCGCCGCCATGTCCTCGCGCGCGCCGACCAGGTGCACGCGGCGCGCGTCCGCGCCGAGCGCGCGGACGCGGCGCTCGAGCTCGCGGCGCAGCGCGCCGTCGCCGACGAAGACCAGGTGCAGACGCGGATGGCGCTCGCGCAGGAGCTCGAACACCGCCAGCGCGCGCTCGGGCTGCTTGACCGGCGCCAGCCGTCCGACGACGCCGACCAGCACGTCCTCGTCCTGCGCCCCGACCAGGGCGCGCAGGGCGCCGGACGCCGCGCGCGGGCGCGGCAGCGCGAGCAGGGGCTCGAGGTCGATCCCCGGCGGGACGACCACCAGACGCTCCTCCTCGACCACCCCCAGGCGCAGGAGGTCCTCGCCCGTCGCGTGCGAGACGGCCACGATGCGGTCGGTGTCGCGCGCCAGCCGGCGCTCCAGCGCCACGATGCGGCGCGCGAGGGCGGCCGGGAAGTACCCCTCCAGCACGTGGCCGTGGAAGGTGTGCACGCGCGCCGTCCTGCGCCAGGCCCGGCGCGACAGCACCGAGCGCCCCAGCACGCCGGCCTTGGAGGCGTGCGTGTGGACGACGTCCGGCGCGAAGCGCGCGAGCTCGCGCGCCAACGCGCCGCGCGCCAGCCAGTCGCGCCCGGGGTGCAGGCCGCGGCGCAGCGAGCCGACGCGCACGACGTCCAGGCCGCGCGCGCGGAAGGCCTCCGCGAGGTCGCCCTCGCCCGGCTCGCCGGTGCCGACCAGGAGCCGCAGCGCGTGCCCGCGCTCCTGCAGGAGCGGGTCCGAGGCCAGCGCCTGGCGCGCCGGACCGCCCAGGTTCAGGCGCGTCAGGATGCGGGCGATGCGCATCGCGCGGTTCTACCAGGCGCGAGCGCCGCGCGACAGCGGCCGGCGCGTCCCGGAGGCTACGGCCCGACCGGCTGCTTGCCGCCGACCTGCGCCGCGCGCACGACGAGCGGCACCGTCACGACGCTGGCCGGCGAGCGCGCGCCGAACTCGTCCTCGAGCACGACCTCGACGTGGTAGGTGGCGTCGTGCGCGACCTGCGGCGCGACGAAGGTCACGCTCGGACCCGAGCCGACGATCGAGCCGCCGTCGAGCGGCGTCCACTCGTAGACCAGCGTGCCGAGCTGGTCGTCGGAGGCGTCGACCGTCAGCGTCGCCTCGCCGGTCGGCGGGCGCGCGCGCGCGGGCGTGGCCACCGCGCCCAGGATCGCCGGCTGCAGGTTCTGGAACAGGTAGCTGAAGCGGAAGTCGTAGCGGCCGTAGCGCCGGTAGGCGTGGCCGGTGCTCACGCGCACGCTCCAGGTGCCCGTCTCGTCGATCGGCACGAGCGCGAAGGCCGCGTTGCGGCCCGTTCCGCCGACGTCGGTGTCCGTCACCGTCTCCGAGGGCGAGACCAGCCGCAGCTGGGTGTCGCACTGCGTGTCCGCGTCGCCCGCGCCGCCGGGGTAGCGCGTCTCGAGCTTCACGATCGAGCCCTTGACGAGCTCCAGCGCGAACCAGTCCTGGTCGCCGAAGCCCGGCGCCGGCGGCGTGCCGCTGGCGGAGTAGAGCGTGTGCGTCGCGCTCCACTGGTCGCCGGCGACGACCGGCGTGGCCGTCCCCTGCGTGTCGTTCGGCTCGTCGGCGTCGTTCGTGAACGCCACCTCGCGCAGCGCGTACAGGGCCGCCAGCTCGGCGTGCAGCCCGCCGGTGCCGTGCTCGCTGAACCAGCCGTTCCAGGCGTCGTTCAAGGTCAGGTTCCCGGCCGCGGCCACCGGCCCGACGAACACGTCCCACCAGGCCTCGTGCACGCCCAGCCCGTTGATCGTCGTCGTGGAGTCGAACGCGTCGTCGTCGACCCCCGGCTGGGTGTCGACGGTGCTCTCGTCGTCGAGGATGTCGTACAGCGTCACCGCCACGGCCACCTCGTCGGCGGCGCCGAAGGCGTCGCTCGTGTACGGGGCGGCCCCTTCCAGGCGCATGCGGAGCTGGATGCCGCCGCTCTGCGAGGCGCCGTTCCCGTCGAAGTAGACGGCGGTGGCCCCGATCTGCTGCACCAGGACGACGCCCGCCAGGAAGGTCGCGTAGCCCTCGCCGAAGGAGAGCCGCGGGTCCTGGTCGCTGTCGCCGAACGAGTGGCTGCCACCGGGGCTGTCGCTGTCGGAGTACATGTTCTGCACGACGTGGCCGAGCTCGTGCAGGATGACCGGGTCGTCGTAGCCGTCGTCTTCGCTGATGTGCGCGTTGAGGCCGCTGGCGAACGAGCCGCCCGCCTCGGGCCACCAGATGCGCACCGCGCTGCCCGCCGCCGCCCCGACCAGCGGCCCGCTCAGGTACTCCCAGGTGTCCACGCCCATGTCGAGCATGTTGAAGGGGTTCGCCTCGTCCGCGCCCGAGAGGATCTTCGTCACCGTGGTCGAGCCGACGTCGAGGTCGAGGCTCGTGTCGTGCGCCGCGAAGACCGGGCTGAAGGCCGTGTACTCGACGTTGCTGCCGTCCGTCACGCGGATGCGCTGGAACGCGCCGTCCAGGTCCGTGTCCGCGTTCACGCGCACGACGACGTCGGTCGTCCCGGCGCTCGTGCACACGATCTCGAACGAGCCGTCCGGCCCGGTCGAGCCGGTGCCCAGGACGGCGCTCGTGACGTCGTCGAGCACGGTCACGTCCGCGCGGCGGATCGGCAGCAGCGGGTCCACGTTCGTCCAGCCGCCGTAGCCCCAGGCCTTGTCCTCGTACTGGAACACGCCGGTGACGGTGAAGCCGGCGCCGAGCGCGGCGCGCGGCGCGGCGCTCGTCGGCCGCGGCGCGGCGCGCCAGCCCGCGGGCCGCCCGGCCTGGTGGCGCGTCGGCAGCGGCACGAGCGCCGCCAGCTCGCGCTCGGGCCCGTCGGGCGAGTGCACGACGGCCATCGGCTCCGGCGCGCCCCACAGCAGCCGGCGCACGGCGACGACCTCCTCGAGCGAGCTCGAGCCGTCCTGGTCGTGGCCGACGAAGGTCCCGCGCGCCACCAGGCGCACCTCGCGGTACGCGGCGTCGCGCGGCATGCTCAGCCGCGCCCGCGCGCGCGTGCGCGCCCCGCGCGCGCGCAGCGCCTCGCCGCGGCCCTGGCCGCCCGCCAGGAACGTGTCGGACGGCAGCTCGAGCTCCCACGAGAGGCTCTCCATCGCAAGCAGCGGCTCGACGGTGACGTCGAGCTCCACCGCGCCGCCGCGCGAGGGTCCGCGCTCCGCCAGGACCAGGCGGATCGGCGCATCCGGCTTGCAGCCCGGCGCCAGGCGCGCGGGGGCGCGCTCGGGCGGCGGAGCGGGCCGCGCCCCGGCCGCGGCGAGGACCAGCAGGAGGGGCAGCGAGAGGAGGGTGCGGAAGGGCCGCTTCGTGGAGCGCTCCGGCATGGGGGGCAGGCTTCGAAGGAGGGGTCCGGTCGGAAGACGCGGCGCCATCGTACCAGCCCGCCGCGCGGCGCCCGGGGGCGAAGGCGGCGAGTTCCGCGCCGCGCAAGGATTGCCCGCGGGAGGCGTCGCGTTCCCGGCTCTCCCGGATCCTCGCGCTGCGCGATGGCCTGCCCGGCCGGCCCTCGCGGAGCCGGCGCTCTCTCCCCCCGCTGCGGCGCAGCGCGCCCCCGGCCGCTAGGATCGCCGGCCGCGCGTCGCGCGGCGGCACCGGCAGGAGCGAGGACATGACGGACACGTTCGAGGTCGAGCTGGAGCACCTGGACGGCTACCGCATGCGGGCGGACTTCGGCCCGTCGATGCCGCCGCTCGTGCTGGACGAGCCGCCGCCGCTCGGCGGCGGGCAGGGCCCGAACCCCGCGCGCCTGCTCGCGGCCGCGGTCGGGAGCTGCCTGCAGGCGAGCCTGCTCTTCGCGCTGCACAAGGCCCGCGTCCCCGTCGCCGGCCTGGGCGCGCGCGTCGTCGGCAGCTACCGGCGCAACGAGCGCAAGCGGCTGCGCATCGGCGGCCTGGCCGTCACGCTGCGCCTCGACGCGCCCGGCGCCGCGGCCGACGCGCTGCGCGCGCCGCTCGAGGCCTTCGAGGACTTCTGCGTCGTCACCGCCAGCGTGCGCCAGGGGATCGCGGTGACGGTGCGCGTCGAGGACGCGCGCGGCGCCACGCTCTTCGAGAGCGCGGCCGGCTGACGCCCCCGGGCGCTACTCCTCGCCCGCCAGCAGGCGCACGAGGTCGAAGGTCGAAACGACGCCGCACAGCTTGCCGCCCTCGACCACGAAGACGCGGTGGATCGACTCGGCCAGCATCGTGCGGCAGGCGTCCGCCAGCGTCTCGTCGGGGCCGACGCTGACCAGGCCCGGCGTCATCCAGTCCTGCACGCGCGCGCGGCCGGTGAGCGCGTCGCTGTAGCCGTCGCGGTCGAGCAGGTCGCGACCGAGGCCCTGCCCGTCGTCCTCCTCGTCGAGCAGCCCCGTGCGCGCCAGGTCGGAGACGATCCCGTCGTCGCCGACCCGGTCGCGGCGCGTCACGTCGCTGCGCGAGAAGACCCCGACGAAGCGGCCCGCGCCGTCGAGCACGGGTGCGGCGCCGACGTGGTACTCCTCGAGCAGCCCGACGGCGGCCTCGACCGTGTCGTCGGAGCGCACGGTGAGCACGTCGGGCTGCATCACCTCGCGCACGGCCAGGCGCTCGGGGTCGATCGGCGCGCCGTGCGCCGCACGGGTCGTTCCTTTGCGGCTCGTCTTCTTCATCGCTCGTGCCTCCTCGCGCCGGCGCGCGGCCGGCTGCGCCGATTCCACGCTGGTGGCCGCCGGCGGACCATGCGCACACCTGCGCAGGGGGCACGCGACCCCGTCCGGGAGCCGCGCTGCGCCCCCTCGCGTTGACCGCCGCGCGGGAGGCCCCTAAGCTCCCCCGCCCTTCTTCGCGCGCCGCCGGCGCGCCGCCCGGCGAGGCCGACCCATGGCGCAGACCCAGAGAGAGGCGCGCGGCGCCATCGAGCCGACGCGCGCGGCCGACTACCCCGCCTGGTACCAGGCCGTCGTGCGCGAGGCCGACCTGGCCGAGATGGCGCACGTGCGCGGCTGCATGGTCATCAAGCCCTGGGGCTACGGCCTGTGGGAGCGGATCCAGGAGCACCTGGGCCGCATGATCAAGGAGCTCGGGCACGAGAACGCCTAC
>CADEGS010000204.1 GCA_902826945.1 uncultured bacterium | reverse complement strand
CTGCGCATCCGGAGCGAGATCGCGGGCGAGCTGCGGCGCGTCTCGGGGCGCAACCTCGGGCTCGAGCCCGAGGCCTGGCGGCGCTGGTGGGAGCGCGTGCAGGCGGGCACGATCGAGCTGCCCGGCCCGGGCGAGCTCGAGGCGTACACCGCCGCGTCGTTCTTCGGGCTGCCGGTCGTCTCCGACCGCGTGCTGTTCGTGCTCGACCGCTCGGGCAGCATGGAGCAGACGCTGGGGAGCGCCGGCCCCAGGCGCTTCCGGGCGGCGGTGGACCAGCTCCTGGCCTACCTCGAGCGCGCCGGGCCCGGGACGCGCTTCGACGTCGTCCTGTTCGAGGACCGCACGGTGCGCTTCGCCTCGCCGGACCTGGTGCAGGCCACGCCCGCGCAGCGCGAGCGCCTGCAGCGCTGGCTCGACGCGAAGAACGTGGGCGGCGGCACGCGGCTGCGCGAGGCCGTGCTCGAGGCGGTCGGCTACCGCCGCGGGCAGCTCGCGCTCGAGGAGCTGCAGGCCGACACCGTGGTCGTGCTCTGCGACGGGGAGACGGAGAGCGGCCCGGGCTGGGTCGCGCCCTGGCTGGAGGAGGTCCAGGACCGCGCGCAGCTCAGGTTCCTGTGCGTGCAGATCGGGCGCCAGGGCGACGGGACGCTCGAGGCGCTGGCGGCGCGCGACGGCCGGGTCGTGCGGGTCGAGTAGCCGGGAAGCGTTTTCCGGGGGGGCGATTTCCGGGCTGCGGCTCCCCTTCCACGGCCCGGCGTTCCGATGGAGGGACGCAACAGAACCCTTGCCGCCCTCATGATCCCCCCCGCGCACCGCCGCTCCCGGAGCGGCTTCTCCCTCGTCGAGGTCCTGATCGGCGTCACGATCCTCTCGATCGCGATGCTGGGCGCGTTCTCCGCGCACGTGGCGGCCGGCCGCCTGACGCGCGAGAGCGAGGAGAAGGAGATCGCGCGCGGGATCCTCGAGTCGGCGATGCAGCGCGTGCTCCTGGAGGGCGCCGCCGACCTCGCCGCGGGCGACACCTACGTGCCGGGCCAGCCGGTGGCCGTCCCGGAGACGAGCCTGCTCGAGGGCGCCGTGCTCACGCTGCAGACGCCGGGCTACACGTTCGGCGATCCCGCTCCGACCGTGCTCGCGGTGCGCCTCGACCTGACCTGGACCTCCGACAGCGGCATCGCGCGCACGCTGAGCATGACGAGCGCGACGCGATGACGAGCGGAAGAGGAGCGCGCCGCGCCCGACGCGGCTTCACGCTGGTCGAGGCGCTGCTGGCCGTCACGATCTTCTCGATGCTCCTCGGCGGCTTCCTGCTCTCGGTGGACCGCATGTCGAGGAGCTCGGACGCCGCCGAGGTCGAGTACGCGCTGGCGGCGGACGCGCTGGACGCGGTGCGCTCGGTCGTGACCGAGGTCGCGCGCGCGGGCTACGTTTCGCTGGACGGCGTCCAGCTGCCGATCTTCTTCGACGACGGCGACGCGGGCGACGACTACCCCGCCTTCGACCACGCCCCGCCCGCGTCGGGGATGGCCGTGCGCGAGGTCCTCTACCGCCTGCCGGCGGACGCCGACGACGACGGCTGGCCCGACGTGGACGCGGCCGGCGAGGCCGAATGGGACCCCGTCGAGCGCGCCATCCAGTGCATGCCGCTCGACGACGGGACCGACGGGCTGGTGCTGCGCACGGCGGACGGCACGACGACCGTTCTGGCGCGCGACGTGGCGCGCGTCCTGTTCGAGACCCCGGCCCAGACGGCCTTCGCGATCCCGCTCGACTCGCTGCGCTTCACCCTGACGCTGCGGCGGCAAGCCCCCGACGGGAGCACGCACGACTACGAGGTGCAGCGCGTGGTGCGTCTGCGCAACGGAGGCATGGCACCATGATGGTCATCCGGCGGGGCCCCGCGAGCGCGCGGCGCGGCATCGTTCTCCTGTGGTCGGTGTTCGCGGCCATGGCGATCTTCGCCACGGCCTTCGTGCTCTCGACCCTGGCCTCGTCCTCGAAGCGCATCGCGGACGTGAACTTCGGCCGCAGCGAGGCCGAGCACATGAGCCAGGGCGCGGTGGCGTTCGCCACGGCCGCGATCTACGACGCGCTGGAGGCGCAGATCGACCCGCCGGCGCAGGGCGTGGCGACGGTCGACGGCACGAACGTGACCTACACGATCACGCAGATCGGCGCCGCGGAGGAGGTCACGCTCGAGTCCGGGCTGAACGAGATCGTGACGACCTACCGCATCGAGGGCCGCGCCGAGGTCGACGGCGTGCCGGCCGTGACGCGCCAGGTCGTGCGCGGCGTCGTCGTGCCGCTGTTCCAGTTCGCGCTCTTCTACAACAAGACGATGGACTTCCTGTACCCGGCGCAGATGACGATCAACGGCCGGGTGCACTGCAACGAGGACATGTACGTCTATTCCCAGTCGGGGCTCGACTTCAACACGAACCACCTGACGATCGCGGGCCACTTCTACAACCGCATCCGCTACGAGGAGTGGGCCGACAAGTACGACTGGGGCGAGAACGAGACGATCCGCGTGCGGCGCTACGTCGACGACCCGTTCGACGCCTCCGAGCCGTTCGAGTACGAGGACGTCGAGTGCGAGGACGAGCTGGACGACCTCGGCGTCCCCTCGGCGAGCGGCTTCGACTCGTCCTTCGCGGGCTACGACAAGAACGGCGACGGCGACTTCGTGGACTGGAAGGAGATGAAGCCCTTCGGCCCGCGCGCGCAGGAGCAGTACTCCGAGCCGGACTTCTACACCGGCTCCAGCGGCCAGACGCTGCGCACGGGCGAGCACGGCGTCGAGCCCGTCCAGACGCCCGAGATCGCCGACTTCGACATGTTCGTGGCGACCGCCGGCGGCGACTACTCGTGGGACGCGGCCTCGAAGACCTACAAGGCGGTCGCGGCCGGCACGGGCACGCACGCCAAGGGACCGTTCTACGCGCAGGCCGGCCTGTCGATCATCCGCTTCGAGAACGGCACCTGGAAGGCCTACGACTCGCTCGGGCTGGACGTCAGCGCCGACGTCACGAGCGCGATCAGCACGACCACCACCTACGACGCGCGCCAGGCCGAAGGCGCGAACAAGAAGATCTCGATGGTCGTGATCGACATGAGCAAGCTGAACACGTCGGGGCGTTTCCCGGCGAACGGGCTGCTCTACGTCGCGAGCTACGGCGCGGGCACCGGGACCAACGTCAAGGGCTTCCAGCTCACCAAGGGCTCGAAGCTGAACGGCAACCTGAGCGTGGTCAGCCCGGACTCCATCTACATCAAGGGCGACTTCAACACGACGAGCAAGAAGTCGGCTGCCGTCATGGCGGACGCCGTCAACCTGCTGTCGAACTCGTGGGACAACTCGAAGACCTGGGACACCCTGCCCAGCGCCTCCGACACGACCTACAACGTCGCCCTGCTGTGCGGAGACGGCGAGGAAGCCGGCCCCTACTCGTACAACGGCGGCCCCCACAACCTGCCGCGCTTCCACGAGAAGTGGAGCAGCAAGAAGTGCACGATCCTGGGCTCGATGGTGTGCCTGGGCAGCAGCAGCAAGGCCACCGGCCAGTTCGAGGTCGATGGCGACTACTACAAGCCGCCGACGCGCGTCTGGACGTACGACACGGCCTTCAACTCGGTCGCCAACCTCCCCCCCTTCACCCCCGCCTACGTCGAGGTCGAGAACGTGGTGGCCTGGTGATCCCCCGCTAGGACTCCGTCATGGTCGAGAAGCGCAAGAAGAAGATCGTCAACCCGCGCCTGCAGGGGCGCTTCCTGGCCCTGCTCCTGACCGCCGCGGGCGCGAGCGTGCTCGTGCACGCCGGGCTCATGGTCTGGTCCCTGTCCTCGCTCGCGACCGAGCTCCCCCACGACGCCCGCCGGCTCCAGGACGCGATCCCGGGCACGGTCGTCCTGAGCTCGCTCGCGACCCTGCTCGCGGTCGTGCCGCTCTTCCTCCTGCTCGGGATCGCGGGCACGTTCCGCGTCTTCGGGCCGCTCTACCGCTTCCGGGTCTTCCTGGGGCAGGTGGCCCGCGGCGGCCACAGCGAGCCCTGCCGCATCCGCCAGGGCGACGAGCTGCAGGACATCTGCCAGCTCCTGAACGTCGTCACCGAGCCCGCCCGGCGGGCGGCCGCGCTGGCACAGGTCCGCCCCGAGGGCGTGGCCGGCGAGGCGACCGACGCGCGGGTCGCGGCCTAGCCGCACCCGCGCAGGGTCCGGCGGCGGGACGGGGCGTCCCGCGCGCCGGACGCCGCCGACCCGCGACGGACCCGGAGCGACCCGCGAGCGGGAAGCGTCCTCGCGCTGGGGTGCGGCGGGCGCCGCCGCTACACTCCTTGCCCCCGCGGACCGAAGCACCGTTCCGGTGCTTCCGGGCGGGAGCGGCCGGCGCCGCGGGCGCGCGTCCCCCCGCTCCCCCTCCGCCGGGGTTGGCCCCTCCGCGCCGCTTCCATGCTCCACGACTACGCCCCGCTGCTCGTGCTGTTCGCCCTCGTGCTGGGCTTCGCCGTCGGCAACGTCCTCCTGAGCGAGCTGCTCGGCCGCCGCCGGCTGGCGGTGGGCAAGGAGAGCGCCTACGAGTGCGGGATGGGCGCGGTGGGCAGCGCCCGCCTGCGGCTCTCGATCCACTTCTATCTCGTGGCGGTGCTGTTCATCCTGTTCGACGTCGAGACGCTGCTCCTGATCCCCTGGGCCGTGTCCGCGCGCGCGCTCTCCGCCGCGGGCGTCGGCGGGCTGGTGCTCGTCGAGGTCCTGGGCTTCGTCCTCGTGCTGGCGGTGGGCCTGGCCTACGTGTGGCGCAAGGGAGGCCTGTCATGGGATCGCTGACCCCCGCCGAGAGCGCCCAGGAGGGCGGGTTCCTCGGCACGCGCCTGGACGCGCTCGTCAACTGGGCGCGCAAGAACAGCCTGTGGCCGATGCCGCTCGGGCTGTCGTGCTGCGGCATCGAGCTGATGGCGCTGATCGGGCCCAAGTTCGACCTGGCGCGCTTCGGCGCCGAGGCGGCGCGCTTCAGCCCGCGCCAGTGCGACCTCCTGATCGTGGCCGGCACGCTGACCTGGAAGATGGCCCAGGCTTGCCGCACGATCTACGACCAGATGCCCGAGCCCAAGTGGGTGATCGCGATGGGCGTGTGCTCCTCGACGGGCGGCATGTACGACTCGTACGCGGTCGTGCAGGGGGTTGACTCCATCCTGCCGGTGGACGTCTACGTGCCCGGCTGCCCGCCGCGGCCCGACGCCGTGATCGACGCGATCCTGAAGCTCCAGAAGCGCATCGAGCGCGAGAGCCCGCTGCGCGACCTCGCGCACGGCCCGAAGGTGCTCGACGAGCGCGGCAGCGGGCGGCTCGACTTCCAGCCCAACGAGGGCGGGCGGCGCGGCCCGCTCGACCTGCACCCCCACGACCCCCGCGCGGGGGGGGCGCGCGGGCGATGAGCGCGCCCGCCGCGGCCCCGGCGCAGGCGACGCTGGAGCGCGTCGACGGCCTGCTCTCCGGGATGGAGGCGCGGCCCGTGCCCGCGCGCGACGGCCTGGCGACGCTGGCGCTGCCGCTCGCCCGGCTGCGCGCGGCGCTGGAGCGCCTGAAGGATCCGGGCGGCTTCGAGCAGATGACGCTCGTGACCGCCGTGGACCGCCTGCCGCGCGAGCCGCGCTTCACGCTCGTGCACCAGCTGCGCGGCTACGCGCGGAACGAGCTCCTGCGCCTGGAGACCGCGCTCCCCGGCGACGACCCGCGCGCGCCGAGCTGCATCGACCTGTGGCCGGGCGCGGCGTACATGGAGCGCGAGTGCTACGACCTCTTCGGCGTGCGCTTCGACGGGCACGCGGGCCTGAAGCGGCTGCTGATGCCCGAGGGCTACGGCCACCACCCCCTGCGCAAGGACTTCCCCCACCACGGCATCGAGCCCGACCGGCTCTACCGCGAGTGGGACGCGAGCCGGCGCGCGAGCTGGACGCCCGACGCATGAGCGCCACGACCTTCACCTACGCGCGCGGCGCCGAGGGCCTGGACCAGGACGACCCGATCCACGGCGAGCTGATGCGGCTCAACATGGGCCCGCAGCACCCGGCCACGCACGGCGTGCTGCGGCTCCTGATCGACCTCGACGGCGAGACGATGCGCCGCGTCGAGCCCGACGTCGGCTACCTGCACCGCGGCAAGGAGAAGTCCTGCGAAACGCTGGGCTGGGCCAAGTTCTTCCCGCACACCGACCGCCTCGACTACGTCCAGCCGCTGATGAACAACATCGGCTACGCGCTGGCGCTCGAGGCGCTGGCCGGCATCGCCGTGCCCGAGCGCGGGCAGGTCGTGCGCGTGCTCCTGATGGAGGTCAGCCGCATCGCCGCGCACCTGATCTACCTCGGCACGCTGTGCATCGACCTGGGCGCGGTCTCGATGTTCTTCGCCTGCTTCAAGGAGCGCGAGAAGATCTACTCGATCCTCGACGCCTACACCGGCCACCGCATGAACAACACCTACGTGCGCATCGGCGGCGTGTTCGCCGACGTCGACCCGCAGGTGGAGGGCATGCTGCGCGAGTGGCTGCAGGCGTTCCCGGCCGAGATCGACGGCTTCGAGGCGATGCTGACCGGCAACCGCATCTGGTACGACCGCAACCGCGACGTCGGCGTCCTGACGCGCGAGCAGGCGCTGGCCTGGTCGATCACGGGGCCGTCCTTGCGCGGCTCGGGCGTCGAGTGGGACCTGCGCAAGGCGCGGCCCTACTCGGGCTACGAGGGCTACGACTTCGAGGTGCCGGTCGGCACCGTGGGCGACTGCTACGACCGCTACCTGGTGCGCGTCGAGGAGATGCGCCAGTCGGTGCGCATCGCGCTGCAGGCGCTCGACCGGCTGGCGGCGACGCGCGGCGGCGAGGTGCTGGCCGAGGACCGCCGCTACGTGCTGCCGCCCAAGGACCGCGTCATGACCTCGATGGAGGAGCTGATCTTCCAGTTCAAGATCGTGACCGACCTGCGCCTGCCGGCCGGCGAGGCCTACCACGCGATCGAGTCGAGCAAGGGCGAGCTCGGCTTCTTCGTCGCCTCCGACGGCTCGAGCTCCCCCCTGCGCTGCCACATCCGCGCGCCGGGACTGATGAACATCCAGGCGCTGCCGCTCCTGGCCGAGGGACGGCTGCTCTCCGACATGGTCGCGATCATCGGCAGCATGGACTTCGTGATGGGCGAGGTGGATCGCTGATGGCCTCCGCGAGCACGACGGCGGCGCTCCCTCCCGCGCTCCTGCGCGAGCTGGAGGAGCTCGTCACGCACTACCCCGAGCGCCGCGCGGCGCTGATCCCGGCCCTGCACCGCTGCCAGGAGGAGCTCGGCGGCTGGCTCGCGCCCGAGACGCTCGAGGCCTGCGCCGCCTTCTTCGGGCTGGAGCCGGTCGAGGTCTTCGGCGTGGCCTCCTTCTACCCGATGTTCTTCCTGCGCCCGCGCGGCGCGCACCTGGTGGCCGTGTGCCACAACGTGTCGTGCGACCTGCGCGGCGCGCAGGACATCGCGCGGCGCGCCTGCCAGGTGACCGGCGCCCCGTGGGGCGGCACGTCGCCGGACGGGCGCTTCACAGTCGTCCCGGTCGAGTGCCAGGGCGCGTGCACGGCCGCGCCGATGCTCGTGCTCGACGGCGCCTACCACGAGAACCTGACCGAGGAAGAGGTCGAGCGCCTCCTGGGAGGCCTCGCGTGAGCGCCTTCCCGACCTACCTGCTCGACCGCACGCGCCTGCGCGACTCGCACACGCTGGCGGTGGCGCGCAAGAACGGCTGCTACCAGGCGCTGGAGAAGATCCTGCGCGAGGGCCTGACGCCCGAGGAGGTCATCGCGGTCGTCAAGGACTCCGGCCTGCGCGGCCGCGGCGGCGCGGGCTTCCCCACCGGGCTCAAGTGGAGCTTCATGCCCGACCCGGCCAAGGACCCGCGCCCGCGCTACCTGGCGGTCAACGCCGACGAGTCCGAGCC
>CADEGS010000203.1:5817-7962 GCA_902826945.1 uncultured bacterium | reverse complement strand
TGCGGCGGCTGCTGGTGCATGACCTGGCGCGTGCGCGCGGGCCAGGCCTGGGAGGCCGCCAAGGGCGAGCCCAACCGCCGCGCCTTCCGCCGCCTGGTGGCCTCGGGCGCGGTCTTCGGCGCGCTCGCCTTCGACGGGGACGAGCCCGTCGGCTGGTGCAACGTCGGCCCGCGCGAGGACTACGAGCGCCTGCTGCGGAGCCGCGTGCTCGCCACGCCCGCTCCCGCGCCGTGGGCCGTCACGTGCTTCTACATCCCCGCGGCGCGCCGCGGCCAGGGCGTCGCGAGCGCGCTCCTGCGCCACGCCGTGGACCTCGCGCGGCGCCACGGCGTGCCCGCGCTCGAGGGCTATCCGGTCGAGCCCTCGCGCGGCGCGGCGCGCATCCCCGCGGCGTTCGCCTGGACCGGCGTGCGCGCGCTCTTCGAGCGCGCCGGCTTCCGCGACGTCACGCCGCCCGGCGGCACGCGACCGATCTACCGCCGCGCGCTGCGCGTGCGACGCGCGACGAAGCGGCGACGGACGAAGGAGCGTTGATCGATGCAGCTCATCAGGATGGCTCCCGGCGCGCGCGAGGCGCTCCTGGCGCAGCTCGAGGCGATGCCCGCGTTCCTGAGCGAGGCCTTCGCCGGCCTGTCCGAGGTGCAGGCGCGCGCGCCAGGCCCGGGCGACGCGTTCGCGCCGGTCGAGCACTGCTGGCACCTGGCCGACCTCGAGCGCGAGGGCTTCGGCGCGCGCATCCGCCGCCTGCTCGCGGAGCAGCGCCCGTTCCTGCCCGATTTCGACGGCGCGCGCCTCGCGCGCGAGCGGCGCTACCGCACGCTCTCGCTCGCCCTCGGGCTCGAGGCTTTCCGCCGTGCGCGCGCGGAGACGCTGCGCCGCCTGCGCGCGCTCGCGCCGGAGGAGTGGCTGCGCGCCGGCGAGCAGGAGGGCGTCGGCCCGGTCTCGCTGTGCGACCTGCCCGCCCTGATGGCCGGGCACGACGCGTCGCACCGCGAGGAGATCGCGGCCTGGCAGCGCGCACGCGCGGGCGGCTGAGCGCCTGACGCTGGCCCGGCGGGCCGTCAGCGTCCGCGCAGCGCGGCGATCTGTGCGAACGGCCCCGGCGAGCTCGCGCGCGGCGGGGGATCGGCGCGCGCGAAGGCGGCGCCCGCGAGCGGCGCGGGCGTGGCCGGTGCTGGTGTGGGAACGCGTGGCACGGCGCGCTCGCGCCAGGCGAGGAACGCCAGCAAGCTCGCCGCCAGGCCGGCCGCGAGCCCCGAGCCGAAGCTCCGCCAGGCGCGCGGCCCCGCGCTCCCCACGGCGGCCAGGTCGCGTCGACTTGCGCGCGACGGCGTCGCGCGCTCCTCGTCCGCGACGCGCGCGCGCAGCGCCTCGAGCCAGCCGGGGGAGAGGTCGTCGGCCGCCGCCGGCCGCGCCAGCGCTCCGAGGTCGCGCTCGAGCGCCGCGCGCAGCGCGCGGCAGGGCGCGCAGCGCGCGCGGTGCTCCTCGAGCAGGGCGGCCTCGCCCGCGTCGAGCTCGCCGTAGAGGGCCAGCGCGGCGAGCTCGCGGAAGCGTTCGTGCGGATCGTTCATCGCTCGGACCTCGGGTCGGGGTCGTCGGCGCGCGGCGCGCGCGCGTCGTCGAAGGCGGAGAGGCGTGCCTGGAGCTTCAGCACCGCGCGCGCGAAGTGCGTCTTGACCGTCGGGAGCGCCAGGCCGAGCGTCTGGGACGCCTCGGCCAGGCTCATCCCGCCCGCGTGGCGCAGCAGGAACACGGTGCGCTGTCCCTCGGGCAGCGTCTCGAGCGCGGCCGCGAGGCGCTCGTCGAGCTCGCGCGCGGCGGCGTCCTGGGCGGGGTCGTGCGCGGCCGAGCGCTCGGGCGGGTCCTCGCCTCCGCTCGCCTCGGCGAGCGCGACGAAGGCCGCGCCCGCGCGCCGGCGGCGGCGCAGGTCGATCGCGCTCGAGAGCGCCGCGCGCCGCAGCCAGCCGCCGGCGACGGCCGGCGCGCCCTCGGCGCGCATGCGCCGCCACAGGCGCAGGAAGGTCTCCTGCGCGGCGTCGGCCGCCAGGTGCGGATCGCGCAGCACGGCGCCGCACACGCGCGCCACCTCGCGCGCGTGCGCGGCGACCAGGGCCTCGAAGCCGGCGCGGGCGCTCGTCACGGCGG
>CADEGS010000203.1:0-5717 GCA_902826945.1 uncultured bacterium | reverse complement strand
AGGACGCGCAGGCTGGCCGAGCGCTCGAGGTAGGCGTCGGCGTAGGGATCGCCCGCGTCGGCGTAGCGCGCCGGCAGCGCTGCGACCGAGGGGAAGTCGGCCTCGACCGCGAGCGTGCGCTCGCTCCTCGGATCGCCGAGCGCGCGCTCGTCCGCGATGCGCCGCAGCACGTCCGCGCCGCCGGTCGTCTCGCCGACGGAGCGCAGCCAGAGCTCGGCGCTCGGGCTCGCCGATCGCCAGGGGCCGCCGAACGGCACGGGATAGCCCTGCGCCAGGTCGAGCACGTCGCCCTTCGCGCTCACCTTGACGTGCACCGAGCCGTCGGGGCGCACGGTGATCTCCTCGTCGTTCTCGAGGCAGGCGCTCGCGGCCAGGGCGAGGACGAGGGCGAGCGCGGAGAGCGGGCGGGCGGTGGTCATGGGAGCTCCTGTGGGGCCGGAGGGGTGCAGCGTCCGAGCCTACCGACGCAGGCCGGCGCCGGGCGGACGACGGGAATCCGGCCGTTCCGGCCGGCCGCGCGCCGGCCGGGGGGACGCGCGCCGTCCAGGTGCGCTCAGCCGCCCGGGACGAAGACGTGCTCGACCCGGCCCAGCTCCCAGTCGATGCACAGCCCGCGCGCGATGCCGCGCGCGACCTCGCCGCCGTAGAGCAGCTCGCACAGGTAGAGAGCGGCGTCGAAGGACTTCGCGCCGCCGGCCGAGGTGATCGCCGGGCCGTCGTGCACGAAGCTGACGTCGGCGAGCACGTCCACGCGCGCGCCGAAGCGCTCCTTCAGCGCCTCGACGTCGGAGGGGAAGGTGGTCGCCTGGCGACCGTCGAGCAGCCCCGCGCGCGCCAGCACGAAGGCGCCGTCGCAGAGCGAGAGCACGAAGCGCGCCCGCGCGCCGCGCTCGCGCACCCAGGCGATCAGGCGCTCGTCCTCGAGGTCCGTGTCCATGCTGTGCTCGGCGCTCGGCACGACCAGCACGTCGATCGGCGGCGCCTCCTCGAGCGTGCAGTCCGGCAGGAGGCGCAGCCCCTCGAAGGTCGTCACCGGCGCGCGCGAGGGCGCGACGGTGAAGACGCGCATGCCCGGCTTCGTGTGGAACACCGTGTGGTGGAAGACGTCGCAGGGCGCGATCAGCTCGGTGTTGTAGACGCCGTCCACGATCAAGAGGGCGACCTGCAGCGGGCGCTCCGCGTCCGGCGGCGCGGGCGCGGCGGCGGCCGCTCGGCAGCCGGCACCGAGCGCCAGGAGGACCAGCGGGAGCAGCGCGGGGAGGAGGCGAGTGCGCATGGGCTCGAGTCCGTGGGGTCGCAGGGGCCGGCGGCGCGCCGCGCGGCGCGGCCGGGCGCGCTATCGTACGCCGCTCGGATGCGTCTGCTCACGTTCCAGGCCCGGCGCTTCGCTTGGAAGAGCTTCTCGCGCACGCTCGACGACGGGTCGGCCGACCCGCTCTCCGAGCCGGTCGCGGACGAGCTCCCGGACGCCGTCGTCGCCTTCGTGCACGCCGAGGCGCGCGACGAGGGGCCCGACGAGCGCGCGCGCGTCCTGCGCCACGCCCACAAGCACGTGAAGTGGCTCGCGAACAAGCGCGGGCTGCGCAACGTCGTCCTGCACTCGTTCACGCACCTCGGGGCCACGAACGCCGCGCCGGCCTTCGCGCGCGACCTCCTGGTCGAGCTCGGCGAGCGGCTGCGCGCGAACGGCTACGAGGTGCGCGCCACGCCCTTCGGCTGGTTCTGCGAGTGGGAGCTCGCCGTCCACGGCGACAGCCTGGCCAAGGTGTGGAAGGAGATCTGAGGGCGTCCGGCGCCCGCGTCCGGCGCGCGGCGGCGGCCGGCCGGCGCCGCGCCTGGGCTACAATCGCGCGCCGCATGCGGCTCTCCCTCCTCGTCGCCGCGATCCTCCTGCCCGCAGCCGCCTGCGCGGCGCGCGCCGCGGGCGCCCCGCCGCGTGCGCGCCCCGAGCCGCCCGCGGAGGAGCGCTCCGCCCTGCGCGAGGGCACGAGCGCCAGCGGGCGCTACACGGTGCGCTGGCGGGCGGTCGAGGGCGCGGTGCCAATGAACGAGCCCTTCGAGCTCGAGGTCCTCCTCGAGGCGGACGGCGCGCCCGCGCCCGGCGCGCACATCGTCGTGCGCGGCTGGATGCCCGACCACGGCCACGGGATGCTGCGCAACCCGGAGGTGATCGACCGCGGCGACGGCTCGTACCTCGTGCGCGGCATGCTGCTGCACATGACGGGGCTGTGGCAGCTCTTCGTGGACGTCTACGAGCCGGGCGAGCGCAAGGACCGCACGACCTTCGAGGTCGTGCTGTGAACGGCCGGCCCGAGCGCTCCGCGAGCGGGCTGGTCGCGCTCCTCGCGCTCGCGGCGTGCGGCGCGCCGCGGCCGCTCGCGCCGGCCGAGCCGGCGCGCGACGTCGCGGCGGATCCCGCGCCCGCTCCCGCCCAGACCGGCCGCAGCGCCGCGGGCGCCGTCGAGCCGCGCGTGCTGGGCGGCGTGCAGACCTTCGAGGGCGAGGAGCTCGCGCGCGTGCTGGCGCTCTCGCCGCTGCCGCCGACGCCGGCCGACCCGACCAACGCGCACGCGGACGACCCGCGCGCGGCGCGCCTGGGGCAGTGGCTCTTCTTCGATCCGCGCCTGTCGCGGAACGGCGACGTGTCGTGCGCGACGTGCCACGACCCGGCCAAGGGCTGGAGCGACGGGCTCCAGCTCGCGCGCGCGACGGGCCAGTTCGGGCGGCACACGATGACGCTCTGGAACGTCGTCCACAACCGCTGGTACTTCTGGGACGGGCGCGCCGACTCGCTCTGGGCGCAGGCGCTGCAGCCGCTCGAGGAGCCGGCCGAGCACGGCACGACGCGGCTCGCGGTCGCGCACCTCCTGGACGAGGACCCTGCGCTGCGGCGCGCCTTCGTCGAGACCTTCGGGGAGCTGCCCGACCTGCGCGACCGTACGCGCTTCCCCGACCAGGCGCGCCCCGCGCGTCACGCGCTGCGCGACCGCGCGCGCGAGGACGAGCGCGACCCCGCCGTCGCCGCCTGGGACGCGATGCGGCCCGAGGACCGGGAGACGGTGAACCGGGTCTACGCGCGCGTCGGCAAGGCGCTCGAGGCCTACCAGCGCTCGATCGTCTCGGGCGGCTCGGCCTTCGACCGCTTCGTCGCCGGCGTGCGCGCCGCCGATCCGCGCGCGCAGCGCGGCTTCGACGAGGCGGCGCGGCGCGGGCTGGCGCTCTACCTCGGCAAGGCGCGCTGCCACCTGTGCCACTCCGGGCCGCTCTTCAGCGACCGCGAGTTCCACGACACGCGCCTGCCGCCGCTCGAGGGCGGCACGCAGACGGACCAGGGGCGCCTGGCGGGGATCCGCATGGTCGCGGACGACCCCTTCAACGGCGCGGGCGCCTTCTCGGACGACCCCGTGGCCGGCGGCGAGAAGGTGCGCTACCTGCGCCGCACGCAGCATGCCTACGGCGAGTTCAAGACGCCCAGCCTGCGCAACGTCGCGGAGACCGCGCCTTACATGCACATGGGCCAGCTCGCGACGCTGGAGCAGGTCGTGCGCTTCTACTCGACGCTCGAGGGCGCGCTGCCCCGGCACCTCGGGAGCCGCGAGAAGCTGCTCGTGCCGGTCGACCTGAGCGAGGAGGAGATCACCGATCTCGTCACGTTCCTCGAGAGCTTGACCGACACCGCCCTGCCGGCGGGTCTGGAGCGCGCGCCCGCCACGCCGTACCTGCCATGACCACGAGCCCCCCGCGCGTCGTGCCGAGCGCGTGCCCGCTCGACTGCCCCGACGCCTGCAGCCTGGACGTCACCGTCGCGGACGGCCGCGTCGTCGCGCTCGACGCCGGCGCGCGCAACCCGCACACCGAGGGCTTCCTGTGCGGCAAGGTGCGCGACTACGCGCGCCACGTCTACCACCCGACGCGTCTGTTGCGGCCGCTCGCGCGCGCCGGCGCGCGCGGCGCGGGCGCCTGGCGCGAGCTCTCCTGGGACGCGGCGCTCGAGCTCGTCGCGGAGCGCCTGCGCGAGGTCGCGCGGCGCGACGGCCCCGAGGCCATCCTGCCCGTCTCCTACGGCGGCTCGAACGGCTTCCTGACGCACGGCGCGACCGACGCGCGCCTCTTCCGGCGGCTGGGCACCGCGCGCCTCCTGCACACCGTGTGCGCCGCGGCGACCACGGCCGCCTCGACCGGCCTGTACGGGCGCATCCCCGGCGTCGCGCTCGACGACGTCGAGGCGGCGCGCCTGATCGTCGTGTGGGGCGCGAACCCCGCGGCGAGCAACATCCACCTCGTGCCGCGCATCCGGCGCGCGCGCGAGCGGGGGGCGAAGCTCCTGGTCGTGGACCCGTTGCGCACGCCGCTCGCGCGCCGGGCGGACCTGCACCTGGCCCCGTATCCCGGCACCGACCTGCCGCTGGCGCTCGCGTGGATCCGCTGGCTGTTCGAGAGCGGGCGCGCCGACGAGCGCTTCCTGGCCGAGCACGCGAGCGGCGCCGACGAGCTGCGCGCGCGCGCCGCGCCGTGGACCTTCGCGCGCGCCGCGGAGGCCTGCCGGCTGGACGCCGCCGCGCTGGAGGCCGGCGCGCGGCTCTACGCGGACGCGAGCCCGGCGCTCCTGCGCTGCGGCTGGGGCCTGGAGCGCAACCGCAACGGCGGCTCGGCCGTGTGCGCGGTGCTCGCGCTGCCCGCCGTGGCGGGCAAGTTCGGCGTGCGCGGCGGCGGCTTCACGCTCTCGAACGGCGGCTACTGGACGCTCGGCGACGCCGCGCGCGAGCCCGAGCCCGCCACGCGCGCGGTGAACATGAACCGGCTCGGCCGCGCGCTGTGCGGCGAGGCGGGCCTCGACCCGCCGCTGCGAGCGCTCTTCGTCTACAACGCGAATCCGCTCGCGACCTTCCCCGACCAGGAGCGCCTGCGCCGCGGCTTCGCGCGCGAGGACCTGTTCACCGTCGTCTTCGACCAGGTCATGACCGACACCGCGCGCGTGGCGGACGTCGTGCTGCCCGCGACGACCTTCCTCGAGCACGACGAGCTGCGCGCGGGCTACGGCTCGACGCCCTTGCAGCTCGCGCGCGCGGCGATCGCGCCGGTGGGGGAGGCGCGCCCGAACTACGCCGTGTTCGCCGAGCTGGCGCGGCGGCTGGGCGTGGCGCGGCCGGGCGACCCCGAGACGCCCGACGCGATCGCGCGCGCCGTGGCGGGCGAGGAGCGCCTCGCGCACCTCGCGCGCGAGGGCCTGGTGCAGCCGGAGCGGCGCGCCGCCGTCCAGTTCGCGGACGTCTTCCCCGCCACCCCCGACCGCCGCGTGCACCTCGTGCCGGCGGCGCTCGACGCCGAGGCCGACGGCGGCCTCTACCGCTTCCGCCCCGACCCCGCCGACGGGCCCGACGCGCTGGCCTTGCTCTCGCCCGCGACCTCGCGCACCGTCAGCTCCAGCCTGGGCGAGCTGCGCGCGGGCATCGTGCCGCTGCGGCTGTGGCCCGACGACGCGCGCGCGCGGGGGATCGAGGACGGCGACTTGGTGCGCGTGTGGAACGCGCTCGGCGAGGTGCGCACGCGCGCGCGGCTCGACCCCGACCTGCGTCCGGGCGTGGCCGTCCTGCCGAAGGGGCTCTGGAGCCACAACACCGAGAACGGCGCGACGGCCAACGCGCTGGCGCCCGACACGCTGACCGACGTCGCCGGCGGCGCCTGCTTCAACGACGCGCGCGTGCGCGTGGAGCGCG
>CADEGS010000202.1 GCA_902826945.1 uncultured bacterium | reverse complement strand
CAGGCGCGGCATGCCGGCCAGCACCATGCCGCTGCCGTCGGGCCGCACGCCGCCGGGCATGCGAATCGCGCGCAGCGGCTGGTCCTCGCCCTCGAACGTGCGCGCGACCTCGAGCAGGTACTCGGTCTCGAGCCGCCCCGGCGTCTCGACCGTGCGGCGCGAGAGCACGCGCGCCTCGACGATCAGGTTCGCGTTGCGTACGAGCCCGGTCACGTCCATGCGCACGGCCGTGCCGGCGCTCACGCCCGGGGTGTGGCGCGCGAAGGTGACGAGGCAGACCAGGGCCAGGGCGGTGAGCCCCGAAGCCGTGACGAGTCGGCGCATGATGTCGCTCCCGGGTGTACGGGATGCCGTGGGGGACGCGGACGGTGCAGCCGTCGCGCCGCCCGGGGGGATCGGGCGCCGCGCGCGCGGCTCGATGCACCTTCGGCCCCCGCGCCGGGGCACTTGAGCCCGCGCGGGTCGCGCCGCTGCCGCCGGAAATCCCTTCTCGGCTCGCCTAGGCGCGGAGCGCCGCGCCGGTCACGGATGCGCCGCCGGCGCCCGCGCGGCCCGACCCTCGCGCGAGGGCGCGGGTAGGCTTGGGTCGAAGCGCCCCCCCGCCTTCGCCCTCCCGTTGGACCCCTCCGCGATCATCGCCGAGCTCTGCCGACGCCACGGTGTCTCGCCCGCCTTCGGCAACCGCCTGCGCCCCCTGATCGAGCGCGCGCAGGTCGTCCCCCCCGAGGCCAGCGCGCGCATCATGGACCTGATCGAGCGCAGCTTCGCCGAGGAGGCGCGGCGCGCGCGCGAGGAGGAGCAGAAGAAGCGCGAGCAGGAGGTGCGCGACGTCCGTGTGCTCTCGGCCGTCGCCTCGATCCTGCACGCCTGGGAGCCGCCCGACTGGCTGCGGCGCTGGACCGAGCCGCCCGCCGAGGGCGGGAGCGGGCAGGCGGCCGGCTAGGAGAGCCCGCGCGGTCCGGGAACGAAGCCGCCGCGCGGGGAGCGACCTCCCCGCGCGGCGGCGAAAGCGAGCTGTCAGCGGGCGCTGCGGTCGCGGCGCTCGCGCAGGTCCTCGAGCTGGGAGCGCAGGCGGCGCACCTCCTCGCGCAGGTCCTCGACCGACGAGCGCAGCTCGCCCAGGTCGGGGCCGCGGGGAGCCATCGGCGCGGCGGGGCCGCTCCAGCCGTTCGGCCAGCGGAAGTGGAGCTGGTCGCCGTCGTAGGGGCGCGCCCAGGCCCATCCCTGACCGGGAGAGCGGAAGAGCTGCCAGCCGTTCCCGGCCTCCTCGTCGTCGTCCGCGTCGGGCGCGTCGGCGTCCGGAGCGTCGTCGTCGTCCCCGTCGCGCTGCAGGCGGAAGGGCTCGTTCCAGGCGCGCAGGCCGGCGCGCAGGCGCTCGATCCCCTCCAGGCGCTGGTGGCGCCAGCGCTCGAGCTCGGCGCGCAGGCGCTCGGCGTCGGGGCCGCGGGCCTCGCCGCGGTCGTCGAGACGCTTCCTCAGCTGGTCGGCCAGGTCGCGCGAGCCGTCGTCGAAGCGCTGGCGCATGCGCTCCAGCTCGGCCTCGAAGTCCGCGCGCCAGGAGCGCTCGAACTCCTCGCGCTTGCGCAGCAGGTCGGCCAGCGGGCCCTTGTCGGGCAGGCGCGCGCGAGCCAGGCGGCCGGGAGCGCCCTCGCGCTCGCCGAGCGTCACGGCGAAGCGCAGGTCGTCCTCGCCGCGGCGCACGCCGACCGAGACGGTCTCGCCGACGTGGGTCTGCTCCAGCGCGCGGCGCAGGTCGGCGAAGGCCTCCACCGCGGCGCCGTCGATCGAGACCACGACGTCGCCGCCCTGGATCCCGGCCCTGGCGGCCGGCCCTTCGGCGCGCACGTCCACCACCTGGACCCCGTCCTCGGAGTCCTGGATGCTGACCCCCAGCCAGCCGCGCGGCTGGCTCTCCTCCTCCTCGGTCTGGATGCGCTCGGGCGGCGCGGCGGCGGCGGGCCCGGCGGCGAGGGCCAGGCAGGAAAGGGCGAGGACGGTGCGCGGGATCGTTCGGCGGCTCATGGCAGGCTCCTTGGGCTGGGTGGGGCACGGAGGTCTACGCAGGCCGCCGGGCGAGCGTTGGAACCCGGCCCCCCGAAGCGCGACGGGCGCCCCCTCCGCGCGGAGGGGGCGCCCGCCTTGCAAGCAACCTCGCCGGTCCGGCGCCGGGCTAGCGGCCGCGGCGGCCCTTGGCTTCCTTCTGGGCGCCGAGCGAGAGCGCCAGGTCGGCCTTGGCGCCGCCGGTGACGGTGACCTTCTCGCTCTTGCCCTTGCCGAGCTCCTCGTGCCACCAGCTCACCTTGTACTCGCCGGGCGGCAGGCCCTCGATCGTGAAGCTGCCGTCCTTGCCGCTGACGGCCCACTGGGCCGCGTCGGTCACGACGACGTAGCCGCGCATCCAGGGGTGGATGTCGCACTTCACGTCGATGACCTCGGCCTTGTCGACCTTCTGGTCGTAGGTCGTGCCGGCGGCGATGTTCTGGTTCACCGCCTGGTTCTTCTTGGCGAAGGTGTGGACGTTGTGGTTCGTCTCGTCGCTGTTGTCGAAGCGCAGCGTCGCGCCGACGGGCACCACCACCACGTGCGGCTGGAAGCGGCAGCCCTCCTGGTCGAGCAGGATCGGGTCGGCCGGCACCTTGGGCGTGACGCCCTCGACCTCGACGGTCAGGACGACGTTGGCGATGCCGCCCTTGTCGTCGATCAGCAGCGTCTCGTCCGCCGTGCTCATGGCGTCGTGGTTGCAGCCCTGCGACTCCTTCTCGCCCATCACGAGCGGCGGGCGCGGGGCGGGGCGATCCCCCTCCCACATCACCTTGCCGGCGATCGAGCCGGTCTCGTCGGAGACGGTCGGGGCGGCCGGCGCCTTGCCGGCGGAGAGAGCGGTGGCTCCGAGGATGCTGAGCAGTGCGAGGTGCTTCATGAGGGTGGTTTCTTCGGTCGGGCGGCCCCAGGGTGTGGACCGCTGATCAGTTCCTTACGAGGGCCCGATCCAGGTTGTAGAGCCAGATCAGGACGGATTCGATCTGCTGAGCGCTCGGAGCCGGCAGGAACTCCTGCCAGACGGCGTCGCCCGGCGGGAAGTTGGCCGGCATGGCCGTGCCCGGGTAGATCTTGCTCGGATCGTGGAGCCAGGTGCGGGTCCAGTCGGGCCGCAGCCGCTCGCGCGTGATGTCGAGGTCGGGCGCCCACGCGACGGGCCCCTCGGCGGTCGGCGGGCGGCCGGCGAGGAAGTGGCACTGGATGCAGTTCGGGCCCTTCTCCACCAGCGTGTGGACGCGCTCGAAGAACTCGGGGTCGCGCCGCAGGAGCGGGTCGAGCGTCGTCGGCGCGCGCTGCGGGATGGGCTCGTAGCTCGCCGAGGGCGGCGGCGCGATCGAGAAGCCGGCCGCGTCGCCCCAGCCCTGCACCTTGGCGAAGTTGGCCTTCGTCTCGGGCTGGGCGCCGGCGGCGATGGCGCCCACGTCGCGCGCCCCGACCCTGGGGAGCTTGCGCGCCTCCATGTCGGCCGCGATGCCCGCGGCGTCGAGGCCGGTGGCGAGCATCGCCTCGCGCGTCCAGGTCTCCGGCCAGCGCCGCCGCGCGGCGCCGGCGAAGTAGTCGGCCACCGAGCCCGCCTCGCCCTCCTCCCACTGGAAGGTCGGCATGCGCACGCGCATCTGCTGGCGCAGCGGCACGGGCGCGAGCAGGAAGCGGTAGAACCAGTCGCGCTGCAGCTTCTGCCCCTCGTCGACCAGGACGGGCGGAGCGAAGGTCCAGCGCACCTTGTCGTAGGGCTCGTCGGCGTAGACGCGCGCCTCGCCGTCCACGTCGAGGATCGCGCCCTCGCCCTCGGGATCGCCGTAGTCCCAGGGGTTCATGTAGTAGTCGGTGACGACGCGCACCATCCCGCCGCCCCACGGGGGCCGCGCGACCTTCACGCTCTCGGGCTCCTCGACGACCACGGTCGTGCCGACGGCGCCGAGCGCCGGGTCGGGGCGCTGGAGCTGCACGATCAGCTCCTCGAGCTCGAACTCGTCGTCGTCCTCGCGCGCGCGGGCGACGTAGCGGTCCAGGTAGTCACGCAAGGCGGCATCGCCCCCCTCCAGCGGCGGGGGCAGGGGGTCGTCCTCGAGCGCGAGCACGCGCCCGGACACCTCATGGTGGACGCCGTCCTGATCGAACTCGATCAGGGCCGGCTCGATCAGGTGGCAGCCCGCGCAGTTCTTCTGGCGCATGGTGCGCAGGCCGCGCTCCATGGCCTGCGCCTCGGCGTCGGGCACCATCTTGGCGCGCTGCACCTCGTCGTCGACCAGGCCCGCGACGAAGGTCACGAGCGCCCGCACCTCGTCGTCCGCGAAGTCGAACTGCGGCATGCGCAGCCGCTCGGTCGGGTTCTTGATCTTGCGGCGGTCGTAGGAGCGCGGCGCGTGCAGCTTCTGCGCCAGGAAGTTCTCGCGGTACTGCTTGAACTCCTCGACCGCGTGGTGCGACCAGCCCTCCTCCTCGGCCAGGATCTCGGGGATGAAGCCGAAGTCGAGCTTGTCGACCGTCTTCGAGGCCCAGTTCGTGAGCTCCGTGCCGATCGGCTGGGCGTCCTCGAGGCCCGGGATCTCGTGGCACGAGTGGCAGCCCTGGTTCAGCACCCACCTCTCGCCCAGCACCTCGAGCAGCGTCCCGTCGTCCTTCCACTCCTCGCGGAAGCGGCGCTCGAGCTCGCTCGGCAGCAGGCGGTTGAAGAACCAGCGCGCCTGCTCCTCGAGCACGTCGCGCTTGAAGGCGACCTCGCCCTCCTGCCAGCCCTCGGGCACGTCGTGGAACGGCTCCGAGCCCTCGTCGAAGACGTAGGCGACGATGTCGGCCGCCTCCTGGTCGCTCAGGCGCAGGTCCGGCATGCGCGTGCCGGGCCAGTACGAGGCGGGGTCCTTGATCCAGGCGAAGAGCCACTCGGGCGTGACCTTGGTCGCGACGCCGCGCAGGTTCGGGCCGTGCTCGTTGTCGCCGCGGCGCTGCTCGGCCGGGTCCCAGGCCTCGGCGCGCTCGGCCTCGCCGTGCGGCGCGACGTTGTGGCAGGCCAGGCAGCCGACCAGGCGGAACGTCTCGCGCCCGCGCTCCACGTCGCCCTCGACGGGGATCTCGGGCAGGGGCGCGTCGTCGGCGCGGCTGAAGACGAAGGCCGAGGCGGCCGCGATGGCGGCGTCGCTCCACTCGTCCCCCATCATCTCGCGGCCCTTGCCGTAGCCCGAGCGCGCGACGACCACGTCGGGCGCGAAGTTCTCGAGGTGGAAGATGCGCGGCATCCAGGTCGTGGGCCGGAACGCCTTGGGGTTCGCGATCCAGGCGTCCACCCACTCCTTGCGCGTCTTCTGGGCGATGCCGGCCAGGCGCGGCGCGGGCCGGCGCTCGGTCGGGAACCACTCGACCTTGTGGCAGGCGTAGCAGCCGTAGCGCTCGAAGAGCTCGTAGCCCTTCGAGACCTCGGGCGCCTCGGAGGCGATGAGGTCCATCGAGTCCTTGTGGCACTGCACGCAGCCGGCCTCGACGTTGGCCGAGGACAGCATCGGGTAGTCCCAGTAGTGCTGCTTGTGCCAGTGGCGCTCCTCCTCCCAGCGCTCGGCCTCGGCCGCGTCGGAGGCGCGGTGGTCGGCGCGCTGGAAGTCGAGCGCCTCGCCGGCGCCCCGGTGGCAGATCGTGCAGCCGACCTCGCTCAGCGGGTGCGGCGACTTGGCGGTCAGGAACAGGTCGAGCCGCGGGTGCGAGGTGAACGGCTGCTCGTAGCCCTCGAAGCCGGCACGATCGATGCCCAGGTGGCACGTCGTGCACATGTCGATGCGCTTCTTCTTGGTGAAGTTGAGCTCGAAGGTGAGGTCCTCGAGCACGACCTTGTTCACCTTGTTGCGCGGGCCGATGAAGTCGAGGCCGGGGAAGTCGCGCACGACGTTGGCGACCTGGGTGGGCGCGTCCTCGGGCGCCAGCGAGGCCAGCTTGGAGCGCGCCAGGTCGATCTCCTTGGTCGCGGCGCGCAGCTCGTTCTCGACGTCGAGCACGTCCTGGCGCAGGCCGGCGATCTCGGCCTCCTTGGCGAGCACCTCCGCGTCGGCCTTCATCTTGGCCTCGGAGAGCTCGTACAGGCGCGCCTCGCGCTCCTCGACGGTCGTCGCCGGGCGACCCTCGTCGCCCGCGTGCAGCAGCTCCTCCTCGGCCAGGAAGCGCTCCCAGTTGAAGTGCTGCTTGGCCTTCTTCTCGGCCTCGGTCGCGACGAACTGCGTGCCCTTGAGCTGCACCAGCTCGGCCTCGGCGGCGTCCAGGCGCTCGCGCTGCTGGTCGAGCGCGGACGTCTTGCTCGCCAGCTCGGCGCTCAGCTCCTGCTCGCGCTGCAGGGCGGCCTGGGCGGCCTGCGTCTCGAGGTCGGCGCGGGCGCGCTCCGCCTCGATGGCGCGGAACTCGCGCTGGTAGCGCTTCCAGGGCCTGCTCCAGTCGTCGATCACCATCCAGAAGGCGGCGACGAGCAGCAGCAGGCTCGAGACGAGGAACCAGGAGTTCAGCTTGTCGACGCGATAGTGGGTGTCGCCGCGATCGGCCATGGAGCTCGTCCCGTCACACGTTGAAGAACCACTCGGGGATGCCGATGATGTACTTCAAGTTCACCGTCCAGCGCAGCAGCATCTTCACGGGCATCAGCCCGAACCACAGCAAGAGGTGCATGAAGACGTTGTAGCGCGCGAAGCCCATCTGCTGCACGAGGCCGCGCAGGAGCGTCTTGCCCAGGAGCGGCGGCAGCACGAGGAAGTAGCCGAGCAGGAGCAGGATGCCGGGCGCCTCGCGCACCAGCGGCGCCGACGGCCTCGGCCGGCCGAGCAGGTCGACCCAGAAGTAGGTGGACAGGTCGACGTTGACCAGCGGCTCGAGCTTGTGCAGGTCCCAGTACTCGAACGGCCCGAAGAAGGACCAGTTCGGCCCGCGCAGGAACGTCCCCAGGATGACGAACGACACCCAGAACAGGACGAAGCCGACCCAGAAGAAGGACACCGCGAAGGGTCGCTCGTCGAAGGTGTAGTAGCCGTTGCCCTTGGGGTTCGTGTCGAGATAGGGGATCGCGCACAGCCCGACGATGATGAAGCCGGGCAGGAGCACGCCCGCGATCCACGGGTCGAAGTAGACCAGCAGCTCCTGCAGCCCCAGGAAGTACCACGGGGCCTTCGAGGGGTTCGGCGTGCGCGCCAGCGCGGCGGGCTCCTCGATCGGCGCGGGGATCGCGATCGACCAGATCACGAGCAGCGCGGTGAAGAGGATCAGGCAGATGAACTCGGTGTAGACCAGGTCGGGCCAGGTGAACACCTTCTGCTTGCGCATCTCCCCTTCGAGGGTCGGCTCGCCGCGCTTCGTGCGCTCGTCGTTGATGACGGCCTGGTGCAGCGCCAGCCAGCTCAGGTACACGACCGCCGCCAGCAGGATGATGATCGGGACGTTGTCGGGCTTGGTGACGATCTTGTTGAAGTTCGGATCGTCCCAGGCCCAGACGAGGAAGGCGGTCCCGAGCACGAAGAAGCCGATGATCCAGATCGGCCGGCTGAAGACCTTGCGGAAGAGCAGCACGCACGCGATCACGGCCGCGAAGCCGAGGAAGTAGCGCGTCGGCTCGAACAGCCAGTCGATCAGGTGCTTGAGCGTCTGGTCCATGGTCGGCGCGCCTACAGCGGCCCCGAGATCCCGCCGTCCTTGCGGACGCGCCAGAAGTGGATCGCCATCAGCGTGGCGGCGGCCAGGGGCAGCCCCACGCAGTGCAGCACGTAGAAGCGCAAGAGGGCGCCCTCGCCCACGAAGCGTCCGGCCAGGAGGCCGAAGCGCGCGTCGTCGCCGGCGTGGACGAAGTTCAGCCCGCCGAACGACAGGAGCGACGCGCCCGGGCCCTCGTGCCCGAGGAACGGCGTGGCGCGCGCCATGTTCGAGCCGACCGTGATGGCCCACACGGCGAGCTGGTCCCACG
>CADEGS010000201.1 GCA_902826945.1 uncultured bacterium | reverse complement strand
TGCATCGAGGCCGGGCCGTCGAGCGTGACGTCGTTCGCGTCGTACAGGCACACGAGCTTGCCGAGCCCGAGGTGCCCGGCGAGCGACGCCGCCTCGCACGAGACGCCCTCCATCAGGTCGCCGTCGGAGACGAGCGCGTACGTGAAGTGATCGACGACCGTGTGCCCGGGGCGGTTGTAGCGCTCCGCGAGGAAGCGCTCCGCCAGCGCCATCCCGACCGCGTTCGCCGCGCCCTGGCCGAGCGGCCCGGTGGTGGTCTCGATGCCCGGCGTCACGCCGAGCTCCGGGTGCCCCGGCGTGCGCGAGCCCCACTGGCGGAAGCGCTTCAGGTCGTCGAGCGAGAGGTCGTAGCCGTAGCAGTGCAGGAGCGAGTAGAGCAGCATGCTCCCGTGCCCGGCCGAGAGCACGAAGCGGTCGCGGTCGGGCCAGGCCGGGTCGCCCGGGTCCATCTTCAGGTGGTGCTGCCACAGCGCGTAGGCCATCGGCGCCGCGCCGAGCGGCAGGCCCGGGTGGCCGGAGTCGGCCTTCTGCACGGCGTCGATCGAGAGCGTGCGGAGCGTGTCGATGCAGAGCGTGTCGAGCGCCTGTTCGGTGGGCATGCGGGGGTCCTCGTGCAGGGGGGAGGCCGTTCGGGGCGAGGATAGGCAGCGCCGCGCGCGGAGGCACCTGCGCAGGAGCGAAACGCGCCCCGGGGAAGTGTCCTGGAGAGGCCGGCCCGCGGGGGGAGGCCCGAACGCGGGACGCGGCCAGGGAGGGGGGAGCGATTCGCGTGCCGCGCGCCGGGGGCTACGGCGCGGGCGCGCCCGCCGCGAGCGCAGCCAGCTCCGCCTCCGCGAAGGCGGCCTGGAAGTTGAGCCCGCCGATCGGCCCGGCGCGGTCGAGCAGCTCGCCGATCACGAACAGGCCCGGGAGCGCGTTGACGCGCAGCGAGCGCGGGTCGAGCGCGTCGAGCGCGAGCCCGCCGGCGGTGACCTCGGCCGCGTCGAAGCCGAGCGTGTCGTGCACCGGCACGGCCAGGCCCTTGAGCGTCTCGACCAGCGCGTGGCGCTCGTCGCGGCGCAGCTCGGCGGCGGGGCGCTCGGGGTCCGGCACGCCCGCGCGCGCGAGCAGCGCCTCGACCAGCCGGCGCGGCAGGGGCTCCGGCCCGAGCTCCGAGACGGCCCGCCACAGGCGCGGCCGGCCGGGGCGCGCCGCCGCCTCGAGCAGCCGCGCGCGCAGCGCCTCGCGCTCGAGCGCGGGCGCGAGGTCGAGCGCCAGCGCGAAGACGGGCGGCGCGGCGCCCGCCTCGCGCGCGTCGCGCGCCGCGCGAGCGACGGGCTCGGAGAGGTCCATCGCGCCCGGCCCGCTGATCCCGCGGTGCGTGAACACGACCGGCCGCGCGCGCCGGCCGAGCGCGCGCCCGCCGGGCGCGAGCAGGCGCGCCTCGACCTCCTGCAGCGCGATGCCGGTCAGGGCGTGCACCCACGGCGCGGGCGAGACGAGCGGCACGAGCGCCGGCACCGGCGCGACGACGGGCAGGCCGAGCGCGGCCAGCCAGGCGTAGCCCTCGCCGGTCGTGCCGCTCTTCGGCACGCTCGCGCCGCCGGTCGCGAGCACGAGCTCGCGCGCCTCGTGCGCCGCGCCGTCGGCGCAGCGCACGCGCCAGCGCGCCTCGCGGGCGTCCGCGCGCTCGACCGCCACCACAGGGCTCGCGAGCCGGATCTCGGCGCCGGCGCCGCGCGCCCAGCGCTCGAGCGCGTCGCGCACGTCGCGCGCGCGCTGGCTGGCGGGGAAGACCTTCTCGAGCGGCGCCTCGACGCTCGGCACGCCCAGGCGCTCGAAGCGCTCGCGCACGGCGCGCGGCGGCAGCGCGCGCAGCGCCGGGCGCAGGAAGCGCTCCGCGCGCGGCCCGAACAGGGCCGCCGCCTGGTCGGGGCCGAGCGTGGTCGTCAGGTTGCAGCGCGTGCCGCCGCTCGCGAGCACCTTCGTGCCGGTGCGCGGCGTCTTCTCGAGCACGAGCACGCGCGCCCCGCGCTCCGCCGAGCGCGCCGCGCACCACAGCCCCGCGGCGCCCGCGCCGACGACGATGCGCTCGACCGCCACGCGGCAGAGGATACGCGCGCGGGCGGTCGCGGAGCGCCTTGACAGCCCGCGCGGAGCGCGGTCCACTCCGGCCGTGGCCCTTCCTGCCGACCCCCGGCCGAGCGCCGCCGGTCGCGCGAGGCTCCCGCGCTGGCTCCGGCGCGGACTGGTCCTGGGCCTGGCGCTCGGGCTCTCGCTGGTCGCGGTCGAGATCGCGCTGCGCGCGCTCGGCTTGCCGGGCGAGCGCCCCGTGCGCTTCCTCGGGCCGCTGGCCTTCGACCAGGACCTGGTCGCCGACGAGTCGACCTTCTGGCGCCTTTCGGAGCACCCCGAGCGCTTCCATGCGAACCGCCTGCGCCTGCGCGGCTGGCTGCCCGCGGGGCGCAAGGAGCCCGGCGACGTGCGCATCGCCGTGGTGGGCGACTCGTGCACGTTCGGCTCGGGCGTCGGGGTCAGCGAGAGCTACGGCGTGCGCCTCGAGCGCCTGCTCGCCGAGCGCCTGCCCGAGCAGCGCGTCGAGACGATCCAGGCCGCGATGTCGACCTACACCTCGCACCAGCTGCGCACGCTCTACACCGAGGAGATCGTGCCGCTCTTGCCGGACGTGACGGCGCTCTACGTCGGCGCGTTCAACGACTACCAGCCCGCGCTCGGCTTCGACGACGCCGAGCGCAGCGCGCTGCGCGCGCGCCCGTGGCGGCGGGCGCTCGGGCGCTCGCGGCTGGGGCAGCTCCTGGTGCGCGTCGTGGATCCCGAGCTGGCGCCCGAGAACCGCGTCGAGCGCCCCGACCACCCGCGCGTGCCGCTCGACGCCTTCCGCGCGAACGTGGCGGCGCTGGTCGAGGCCGCGCGCGCCGCGGGCAGCCTGCCGATCCTGATCGTGCCGCCGCTGCCGGCCGAGACGATCGCCTACCAGCCGGTCTCGCGCGAGTACCACGCCGCGCTGCGGGCGCTGGCCCTGGAGCGCGGCGTGCTGCTGCTCGACGCGCCGGCCTTGTTCGCGCCCTGGGCGGTCGCGCTGCCCGAGCCCTGGCCGGCGAGCGCGCGCTTCTGGCCGCTCTTCGTGGACACGGTGCATCCCTCGGCGCTCGGCCACGAGCTGATCGCGCGCGCGCTGCTCGACCAGCTCGAGCCGTGGGTGGAGCGCTGGGCCGAGCGCGGGCCGACGCCCGGCGCGCCGCCGCGCCTCGGCGCCGTCACGCCCGCGCGCGTGTGCGCCTTCCGCGACCCCGAGGTGCGCCTCGCGGGCGCGGGCTTCGCCGTCGCGGACGCCTTCGACCGCGTGCTCGTCGGCGACACGTGGATCGACGGCGCGCACGTGCTCGACGACCGCACGCTGCTCCTGCCGCTGCCGCGCTGGCTCCCGCCCGGACGGCAGCGGGTGACGCTCGTGACGCGCACCGGGCTCGTGCGCGGCGAGGACGCCTGGCTCGAGGTCGAGCCGCCGGAGCTCGGGCTCACGGGCGAGCGCGACGGCGAGAGCCTCGCCTTGCGCGGCGCGCTCGCCGGGCCGCCCGGCTGGCTCGTGAAGCTGTGGGCGGCGCCGCGCCTGCGCGCGCAGCCGGCCGCCACCGCCGTCGGCCCGTTCTGGCTCGACGCCGAGCCCGACGGCCGCCCCGCCGGGCTGGCGCACGGCAGCTTCGTCTTCGACCGCCTGACGCTGGCGAGCGCCTCGGGCGCCTTCGACGAGCACGGCCGCTTCCCCGCGCCCGCCGCGCCCTACGCGCTGCGCGGCGAGGACGAGGTCTTCGTCCAGGCGCTCTTCTTCCAGGACGCCAGCCGCGCGGTGCTGAGCGCGCCGCTGCGCCTCGACGCGCGCGGGAGCGCGCAGTAGGGGAGCCGTCGCGGCGCGCGCCCGCGGCTCAGCGGGCTCGATCCGGTCGCGGAGCGGCCGCGCGCTGCGCGTCCTCGTGCTCCTCGCCGGGGTTGACGAAGCGCTCGCGCTCGAGGCGGTGCTGGCGGTCGTGGAGGTCGCGGTAGCGGCCGCCGGCGGCGTGCAGCGCGGCGTGCGTGCCGCGCTCGACGATGCGGCCGCCCTCGATCACCAGGATCTGGTCGGCCGAGCGGATGGTCGAGAGGCGGTGCGCGATGACGAAGGTCGTGCGGCTCCGGCGCAGGCGCTGCAGGCCGTCCTGGATCAGGGCCTCGCTCTCGCTGTCGAGGCTCGAGGTGGCCTCGTCCAGGATCAGGATGCGCGGGTGGGCGAGCAGCGCGCGCGCGATGGCGACGCGCTGGCGCTGGCCGCCGGAGAGCTTGACGCCGCGCTCGCCCACGACCGTGGCGTAGCCCTGCTCGAAGCGCGCGACGAACTCGTCGCAGTGCGCCAGGCGCGCGGCCTCGCGCACGTCGGCGTCGCTCGCGGCGGGGCGCGAGAAGCGGATGTTCTCCTCGATCGTGCCGTCGAAGAGGAAGTTGTCCTGCAGCACGACGCCGAGGTGCCGGCGGTACTCGGCCAGGCGGATCGTGGCCAGGTCGCGGCCGTCGACCAGGACGCGCCCCGCGCTCGGGCGGTGGTAGGCCATCACCAGGCCGATCAGCGTGCTCTTGCCCGAGCCGCTCGAGCCGACGAGCGCGGTGGTCGTGCCCGCCGGCGCCTCGAAGGAGACGTCGTGCAGCACCGGCACGCCCTCCTCGTAGGCGAACGAGACGCCCTCGAAGCGCACGTCGCCCGCGACCGTCGGGAGCGGCGCGCGGCCGGCCTCGTCCGCGTCCTCGGGGCGCACGTCGCGCAGCTCGCGGATGCGGTCGAGGCCGGCGAAGGCCTCGGTCACCTGCGTGCCGATCGAGGCGATCTGCACCACCGGGCCGACGACCAGCCCCACGTACACGAGGTACATGACGAAGTCGCCCACGCTCATGCGCCCGTCCAGGATCGCGCGCCCGCCGAGCACCAGCATCAGGACCCCGATCGCGCCCACGACGACGGTCGAGACCGAGCCCATGGCCGAGACGCCGGTGACCGCGCGGCGCACGTTCTCGAACAGGCGCTCGACGCCGGCGCCGAACACGCCGCGCTCGTGCTCCTCCGCGACGTAGGCCTTGACCACGCGGATCCCGCCCAGCGACTGCCCCAGCCGGCCGGTGACCTCGGCCTGGATCGCGCCGCGCTCGCGGAAGAGCGGGCGCAGCCTGCGGAAGGCGATCGCCATGCAGGCCCCGAAGGCGCACAGCGCGAGGAGGATCACCGCCGTCATCTTCCACTGCAGCCAGAAGAGCACGCAGAGCGCGGCGAGCGCGGTCACGACGCCGCCCACGAGCTGCACCAGGCCCGTGCCGACCAGGTTGCGCACGCCCTCGGCGTCGTTCATGACGCGCGCGATCAGGACGCCGGTCTGGCTCGCGTCGTAGTACGCGACCGGCAGGCGCAGCACGTGCGCCTGCACCTCCTTGCGCAGGTCGTTGATCACGCGCTGCGCCGCGACGCCCAGCACCTGCGAGAGCGAGAACGAGGTCAGCGCCTGGACCAGCGTGGCCAGCCCCGCCGCCCACGCGAGCGGCGCCAGCAGCCCGGCGCGCCCCTTCCCGACGACCTCGTCGATCAGGAGCTTCGAGGTGCTCGGCAGCACCAGCCCCGCGGCGCGGTTCACGAGCAGGAGCCCGAGGCCGAGCAGGAGCCGCTTGCGATGGCGCCCGACGAGCAGCCGCGCGTCCTGCCAGGCGCCGGAGAGGGAGACCCTGCGCTTCCCGGACTTCACCCGGCCATCCTGGGCCGCCGCGCCGGGCAGGGGAAGGGGCGGCCGTGCGCGGGGGGGAGCGGGCGGCCGTGCGCGGGGGGGAGCGGACGGCCGCTCAGCGGAGCAGCCAGCCGAGCCCCGAGCCGATCAGCACGATCCACGGCGCGCCGACGCGCAGGCGCAGGGACAATAGCGCCGCCAGCGCGGCGATGCTCCAGGCGCGCCAGCCGGCGAGCGTGCTCGCGCCGAGCTGGAGCAGCACGGCCGCCATCAGCGCGACCGAGGCCGCGTTGACCGCGTCGAGGAAGGCCGCGAGCCAGGGCGAGCGTCGCAGCCGCGGCACGAGCGGGTTCAGGATCCACACGAAGGCGAAGGAGGGCAGCACGATCCCGAGCGTGGCCGCCAGCGCGCCCGGCACGCCCGCGAGCAGGTAGCCGACGAAGGTCGCGCTCGAGAGCAGCGGGCCGGGCGTGAGCTGCCCGACCGCGATCGCCTCGAGCAGCTCCTCGCGGTCGAGCCAGCCGCGCTCCTGCACCAGCCCGCCGTCGAGGAAGGCGACGAGCACGTAGCCCGAGCCGTAGAGGATCGAGCCGACCTTCAGGAAGAAGAGGAAGAGCTGCCAGGGCGCGGCGGCGCTCGCCGCCGCCGCGACGCCCGCCGCGGCCGCGCCCGCCGCCGGCGCGCGCGGCAGGCAGAGGGGCAGGAGCGGCGCGAGCGCGCGCGCCCCGCGCGGCTCGCCGGCCGCGCGCGAGCGCAGCCAGAGCGTCCCCAGCAGGCCGCCCGCGAGGAGCGCCTGGACCTCTCCCAGCCCTGCCAGCACCGACGCGCACACGGCCAGCGCGACCGCCGCCAGCCGCCGGTCGCCGAGCGCCGCGCGTCCGAGCTTCCACACCGCGCCGAGGATCACCGCCAGCACGGCCGGCCGGATGCCCCACAGGAACGGCTCGACCGCCGGCAGCGCGCCGAGCGCGGCGTAGGAGCGGGCCAGCGCCGCGCTGATCAGGACGGCGGGCAGGAGGAAGCTCGCTCCCGCGACGACGAGCCCGCGCGCGCCCGCGCGCTCGTAGCCCAGGTGCATCGTCATCTCGGTCGAGTTGGGGCCCGGGATCAGGTTCGTCGCGCCGACGAGGTCGAGGAAGTGCTGGCGCGAGACCCAGCCGCGGCGCGCGACGAACTCCTCCTCCATCATCGCGACGTGGACCGCCGGGCCGCCGAAGCCGGTCAGGCCCAGGCGCAGGAACGGCAAGGCGATCTCGCGCGCGAGCCCGCGCACGCCGCGCGGCCGGGGCAGCTCGTCGGCGCGTTCCATCGACCCTCCGTGCGCGGGCGGCGCCGCCGGGCGCCCCACGCTCGCTAGCCCTCCATGCGCTCCGCCACGCGCGCGAGCAGCGCGTCGTCCGCGTGGTCGTCCTCGAGCAGCGCGCGGCGGGCGTCGTGGGCCAGGCGGCGGCAGGCGAGGCGCGCGACGTCGAGCTCGCGCTCGGCGGCGGGCGTGCGCGGCAGCGCGGCGGTCGCGCTCGCGCGCGAGAGCACGGCGCAGCCGTGGAAGAGCGCGACGGCGACGTCCGCCAGGCGGCGCAGCGGGAGCTGCGCGTCGCGCACGTCGCGGCCGTGGGCGGCGGCGAAGGCGCGCGCGCGGGCGGCGAAGGCCGCGGCCAGCGCCTCGACGGCCTCGCGCTCGGGCGCCAGCGCGGCGTGCAGGCCCTCGAGCGCGAGCGGCGCGGGCGGCGCGCCGAGGTCCAGCCCGCGCAGCCCCTGGCCGACGAGCATCATGCGCAGCACCTGGTTCGTGCCCTCGAAGATCATGTTGATGCGCGCGTCGCGCACGATGCGCTCGTAGGGGTACTCGCGCATGAAGCCCGTGCCGCCGGTGACCTGCAAGGCGTCGTTCGCGATGCGCCACAGGCTCTCGGTGGCGAAGGTCTTGCAGCAGGCCGACTCGAGCGCGACGTCGCGCTGGCCGCGGTCGATCAGGCCCGCGGTGAGCCAGGTGCCGGCCTCGATCGCGTAGACGTCGGCCTCCATGCCGGCGAGCAGCTCGCGCACCATGCCGAAGGAGGCGATCGGGCGGCCGAACTGCTCGCGCTCGCGCGCGTGCGCGACCGCCAGCTCGCGCGCGAGCTTGGCCTGGCCCAGGCAGCAGGCGGAGAGCCCGTGGCGGCCCGAGTTCAGCACGTTCAGCGCGACCTTGAAGCCCTCGCCCTCGGGGCCGAGCAGGCACTCGTCCTCGACCAGGACGTCCTCGAGGCCGACCTCGGTCGTGCACGAGCCGCGCAGGCCCATCTTGTCCTCGGGCGCGCCGATCGTGACGCCGGGCGCGT
>CADEGS010000200.1:7075-8137 GCA_902826945.1 uncultured bacterium | reverse complement strand
GTAGACTCGCGCGCATGAGCGCGGACCCTCCGGGCGCCGGGCCGCTCGCCGCGGAGAGCCCGGACGAGCAGGGGCTCGGGGCCTTCGCGTGCGACGGGAAGGGCGGCGCCCGAGCGGTCCCCCTGACGCGCGAGGGGCTCGCCGGCGCGCCGTGGGCGTGGGTGCACCTCGACCGCTCGAGCGCGCGGCACGCGCGCTGGCTGCGCGAGGCGTCGGGGCTGGACGCGCTGGCCTGCGACGCGCTGCTCGAGGAGGAGACCCGGCCGCGGCTGCTGGCGCGCCAGGATCGCCTGCTCGTCATCCTGCGCGGCGTCAACCTGAACCCCGGCGCCGAGCCGGACGACATGATCGCGCTGCGCGCGTGGGTCGAGCCGGCGCGCGTCATCACGCTCCGCCACCGCCGGCTGCACGCGGTGCGCGAGGTGCGCGATGCGCTGCTCGCCGGCCGCGGGCCGCGCGGCCCGGGCGAGCTCCTGGTCGCGATCGCGGGCGGCCTCGTGGACCGCCAGGCGCGCGTGGTGGACGCGATGGAGGAGGAGGTCGCCGACGTCGAGGAGGACCTGGTCGGCGAGGCCGGCCACGCGCTGCGCGGGCGCATCGCGGAGTTCCGCCGCAAGGCGATCGGCCTGCGGCGCTACATCGCGCCGCAGCGCGAGGTCCTCGGGCGCCTGGTCGTGGAGCCTGCGAGCTGGCTCGACGAGCACGCGCGCGCGCGGCTGCGCGAGATCGCCGAGCGCCAGACGCGCCTGGTCGAGGAGGTCGACGCCGCGCGCGAGCGCGCCGGCGTGGCGCAGGAGGAGCTGAACGGCCAGCTCTCCGAGCGCATGAACCGCAACATGTACGTGCTCTCGCTCGTGGCGGGCGTCTTCCTGCCGCTCGGGCTCCTGACCGGCCTGCTCGGCATCAACGTCGGCGGCATGCCCGGCGTGGACAGCGCCAGCGGCTTCTGGGTGGTGTGCGCGCTCTTGCTCGCGACCACGCTGCTCGTGCTGTGGCTCTTCCGCCGCATCCGGCTGCTCTGAGCGAGGCGCGGCGGGCGCGGCGGTGGAGTCCCGCGCCCGG
>CADEGS010000200.1:0-6975 GCA_902826945.1 uncultured bacterium | reverse complement strand
CGGTGGTGGTGGGGACCTTCGACTCGCGCGCGGTGGCCGTGGCCTGGACGCGCTCGAAGGGCTTCGCGGCGGTGCTCGACGGCCTGCGCGCGGAGCAGGAGCGCGCCCGCGCGGCGGGCGACCAGGAGCGCGTGGCGTCGCTCGACGCGCGCGGCGCGGCGCTGCAGAAGGAGCTGCACCGCCAGGCCTTCTCGACCGCGCCGGTCGACGGGATCGTGGCGCGCGTCGCGGACGCGCTGCCGGGGATCGCGCGCGAGGCGGGCGTGGACGTGATCGTGTCGCGCTGGGCGCTCGCGTGGCGCAGCGACGGCGCGCGCTTCGTCGACGTCACCGACCGGCTGGTCGCGGCCTTCGAGCCGGACGCGGCGACGCGCGAGGCGATCCGCCAGCTCCTGGCGCAGGACCCGGTGCCGCTCGAGCGGCTCGCCGAGCACGATGACTGAGGCGCCCGTCCGGCCGCGGAGCGGGCGTCCGTCGGCGGCGCCCGAGCGCGCTCCGACGGCGCCGCGGCGCTCCACCCCGCACCGCGGCGCGCTCCGGGTACGCTGAGGCGCGATGGAGCGCCTCGTCCCGGCGTCGGCGTCCCCCGCCCCCGCGGCGCAGCGCGGCGCCGTCCTCCCCGCGCTCGAGCGCGCGGCGCGCGCGCACCTGGCGAGCGCCTACCCGCGCAACCAGAACTACCGCGTGCTCGCCGGGCGGCTGGTGCCCTCGTGGCGGCTGTGGCGGCGCTACCGGCGCATCCGCGCGCTCTACCCGCGGCCGCTCGGGAGCCTGCTCGACCTGTCGTCGAGCAAGGGCTGGTTCGTGCTGCACGCCGCGGCGGCGCTGGGCGCGCGGCGCGCGCTCGGGATCGACGTGCACCCGCCCGACCTGGCCGCCGCCGAGGCGGCGCGCGCGCACCTGGGCCTCGAGGGCGCGCGCTTCGAGCGCCTGCGCCTGCACGAGCTCGCGGCGTGCGCGGACGCCTTCGGCGGCCCGTTCGACGTCGTGCTGGTCGTCAACCTCTACCACTACCTCTACTTCGGCAGCGCGCGCGCGAGCGAGCGCTACGGCTCGCACGAGGAGATCTTCGCGCACCTGCGCGCGCTGGCGGCCGGCACGGTGGTGTTCTCGGGCTGCGTCGAGATCGAGGAGCTCCCGCGCCACGTGCGCGCGATGGCCGAGGCTCAGGGGCGCGCGCGAGGCTACGACGCCGCGGCGATCCGCGCCGCGGCCGAGCAGGGCTTCGCGGTCGAGGAGCACGGGCGGCTCGGCAAGCGCCCGCTCTGGAAGCTCGTGGCGCGGTAGCCGGTCGCGCCGGGACGGATAGTCCTCGCGCGCGCCGGCCGAGTATCGTGGTCGGGCCCGCGTGGCCCCTCGCCCCCCATGAAGCTCGTCCCGACCCTCGTCGCCCTCGGCTCGCTCGCGCTCCTCGGCTGGGCGCTGCGCGAGCGCCTGGCCGGCGCGCAGGAGCCGCCGGCCGCCGCGGACGCCCCGCGCGCGGTGCCGGTGGAGGTCGCGCCCTTCGAGCGCGGGCCGATCACGCTGCGACGCGTCTTCAGCGGCGCGCTCGAGGCCACGGCCGAGTTCGGCGTGGCGCCCAAGGTCTCGGGCCGCCTGGAGCGGCTGACGGTGGACCTCGGCGACCGCGTCGCGCGCGGCCAGGTCGTGGCCTGGCTCGACGACGCCGAGTTCGTGCAGGCGGAGGCGCAAGCGCAGGCGGACGTGGCGGTGGCGCGCGCCAACCGCACGGAGGCCGAGAGCGCGCTCGAGATCGCCGGGCGCGCGCTGAAGCGCTTCGAGACCCTGCGCGAGCAGGGCGTGACCTCCGAGTCGGAGTACGACGCAGCCAGGGCGGACGAGCTGGCGCGCCGCGCCAGCCTGGCCGTGAGCGAGGCGCAGGTCACGCGCGCCGAGGCGGCGCTCGAGACCGCGCGCATCCGCCTGGGCTACACGAAGGTGGCCGCCGGCTGGAGCGGCGGCGACGACGAGCGCGTCGTCGGCGAGCGCTTCGTCGACGAGGGCTCCACCGTGGCGGCCAACGTGCCCGTGCTCTCGATCGTCGAGCTCGACCCGATCGTGGCCGTCGTGTTCGTGCCCGAGCGCGACTACGCGCGCCTCGCGCCCGGCCTCCCGGCGCGCCTCGCGACCGACGCCTATCCGGGCGAGGCCTTCGCCGCGCGCATCGAGCGCATCGCGCCGATCTTCCGCCAGTCCACGCGCCAGGTGCGCGTCGAGCTGGTCGCCCCGAACCCCGACCAGCGCCTCAAGCCGGGCATGTTCGTGCGCGTCGAGGTCGAGCTCGAGCGGCTCGAGGACGCGCTGCTCGCGCCCGTGGCCGCGCTGACCGAGCGCGGCGGCGAGCCGGGCGTGTTCGTGCTCGACGCGGCCGCGAGCACCGTCCGCTGGCGCCCGGTCGCGGCCGGGATCGTCGAGGGCGAGCGCGTCGCCGTCCTGGGCGAGGGCCTGGAGGGCGCGGTCGTCACCCTCGGCCAGGACCTGTGCGACGACGGCGCGCGCGTGCTCGCCAGCCCGCGCCCCGAGGCGGCCGCCGCGCTCGAGCGATGAGCCTGCCGTCGGCGAGCGTCGCGCGCCCGGTCTTCACCACCATGGTGACGCTCATGGTGGTCGTGCTCGGGCTGGTCTCGCTCGACCGCCTGCGCATCGACCTCTTGCCGGAGATCGAGCTGCCGACCGTCACCGTGCGCACCGGCTTCGAGGGCGCCAGCCCCGAGGTCATGGAGCGCCTGGTGACGCAGATCGTCGAGGAGATCGTCGCCACGGTGCCGGGCATCGAGGAGATCACGTCCGAGTCCTCGGAAGCCGAGAGCGCCGTGCGCATCACCTTCTCCTGGGGGCGCGACCTCGACGCCGCGGCGATCGAGGTGCAGTCCAAGCTCGAGGAGGAGATCGACGAGCTGCCCGAGGGCGTGGACCGGCCGCGCGTGTCGAAGTTCGACGTGGCCAGCTTCCCGGTGGTCGTGCTCGGCATCTCGAGCCGGCTCGATCCGGTCGCGCTGACCGAGCTGGTCGAGCACCAGATCCGCTACCGCTTCGCGCGCGTCCCCGGCGTGGCGCAGGTGGACGTGTGGGGCGGCTACAACCGCGAAGTGCGCATCGAGCTCGACCCCGACCGCGTCAAGGCGCTCGGGCTGTCGCTGGACGAGGTGCAGGCGGCGATCCGCGACGCGAACGTCGACCGCCCGGCGGGCAAGATCGAGTCCGGCCGCCACGAGGTCACGCTGCGCGCGCCGGCCGAGTTCGTGGACCTGGACGAGATCCGCCGCACGGTGATCGTCGAGCGTCAGGGCGGCGCCGTCACGCTGGCCCAGATCGCGAAGGTGGCGGACACCTACGAGAAGCTGCGCCGCCTGGTGCGCGTGGACGGCGAGCGCGGCATCCGCGTGGCGATCCGCAAGCAGGCGGACGCGAACACGGTGGAGGTCTCGCGCGCCGTGCTGGCGCAGATCGACGCCGTCAACGCGGCCTACCCCGAGCTGCGCGTCGTGCCGGTGATCAACCAGGGGAACTTCATCGAGCGCTCGATCGCGAACGTCGCGCGCTCGGTGCTCTACGGCGGCGGCCTGGCCGTCGTCGTGCTGCTGTTCTTCCTGCGCAGCGTGCGCAGCACGCTCGTGATCTCGCTCTCGATCCCGATCTCGGTCGTGGCGACCTTCGCGCTGATCTACTTCGCCGGCTTCACGATCAACCTGACCACGCTGGGCGGCCTGGCGCTGGGCGTGGGCATGATGGTGGACGGCTCGGTGGTCGTGATCGAGAACGTCTTCCGCCGGCGGAACGAGCTGGGCGAGGACGTGCGCACGGCCGCCGTTGAGGGCGCGCGCGAGGTCGGCGGCGCGATCGTCGCCAGCACCGTGACGACGCTCGTGATCTTCCTGCCGCTGGTCTTCGTGCGCGGCGTGTCGGGCGTCCTGTTCCAGGAGCTGGCCTACGTCATCGTCTTCTCGCTCGTGTGCTCGCTGTTCGTCTCGCTGAGCCTGGTGCCGATGCTGGCCTCGCGCCTGCTGCGCCGCGAGACGGGGGCGGCCGGCGGCGGCGGGCGCCTCGCGCGCTGGGCCGAGGAGCGCTTCCGCACCCTCGACGAGGGCTACCGCGACCTCCTGCGGCGGGTGCTGCGGCGGCGCGCGGCGACCGTGCTCGTCTCGCTGGCCCTGCTCGGCGCCAGCCTGCTGCTCCTGCCGGGGATCGGGAGCGAGTTCCTGCCGCCCAGCGACGAGGGCGAGGTGCGCGTCACGGGCGAGATGGAGATCGGCACGCGGCTCGACCTCGTCGATCGGCAGACGCGCCTGCTCGAGCAGAAGGTCGCGGCGCTCGTGCCCGAGACCGTCTCCTCGGTCGTCACCGTCGGCGCCGCCGGACGCGACGCCGACGCCACCTCGCGCGGCGAGATCGCGCTCTCGCTCGTGCCCGCGGCGCAGCGCGCGCGCTCGAACGCGGCCATCGCCGAGGACCTGCGCCGGCGCCTGGCGAGCTCGGTGCCCGGCATGGAGATCCGCACGCGCGCGCCGCAGGGCCAGTTCCTCCTGCAGCGCGTGCTCGGCCAGGACGAGGGCCTGAAGGTCGAGGTGCGCGGCTGGGACCTGGGCGTGCTCGACCGCCTGGCCCAGCGCGCCGTCCTGGAAGTGCGCGGCGTGCCCGGCGTCACCGACGCACGCCTGACGCGCGAGGCGGGCGCGCCGCAGCTCGAGGTGCACGTGGACCGCGACAAGGTGGCCGACCTGGGCCTCTCGGTGCGCGACGTGACCGAGGTGCTCGAGACCGCCGTGGCGGGCTCGCAGACGGGCGAGTACCGCAGCCGCGGGAACTCCTACCGCATCCTGCTGCAGCTCGAGGACGCGGAGAAGCGCTCGATCGACGAGGTGCTCGACCTGACGCTGCGCACGCCCACGGGCGAGGTCGTCGCGCTGCGCAACGTCGTGGCGACCGACGACGGCCGCGGCCCGCTCGTGATCGAGCGCCGCAACCAGCAGCGCGTCGTGACCGTCGAGGCCAACGTCGCCGGGCGCGACCAGGGCTCGGTCGCCCGCGACGCGCAGGCGCGCCTGGACACGATCCCGCGCCCCGCCGACCACGACCTGGTCGTGGCGGGCACCTTCGAGGAGCAGGAGGAGGCCTTCCGCGAGCTGGTCGTCTCGTTCGTGCTCGCGCTGCTGCTCGTGTACATGGTGCTGGCCTGCCAGTACGAGTCGCTCGTGGACCCGCTGGTCGTGATGCTCTCGGTGCCGCTGGCGGCGGTGGGCGTGCTGCTCGCGCTGTTCCTGACGCGCACCACCTTCAACGTGCAGACCTTCATCGGCTGCATCATGCTCGGCGGGATCGTGGTCAACAACGCGATCCTGCTCGTGGACCAGGCCAGCCGACTGGTGGCGCAGGGCGAGCCCGTCGCCGAGGCCGTGGCCGAGGCCGGGCGCCGGCGCCTGCGGCCGATCCTGATGACGACCCTGACCACCGTGCTGGCGCTCGTGCCGCTGGCGCTCGGGATCGGCGAGGGCGCGGACGCGCAGGCGGCGCTGGCGCGCACGGTCGTCGGCGGGCTCAGCGCCTCGACGCTGATCACGCTGGTCCTGATCCCGGCGGTCTACTCCCTCGCGCACCGCGGGCGCGCGCAGGGCGCCCCGGCGGCGTGAGCGCGCGCGCGTGATCGGGGTCGAGCGCCTGGCCTGCTCGGTGCGCGGCTGCGGCCTGCCGCTCGCGGCGCGCGCGCGGGCGCTCGCCTGCGCGCGCGGGCACGCCTTCGACCTGGCGCGCAGCGGCTACGCGAACCTGCTCCAGCCGCAGGACCGCCGCTCGGCGCGCGCCGGGGACGCGCGCGAGACCGTCGCCGCGCGCGAGCGCCTGGCGCGCGCCGGCGTGGACGCGGCCCTGCGCGCGGCGCTCGGCGCGCGCGTCGCGCGCCTGGCCGCGGCCGGCGGGGCGCGCGCGCTGCTCGACGTCGGCTGCGGCCCGGGCGTGGTGCTCGCCGCCGTCGCGCCGCCCGGCGCGCTGGCCTTCGGGCTCGACCTGTCGGTGCCCGCGATCGAGGCGGCCGCGCGGCGCGCTCCGGGCCACGGCTGGATCGTCGCCAACGCCGACCGGCGCCTGCCCTTCCAGGACGCCTCGCTCGACCTCTTGCTGGCGATCAAGGGGCCGCGCAACCCGGCCGAGTTCGCGCGCGTGCTCGCGCCCGGCGGCCGGCTCCTGCTCGCCGCCTGCGCGCCGGACGACCTGGGCGAGCTGCGCCGCGCCAGCGCCGGCGGCGCGCTGCCGCGCGACCCGGCCGAGCGCGCCCTGGCGCTGTGCGCGGAGCGTTTCGTCCTCGAGAGACGCGAGGAGGTGCGCGAGCGCACCGCGCTCGAGCCGGACGCCTTGCGCGACCTGCTGCGCGTCGCCTACCGCGGCGCGCGCCGCGCCGAGGCGCGCCGCGCCGACGCGCTGGAGCCGATGGCGGTCACGCAGTCCAGCGTGCTCTTCGAGCTGCGTTCGTCTAGCGCGTGACCGTCACCGTGCGCGGGTGGATCGTCACCAGGCCTGTGAAGATCCCGATCACGACGTCGAGGAAGGTGAACTCGCTCTCGATCGTGTAGTTGCCGGCGCCGCCCGCCAGCTTGCCGCCGTCCACCTCGTGCAGCGGGACCAGGCCCCACAGGACGTACCAGGCGCGCTCGCTCGTGCGCGCGCCCGTCGTCGAGCCTGTCCCGACGGTGTGGTGCATCGTGTAGCAGCCGGTGGAGAGGAGGAGCGGCAGCAGGCAGGCTGCCGCGAGCAGCGGGCGGTGCTTCATGGCGGCTTCTGGGACCGGGGGAGTGGGGGTGGGGGAGCCCCAAACCTTGTAGCGATCGCGGCGCGGCGCGCCAAGCGCCTCAGCGCGCGCCCAGGTGCTCGGCCAGCCGCAGCGTCAGGGCCAGGAGCGTCAGCGTCGGGTTCTGGTGGCCGGCGCTCGGGAAGACCGAGCTGCCGGCCACGAACAGGTTGTGCGTGCCGTGCACGCGGCAGTCG
>CADEGS010000199.1 GCA_902826945.1 uncultured bacterium | reverse complement strand
TAGCGGTGGCCGCGCGCGGCGCGCAGCACGAGCTCGCGCGCGCGCTCGCTCGCCAGCTCGCCCGGCCGCGGCGCGCGCGGCGTCCCGGCGGAGAGCACGTGCAGCCCCTCGACGACCGAGTTGCGCAGCGCCTCCTCGGGCGTCGCGCGGCCGTCGAGGACGTCGGTGAACCCCGGCGTCTCCGGCAGGCCCAGGTACGAGGCCATCGCGGGCGTGAAGAGGTTCTGCTCGACCAGCGCCACCGACTCGCCCAGGTGCCGCGCCAGGCCGAGCGCGGTGCAGGTCGCGAGCGTCGTCGTGCCCGCCTCGTGGCGCGGGCTGACGAACAGGATGCGCACCTCGCGCCGGCCCGCGACCTCGAGACCGGCGAACTGCGTCCAGAGCTCGTTCAGGAGCGGACCGAGCGCGTCCAGCGCCGCCTCGATCGGCAACCCGCGCACGGCGCCCGGCGGGCCGGCCGGCTCCTCGCGGCGCGCGCGGCTCATGCGGCGCGACCCTCGCGCAAGAGCCGCCCGAGCCGGCGCCAGCTGCGCAGCTCGGGCACGACGCCGAGCACGCGCGCGCCGACGACGCGCTTGGCCGTGCGCGGGAAGCGCAGGCGCGGGTCGAGGAGCTGGCGCAGGAGGCCGAAGGCCGCCCCGGCCGCCAGGCCGGCCAGGAGGCCGACGACGACGTTCTTCGAGCGCATCGGCGAGACCTTGAGCGGGACGTAGGTCGCCTCGTTCATGATCACGAGGTTGCTCGCCTCCTTCTCGGAGGCGATCGCGCGCAGGCGCTGGTTCTCCTGCATGGCCTTGGTGAACTGCGCCGCGTTGCCGCGCGCGGCGTTCACCGCGTTCGCCAGCGCGCGGTGGACGGGCTCGCAGTCGAGGATCGCGCGCAGCTCCGCCCGCTTGGTCGCCAGGCGCTGGATGCGGCCCTCGCGCCCCGTCGTGCGCCGGACCTGCTCGAGCTCGAGCGCGCGCTGCTCGTCCTGCAGCGAGACGTAGCGCGGGTTGTCCACCGAGAGGTCGTAGGGCTCGGAGCGGATCGAGGGCGAGAGGCCCGCGAGCTGCTCGCGGTACGAGGCGATCAGGCCGTCGATCGTGGCCTTGCGCCGGCGGTACTCCTCGGAGTCGGCGCGCAGCAGCGTGCCCAGCTCGTCCAGCTTCTTCTGCTCGTCCTCGACGCGCGCCGTCAGCGTGGCCCAGGCGGGGTTGGGGCGCTCGGGCGGGACGCGCTGCTCGACCACGACCGGCTCCACGCCGACCAGGTCCTCCTCGACGCGCGCCAGCTCGCGCTCGATCTCCTTCGCGCGCAGCTCGTCGTCGGCGATCGCGTCCTCGAGCTCGCTGATCGTGCGCAGCACCTCCTGCTTGCGCTGCGGCAGGTCGTAGAAGCCGCACTCCTCGGTGTGCTGCTGGAAGCGGTCGTTGCAGACGTCCTCCTCGCGCAGCGCCTCGTCCAGCATCCCCTGCAGGTACTGCGGGCTGAGCAGCCCGGCGAAGACCTGCGTGTGGCGCCACTGGCAGGCCTCCATGAGCGAGCGGCAGATCGCCTGCGCGCGCTCGGGCGCGTAGTCGCGGTACTCGACGAACAGGATCTGCCCGAGCGGCGTGCCGCCGAAGCGCGTGCCCTGGCGCAGGCGCGCGACCGCCGCCGCCAGGCGCTTGGGCGTCGGCGCGCCCGTCTCGTCCTCGCCGCCGGTGGCCTCGTCGCGCGCGCCTCCCTCGCGGAACCAGAGCAGGCGCTGGAGCTCGTGCATCCAGCGCTTCCAGAACGGCATGCCGGGCGAGTCCATCGCCGTCGGATCGGCCGGCGGGACGAGCACGTAGTCGGGGCCGAGGTCCTGGACGACCTTCCGGAAGGTCGCGTCGGACTGCAGGATCTGGATCTCCTCGGCCACGGTCAGCGAGCTCTGGCGGCCGTCGTCGAAGCCGGCCACGGTCTCGGGCGTCTGCTTCTCGAGCGTGCCGAACTTGACCAGGAAGCGGCCGTTCGAGAGGTAGCGGTTGGGCTCGGCCAGCGACACGTACAGCCCGGCCGCGAGCCCGATCAGCCCGCAGGCCAGGATCCAGTAGCGGTAGCGGCCGAGCCCCAGCACCAGGAGCTCGACGACGTCGATCGCGGGAGCGCCGGGGGCGGCCGGCTCGTCGGGTCGGGAGGTGTGCAAAGGGCTCGTGCCTGGCGGGTCGCGGGAAGGACCGGCGGGGCCGGGGCCCCGCCGCCGCGGGCAGGGGGTCGCGGCCCCCGAGCCGGCGCCCCGTGCTCCGCAGTCTAGCGCCCCGAGGCGGACGTTGCCGCGCGCGCGGCGGCGTCTCCGGGCGGCGCTGTTGCCACGCGGGCGGTCCCCGTGCGGGAATGGCGCTCCCGACCGCCGGCCTCGCCCCGGCCGCCGGGCCCCTTGCGACGGCGCCTCCAGAGCCTCCTCCGCCGCAGCGCCTCCGAGCGCTGGCTGCTCCTGCGCACCTGGCCCACCCTGCTCGGCGTGCGGCGGGCCCGGGCGCTCGCCTCCTGCGCGCGCGTGCGCGCCGGGCTCGAGCGCCGGAGCGCGCGCGCGGGCGCGGCCGCGCTCGCCGGGGTCGAGAGCGAAGGGCGCGTCGTGCTCGGCGGCGAGGCGCCCGGGCGCTCCATCGAGCGACGCGCCGGCCAGGCGCCGCCCCCTGGCCCGTGAGCGAGCGCGAGCCCCTGCGCCTGTGCCTGTTCGGCGCCGCCGGTGACACCGGCAACCTCGGCGTGTCGGCGCTCCTGCACGCGACGCTGGGCGCGCTCGCGCGCCGCGCGCCCGACGCGCGCGTGACGGTCTTCGACAACGGCTGGGGCGAGCGCGAGGCGGCGCTCGAGGGCGGCTCCGGCCGCTTCGCGTACGCGCTGTGCGGCGCGCGCCTCTCGCGCCGGCTGCACCGGCCGGAGAGCTACTGGAACATGCGCCTCGCCGCGCGCTTCGGGGGCCTCGGAAACCCCGGCGCGCGCGCGCTGCTCGACGCCGACGCGGTCTGGGACCTGAGCGGCGGGGACAGCTTCTCCGACCTCTACGGCCGGCGCGTGCTGGCGGCGACGCTGGCGCCGAAGGAGCTCGCGCTCGCGCGGCGCGTGCCGCTCGTGCTCCTGCCGCAGACCTACGGGCCCTTCCGCACGCCGCTCGCGCGCGCGCGGGCGCAAGCCGTGCTGGCCGGCGCGCGGCTCGCGTGGGCGCGCGACGCGCGCAGCCACGCGGCGCTGGCCGAGCTGCTCGGCGCGCGCTTCGAGCCCGACCGCCACCGCGCCGGCGTGGACGTCGCCTTCCTGCTCGAGCCGCGCGCGCCCCAGCACGCCGCGCTCGAGGTCTGGCTGGCCGAGGGCGGGCCGATCGTCGGCCTGAACGTCAGCGGCCTGGTCCACGACGACCCGCGCGCTCGCCGGCGCTTCGGGCTGCGCGCCGACTACCCCGCGGCGGTCCTGGCGCTGGCGCGGCGCCTGCTCGCGGAGAGCGACGCGAGGCTCCTCCTCGTGCCGCACGTGCACGCGCCCGAGACCGCGCTCGAGTCCGACGCGCGCGCCTGCCGCGGGCTGGCCGCCGCGCTCGGCGCGGCGGGCCGCGGGCGCGTGCGCGTGCTCTCCGAGGAGCTCGACGAGCGCGAGACGAAGTGGGTGCTCGGGCGCCTCGAGTGGTTCTGCGGCACGCGCATGCACGCCTGCATCGGCGCGCTCTCGAGCGGGACGCCCGCCGCGAGCCTGGCCTACAGCCTGAAGACGAAGGGCGTGTTCGAGACCTGCGGGCTGGGCGAGGCGGTGGCCGAGCTCGAGCGCCGCGACACGCGCGACGCGGTCGAGGTCGTCTGGCGCGCCTGGTCGGAGCGCGCGGCGGCGCGCGCGCGGCTGGCCGAGCGCCTGCCCGACGTCGTGCGCCTGGCGGAGGAAGAGATCGCGCTCACGCTCGAGCGCTCGCGCGCGCCGGAGCGGGCCTCGTGAGCGCGCCGCGGAGCATCCGCGAGGTCGCCGAGCGCCACCTGTGCGCCGGCTGCGGCGCGTGCGCGTTCCACGCGCCCGAAGCGGTCGAGATGATCGACGACCTCGCGCGCGGGCGCCGGCCGCTCGTGCGCGACGACGCGCGCGCGGGGCCCGAGCTCGTCGCGCTGTGCCCCGGCGCCGGCCTCGCGCACGCCGAGCGCCGTCCGGGCCCCGGGCACGTGGCCGAGCTCTTCGGCGCCTGGGGGCCGGTGCGCGCGCTGTGGGAGGGCCACGCCGCCGACCCGGAGCTGCGCTTCGCGGGCTCGAGCGGCGGCGCGGCGAGCGCGCTCGCGCTCTACGCGATCGAGCGCGCGGGCTGCCACGGCCTGCTGCACGTCGCCGCGCGCCCCGAGGCGCCGTACCTGAACCGCACCGTGCTCTCGACGACGCGCGCGCAGATCCTGGCCGCGACCGGCTCGCGCTACGCGCCCGCGAGCCCCTGCGACGGCCTGCAAGCGGTCGTGGACGCGCCCGCGCCGTGCGTCTTCGTCGGCAAGCCCTGCGACGTCGCCGCGACGGCGCTGGCGCGCGCGCGCCGCCCCGAGCTCGACCACAAGCTCGCGCTGACCGTGGCGATCTTCTGCGCCGGCACGCCCTCGACCGCGGGCACGCTCGAGATGCTGCGCCGGATGGGCTTCGAGGACCCGCGCGACGTGCGCTCGGTGCGCTACCGCGGGAACGGCTGGCCCGGGCGCGCGACGGCGCGCGGCGCCGGCCCGGCGGGGGAGCGCGAGGCGAGCCTCTCCTACGAGGAGTCGTGGGGCGAGATCCTGCAGCGCCACCGCCCGTGGCGCTGCCACGTGTGCGCCGACCACACCGGCGAGTTCGCCGACGTCGCGGTCGGCGACCCCTGGCACCGGCCGATCCCTCCGGACGAGCCCGGGCGCTCGCTCGTGCTGGCGCGCAGCGAGCGCGGCGCGCGCTTCCTCGCCGGCGCGGTCGAGGCGGGCTACCTCGTGCTCGAGCCCGCTCCGCCCGAGGTCCTGCGCGCCTCGCAGCCGAACCTCGAGACGACGCGCGGCGCGGTGTGGGGGCGCATCCTGGCCGCGCGGCTCCTGGGCGTGGCCGCGCCGCGCTACCGCAACCTGCCGCTCTTCCCGACCTGGTGGCGGCGGCTGAGCGCGCGCCAGAAGCTCTCGTCGGTGCTCGGCACCTGGCGACGCGCGCTCGCGCGGCGCCTGCGCGCGCGCGCCCCGGTGCGGCCGTGGACGCCGCCGTAGGCGCGCGCGGCGGCGGGCGCCCGAGCGCGGTACGCCGCGAGACGAGACCCGAGCGCGACGGGCCGAGGAACGAGCGCGGATTCGCGCGCGCCCGGCCGCGCGCGACGCCCTATAGTGCCGGCCCGCACCCCCTCGAGAGGAAGCCTTGCTCCACGGTCCGCTCCACCCCCGTCCGCCCCGCACGCCGGCCGAGGTCGAGGCCCTGCGCCGCGAGGTCGCGGCCGTGCCGGCCTGGTACCACGCGATCGACCTCGGCGACGGCATCGTCACGCCGGGGCCCTTCGACCTGACGCAGAGCCTGCACCACTACCCGATCCCGGCCGACCTCTCGGGCGCGCGCGTGCTCGACGTGGGCGCGAGCAACGGCTTCTACTCCTACGAGTTCGAGCGCCGCGGCGCGGCCGAGGTCGTCGCGCTCGATCTCGGCTCGTGGGTCGACCACGACTGGGGTCCGCGCAAGCGCGCCGAGCACGCCGCGCACGGCGCCGACGAGGTCAAGACCTTCGACGACCGCCAGATGCGCGGCGGCTTCGCGCTCGTCGGGCGCGCGCTCGGCAGCCGGCGCGTGCGCAAGGTCGAGATGCCGATCTACGAGATCTCGCCCGAGCGCCTGGGCACCTTCGACCTCGTGTTCTGCGGCGCGATGCTGATGCACGTGCGCGACCCGATCCTCGGCATCGTGCGCATGCGCAGCGTGTGCAAGCCGAGCGGCGCGATCGTGATCTCGATCTCGAGCGCGATGGCCGACACCGAGGACCCCCTGGCGCGCTTCATGGGCGAGTGGGACCAGTGCAACTTCTGGCAGATGAACCCCGCCTGCCTGAAGCGCGTGCTGGCCTTCGCCGACTTCGAGCCGACCGGCGAGGAGGTCACCTACCGCGAGGAGGCGCAGGGCGGCGCCTGGCAGGACGACGTCTTCGTCTGCAAGGCGCGCCCGCGGAAGAGCTGAGCGGCGCGACGGCGCGCGGCGGGGCTCTCCCCTGACGCGCGAGCGTGTTCCGCGGGCGCCACGCGAAGGGGGGCCGGACGCCGGCCAGCGGCGGCGCACGCCGCGGGCACGCTCCTTGATGGGCGTCGTCCATGACGCTCACAGCGCTCGGCCCTGGCCTCCTGGTCTCGCTGCTCCTCGCGCGCGACGTCCCCGTCGTGCTCCAGGTCGTCGACTGGGAGAGCGGGACGCCGCTGGCGGGCCTGGCGCTCGAGGTCGGCGCGAGCGCGGTCGTGACCGACGCGAGCGGACGGGCCGAGGTGCGGCTCTCCGAGAGCGCCGAGGCCTTCGACGGCAGCCTCGCGCTCGTCGTGGAGAGCCCCGGGTGGTGCACCACGGTGCGCCGCCTCGATCCCTCCGCGCTCGGCGCGCCGATCGCGATCCCGCTGTGGCGCGGCGCGCGGATCCTCGGAGCGGTGGAGGACGCCGAGGGGCGGCCCGTCGCGGGCGCGAGCGTGACCGCCTGCCTCTTGCCGCCGGAGGATCTCGATCCCGAGAGCCTCGCGGGGGATGGCCTGACCCTCGACGCTCTCGACGCTGCGTCGGGCGTGCGCCGCGCCGCCGGTCGCGAGCTGCCGCCGCGCACCACCTTCCGCCCTCCGCGGGCGAAGGCGACCAGCGACGCGCAGGGCCGCTTCGAGCTCGCCGGCCTGCCCGCCTCGGAGCGGGAATACGAGCTCCGTGCGCGCGCCGCCGGACGCGTCGAGACGCGCGCTCGCACGCGCCTCGCCGCGCCGGCCGCGGACGCCTTCGTCGCGCTGCGCTTGCCGGCCGGCGCCACGGTGGTCGGGCGGCTCACGCGCTCGGGCCAGCCGGCCGCCGGCCGGGTCCGCTGGGGGTCGGACGGGCGCGCCGGCGAGGAGGCCACGGACGAGGACGGCGCCTTCGAGCTGCGCGGCGTTCCGGCGGGCGAGGTGGAGCTCCGGGGCTTCGTGCCCGGAAGGCGCACGGGGTCGCCGCCCGCGATCCTGCACCTCCTCGACGGACAGCTCGCGACGGTCGCCCTCGACGTCCCGCCGCCGCTCGGCACGATCTCCGGACGGGTCGTGGACACGACCGGCGCTGCGCGAGCGGGGTTGCGCGTGTGCGCGGAGCGCGGGGACGTCGGATGGTTGTGCTACGCGGCGCCGATGAGCGCGATCACGGGTGCCGACGGCTCGTTCTCGATCGAGATCGGTGGCGGGCAGGGGCCCTACCGGCTGTGGGTCACGAGCGGCATGGCGTACGCGGGGGCCGCCGACGTCGCTCTCGGGCAGAGCGGACTGGAGCTCGTGCTGCCCCGCACCGGTTCGCTGCGCCTGCTGGCGGTGGAAGCGGCCACGAGGCTCCCCGTCCGCCGCGCACGTCTCTACTGGCGGCCGTCCGGGTCGTCCGCGCTCGAGCTGGCAGGCGACCTGCCGCTCGATGCGACCGGCGCGTGCACCCTGGAGCTGCCTCTCGGGGCCCACGACCTTCTCGCCGTGCCCGAACGGAGCGAGCTCGCCCCCGCCTGGCTGCGCAACGCAGCGGTCCTGGGCGAGGCCTCCGACGCGCTCGAGCTGCGCTTCCCGCCGTCAACGAGCCTCGCGCTGGGCCTGCTCGACGAGGCGGGACGGCCGGCGGACCCGCCGTGCGATCTGTGGCTCGTCGAGGAGAGCTGCTGCCGCGAGGCGAGCGGGGAGCGCGCCGCGTTCCTCGCCTTCTCCCTCGAGGAGGAGCGCTTCCGCGCGCGCTCGACGGGCGGCGTGGCGCGCTTCGCGGGGCTGGCGGCGGGACGCTACCGCGTGGTCGGCGGCGAGGGCGCGCTGCGCTTCGCGCCGGAGGTCGTCGAGGTCCCCGCTGCGAGTCGCGTCTCCGTGCGCTGGAGCCCGGCCGAGGAGCGCTAGCGGTCGAGGTCGGACGTCGAGGCAGAGCGCTCGCGTCCCTGCTCGACGTCCACGCCGAGGCTCGAGAGCAGCTCCGCCACGCGCGCGCGGATCGTGTCGCGCACGCGGTCGAAGGCCTCGCCGCAGAGCGCCTTCGGGTCGGGCAGCGCCCAGTCCTCGCGGCGCTCGGCG
>CADEGS010000198.1 GCA_902826945.1 uncultured bacterium | reverse complement strand
CCGCGCTCGGGCGCGCCTCGCGCCTGGCGGCGCGCGGCCTCGTGCTCGCCACGGAAGCGCGCCTGCGCTGGATCGAGGAGCTGGCGGCGGAGCTCGGGGCCTGAAGGCGCGGCCTCCCGACGCCGGCGGCGCAGGCGCCTCCCCGCGACGCGAAGGCCTTCGCGCGGCGCGCCCTGGCGGCGCTCAGCGCTCCTTCTTCTCGGGCGCCAGCGGCGCGAACGCCTCCGGCGTGCCGGAGTAGCTCTCCAGGCTGACGTCGACCTCGAGATCGAGCGGGCCGGCCGGCAGCTCGCCCTGCACGCGCACCGGCACCCCCGTCGCGCGGTCGACCCACAGGTGGATCGAGCCGTGCAAGCCGAACAGGCCCTCGAAGCGCTCGACGTCCTCCTCGTCGATCTCCTCGCCCGGATAGGGCGCGGGATCGAGCCGGATCTCGAGCGCGTCGAACGTGCCCGCGGGCGTCTCGATGCGCCGCTCGCGCCCGCGCGTCAGGTGCATCTGCCACAGGGTCAGCTTGTCGAGCAGGGGGAAGGAGAGCTCCTCCTCGGCGCGCGTGAGCTCGCGCGCCAGGTAGACCGCGCTCAGGAGATCGAGCGTCTCGGTCGGCACGCTGCGCGTCTTCGCGTCGCGCCAGATGCGCGTGCCCTTGGGCGCGTTCTTGTCGGTGTCGCGCCGGTAGCTCGCGCCCCAGCCGTCGTCGCGCAGGCCGATCTGGAGCTCGCGCCGGCGCCGCTCCGAGCCGTCGTGCGTGTAGCGATGCGTCACGCGCGGCCAGTCCTGCGGCAGGACGCGCGTCTCGATGCTCGCGTCCATCGAGTACCAGGCGTAGCTGCCCACCGCGCGCGTGGACAGCACGCCGATCTCGCGCCCGGGCTCGTCCGCGCCCTCCTCCGTCGCCGCGGGCAGGGCCAGGAGCGAGGCGCGGTAGGGCTCGACCGAGCTGCGCATCGTCACCTTGCCGACCTCGGCGTCGACGAAGGCGATCGAGACGCGCACGCGGAAGACGAGCTTCTCGTCGCGCGGCACGCGCAGCGCGCAAGCGTCGTCGCGCGGCACGACCAGGTCGGCGCCGGCGCCCTCCTCCGCGCCGGCGGAGGGCGCGAGAGCGAGCGCGAGGACGAGGAGCGCCGGCGCGGGGAAGGCCATCACGGGCGCACGGGCTCGAAGGCGCTCGGGCGCCGGCCGGCCCGCGCGCGGCGGCGCCGCAGGCGCGCGGTGGCCTCCTCCTGCGCGACGCGCGCGGGCGAGGCCTGCTCTTCGCGCGCGCGCGCCAGGATCCGGGTCGCCAGCGCCCCCACGCGGCGCTCGACCTCCGGGAGCGTCACCCGCTGGCCGTGCAGGTGGAAGCTCGCGCCGACCAGCACGGCCCCCGAGGTGACGACGACGTCGGGCACGTACAAGATGCCGCGCTCGTGCAGGCGCTCGCCGTGGCGGCCGTTCGCGAGCGGGTTGTTCGCCGCGCCGCACACCGCGCGCGCGCGCAGGCGCTGGATCGTGAGGTCGTGCAGGATGCCGCCCATCGCGCAGGGGCTGAAGACGTCGCAGGCGACGTCGAACTCCGTGCCGGACGCGACGATCTCGAGGCCGAGCTCGCGCCCCAGCGCGCGCGCGCGCGTCTCGTCGAGCTCGCTCGCGACGACGCGCGCGTCGCGCGCGCGCAGCCGGCGCGCCAGCTCCTCGCCGATGCGCCCGAGGCCCTGCAGGACGATCGTGCGCCGCGCCCAGTCCTCCTCGCCGTCGAGCGCGCGCAGCGCCGCCCCCAGCCCGGCGAAGACGCCGGCCGCGGTGGCGGCCGAGAGATCGCCCGGCCCGCGCTCGCCCGGCGGGACGCAGTGGCCCGTCGCCGCGCGCACCCAGCCGAGCTCGGCCTCCCCCGTGCCCACGTCGGGGCCGGCGTAGTAGCGCCCGCCCAGCCGCTCGACGCACGCCCCCACCGCGCGGTAGGCGCCCTCGAGGTCGAGCGCCGCGCGGTCGAGGATCACGATCTTGCCGCCGCCCGCGTCGAGGTCGGCCAGCGCGCACTTGTGGCTCATCGCGACCGAGAGCCGCAGCACGTCCATCAGCGCCGAGCGCTCGTCGCGGTAGGCGAAGCGGCGAATGCCGCCGAAGGCCGGCCCGGCGCTCGTGTCGTGGATGCCGACGAAGGCGCGCAGGCCTGAGCGCCGGTCGTGGACCGCGGTGACCTCCTCGAAGCCCTCGCGGGCCATGGCGTCGAGTACATGGAGCCCCAAGGCCCGGAACCCTGTTCCAGGCACAATCCTACTCGCTTGCCCGCGCGACGCCCGCTGGCCAGGATCTTTCCGGGAAGAAGCGTGCCGCGGGCACGTCAGCCCGCCCCGCATGAACGCATCCAGAGGGAGCGCTCCCGGCAGCGCGCGCGCCGCCGTCCTCCTGGCCTGCGTCGGCCTGGCGCTCGGCGGCTGCCGCTCGAGCGACGCGGCGCAGGACGAGACGCGCCCCTACGTGCCGCTGCCCGACCCTTCGCCGGACTCGATCGGCTACTTCCTGAGCGAGTTCGACGCCAGCCTGCGCGCCTGGAACAACCTGCGCCTGGCCGGACGGGGCGACGAGGACGAGCGCACGCGCCGGGGCCTCGAGAAGGAGATGGGCCAGCGCGCGCGCAAGCGCCAGGACGAGCTCCTGCGCGAGCTCGAGGCCGGGCCGCCGGCCAACCGGGTCGTGGCCGCCGTGGCGCTGGGCTTCACGCACGACCCGGCGGCGCTGAGCCCGCTGTGCGCCGCGCTCTCCGACACCGAGGACGACGTCGTGCTGAACGCGCTGCTCGGGCTGGGCGTGCTGGCGAGCCCGGACACGCCGCTGGGCGAGGTGACCTACCTGCTGCGCAACGATCCCGACCCCTGGATCCGCAGCAACGCCGCCTTCGCGCTGCAGAGCGTCGTGGCGGCCGGCGCGGCCGGCACGGACGCGCTCGAGCGCGCCTGCCGCGACGCGCTCGCCGACAGCGAGGCGGGCGTGCGGGCGCAGTGCGCGAGCACGCTCGGGCTGCTCGGCGACGCGGCCTCGGTGGACGACCTGGGCGACCTGCTCTACGACGACGCGCCGCTCGTCGCGGCGGCGTCGGCCTCGGCGCTGGCCCGCATCGGGCACGCCACGCCCGCCGCCAAGGGCAGCGCCGCGCGCCTGCTCGCCGACGCGCTCGGCCGCACGAAGGCGCGCCGGCGCTCGCACCTCTACGACGCGCTCAAGCGCCTGGCCGAGGCGAACCTCGGCGACGAGCCGGAGGCCTGGCAGGACTGGGCAAGGAGGCTCCCCTGACTCCATGCGGCCCGGGCTCCTCGCCTCGCGAGGAGCCCGGGCCACATGGAGTCAGGGGAGCCTCCCCGCGGCCGCATGGCCGCGGCCGGCGCCCCCCGGGCGCCGTGGCGCCGCAGGCCTCGTCGCGCCGCAGGCGCGACCCCATCGTCGCGCAGCGACGGAAGCACGCTCCCCGCCCCATCGCTCCCCGCCATCGCTCCCCGCCATCGCTCCCCGCCATCGCTCCCCGCCATCGCTCCCCCGCCCACGCCTCCCGACCCCCCCGCGCCGCGGTGCTAGGATCGCCCCGATGCGCGCGCGCACCTCGGCCAAGGCGGCCCGCTTCGTCGAGTCGGTCATCCGCGAGATGTCGCGCGTGTGCGCGCTCGAGGGCGGGGTGAACCTCGCGCAGGGCTTCCCCGACTTCCCCGCCCCGGCGCCGATGAAGGAGGCCGCCAAGCGCGCGATCGACGCCGACAAGAACCAGTACGCCGTCACCTGGGGCGCGCCGGCGCTGCGCGCGGCGATCGCGCGCCGCGCGCGCGCGTCGCAGGGCATCGAGGCCGACCCCGAGCGCCAGATCACCGTCTGCTGCGGCGCCACCGAGGCGATGATCGCGAGCCTGCTCGCCGTGCTCGACCCCGGCGACGAGGTGGTCGTGCTCGAGCCCTACTACGAGAACTACGGCCCCGACTGCGTGCTCTCCGGCGCCGTGCCGCGCTTCGTGCGCCTGCGCCCGCCGGAGTGGACGCTCGACCTGGACGAGCTCGCGCGCGCCTGCGGACCGCGCGCGCGCGCGCTCATCTTGAACACGCCGCACAACCCGACCGGCAAGGTCTTCACGCGCGCCGAGCTCGAGGGCCTGGCCGCGCTGTGCCGCGAGCGCGACCTGCTCGCGATCACCGACGAGATCTACGACGAGATCCTCTACGACGGCGCCGAGCACGTCTCGATCGCGACGCTGCCGGGCATGGCCGAGCGCACGATCACGATCAGCGGGCTCTCGAAGACCTGGAGCGCCACCGGCTGGCGCATCGGGTGGTGCCTGGCCTCGCCCGAGCTCACGGGCGCGATCCGCAAGGTGCACGACTTCCTGACCGTCGGCGCGCCGGCTCCGCTGCAGGAGGCCGCCGCCGAGGCGCTGGCCTTCGGTCCGTCCTACTTCGAGACCCTGCGCGCGGACTACGCGCAGCGCCTGGACGCGCTCTTGCCCGTGCTCGAGGAGGTCGGCCTGCGCCCCTCGCGCCCGCGCGGCGCGTACTACGTGATGTGCGACGCGAGCGCGCACCTGCGCCCGGGCGAGGACGACGTCGCCTTCGCGCGCCGCCTGCTCGCGCGCGGCGGCGTGGCGAGCGTGCCCGGCTCGAGCTTCTTCGCCGACCCGCGCGCCGGCGCGACGCAGGTGCGCTTCTGCTTCGCCAAGCGCCTCGAGACGCTCGAGCGCGCCGCGGGCATCCTGCGGGAGCGGCTGTGCTGAGCGCGCTCGCGCTGGCCCTCGCGCCGGCCGCCCTGCCGCAGGACCCCTCCGGCTTCCCGCCGCGACGTCCCGTCGCCGGGAGCCACGGCTTCCACGCGGTCTCGCGCGTGGTCTACGAGGGCCATCCCGACCGCCCTCACCGGCTCGAGGTGGACTGCCAGTTCCCCGCGCGCGTGCGCTGGCGGCTCGCCCCCGAGGCGGGCGGCGCGCGCCTGGCGGAGTACCGGGCGGGCGCGCGCGGCTTCCGCCTGCTGCCGGGCGCGGCGGGGTCGGCCGCGGTCGAGGGCGACGACCTGGCGCTGCTCGTCGGGCGCATGGAGCTGCGCCGCGCCGCCTTCTTCTGGCCGGACGGCTTCGCCTGGCGCACGCTCGTGCAGGACGCGGACGGCCCGCGCGCCGCACGCATGGTCGCGCCGCTCGCCGGCGCGCCGCCCGGGGAGGCGGCCGCGATGCACCTCGAGGCGCGCGGCGCCTCCGGGCCGGGCGTGGACGACGCGCGGCCGCACGAGCTCGTGCTGCTGGACGCCCGCGGGACGGAGCTCGAGCGGATGGAGATCGCCGAGTGGTTCGCCGCGGACGGACGGCTCTGGCCGCGGCGCCTGGCGCTCTTCGCCCGCGGCGCGCCGGCGTGGCGCGAGGAGGTGCTCGAGGCGACCGCCAACGCCTACTTCCTCGACCTCGCCTTCCTGCCGCCCGACCGCCGCCCGGCGGAGCCGGCGGCTCCGAGCGCGGAGCCCGCGCTCGCGGTCGATCTCGTGCCGCACGTCGGCCGGCGCCAGGCGCTGCCCGGGGGCCAGGGCTGGGAGCGCGCGCTGGCCTCGGCGCGCGAGCGCGCCCAGGCGGCGCAGCGCGCGCTCGGCGTCGAGAGCCTCGACCCGGCCCTGACGCTCGAGCTCGACGCGGAGGGACGGCCGTGCGCGTGCTGGCTGCGCCTCGCGCCCGCGCGCGCCGCCGAGCCGCCGGCGGGCTGGCAGGCGGTGCCCGAGCGACCCGGGCTGCTGGCCCGGCTCGAGCGCCCGGAGCAGGCGGCGGAGCGCTTGCCGTCCCTGCTCGCCCACCTGCCCGAGGGGACGCGCGCCGGCGCGCCCTACGTGCGCGGCTACGGCCCCGAGAGCGACCCCGACGCGCCGGTGGAGGCGCGCCGCTGGGAGCTCGTGGTGCCCCTCGAGCGGACGCCCTAGTGTCCTCTCCAGGGGACGCGCGCCGGTCGCTCCCCGCGGGGCCGCCTCGCCCCCCGACCCGGCCGACGGCACTCCGTTTGCGGAAGGGAAGGCGGCGACCATTCCATGGAGGCCGATCCGGCACCATGGATCGGAGGTCCCTGCGCGAGGTGAGAACGATGGCACGCGAACGATGGCTGTGGAGCGCGATCCTGTTGGCCGCCGGCCTGGGGGGGACGGCGGCGACGCCGGAGGCCCAGCGACTGGCGGGCGCCCGCGGCGGCGAGCTCGAGACGGCCGTGGTCCAGCGGGCGCGCGGCAGCTCCCAGGGAGGCGGGTCGCGCTCCAGCGCGGGCGGCTCGCGCTCCAGCGCCGGGAGCTCGCGCGGCGGGTCCGGCGGCGGCTCGAGTGGCGGCGCGTCGCGCCCGAGCTCCAGCCCTTCGTCGTCGGGTCGCTCGAGCGGCGGCGGGGTCTCGCGGCCCTCGAGCAGCGGCTCGTCGCGCCCCTCGAGCTCGCGCGGGTCCTCGCGCCCGGACGTCGCGCCCTCGCGGCCGACCCACGTCACCCCCTCGCGCCCGAGCTCCGGCGGCGACTCGCGCGGTCGCGACACGAGCGGACGCTCCTACGAGCGCCCGAGCGCGGCGCCCTCGAGCGCAGCGCCCGTGCGCGGATCGGGATCGAGCGGCTCCGGCGGCGCCCCGAGCGCCCCGCCCGCGAGCTCGCACTACCCCTCGGCCGGACCTGGATCGGGCTCCGTGCCCGGCGCCGGAACCGCTCCGGGCGCTTCCTCTCCCGGGAGCGCGGGCTCCGGCTCCTCCGGCCTGATCGACCTCGGAGCCGTTCGCAGCGTGCCGCGCGTGCGCTTCCCCGCCCCCTACCGGCCGGCCGGCTCCGACCGCGGCAGCCTCGATGCGCCGCGCGGGCTCGCGCCCGCGCCGCGCCCCGCGCTCGGCGGCGGCCTCGGCGGCGGCGGCGCGCTCGGAGGTGGCGAGATCGGCGGGAGCGGCCGTCCGAGGCCGCCCATCGGCGGCAGCGGTCTCGGACCGAGCGCGGGACGCGGCCTGCTGCCCGATCCCGGCAGCCTGGCGCCGCGCGGCGGTGCGGGCGGCGGCGGCGGGCGCGGCGGCTCGCTCTCGCCCGGCCGCGGCGGCAGCGGGCCCGGCCTCACGGGACGCTCGCTCGGGACGCGCTACGCCGAGGGGCCGCTCGCGCGCGTCGATCCGCCGAGCGCGGGCCCGCTGACCCCGGGATCCGGCGGCGGCGTGCGGCCGCACGGCTCGGGCTCGAACCTCGCCGGGGGTCGCGGTCCGGGGCAGGTCCTCGAGCCCGGCGGACGGCAGCCGCGCGGGCGCGTCGTCCCGCACCCCGGCGGCGATGGCGATCACGACCATGGGCACGGCCACGGGCACGGCCACGGTTACGGCGGCTACCACTTCGGCGGCGGCTACTCGGGCTGCTACCCGTGGGGCTTCTACTCCTACGGCGGCGGCGTCTCGTTCGCGTGGGGCTTCGGCTACCGCGGCTGCCGCTGGGGCTCGTGGTTCTGGCCGTACTACCTGAGCTGCTGGTACCCGGTCTGGTACGTCAACTACGCCTACCCCTCGACGACGACGGTCATCTACGAGGACCGCGATCCGGAGATCGTGTACGTCGAGCGCGAGCCGGCCGCGCTGCCGGCGGGCGAGGTGGTCGCGAGCGCTCCGGCCGAGGAGCGCGCCGACGCCGCGGGCCCGGGCCGCGTGCCGTCCTCGTTCCACGTCGCCGCCCAGCGCTATCTCGACCTCGGCGACCAGGCCTTCCGCGACGGCCGCTTCGCCGACGCGGTGCAGCTCTACGCCAAGGCGGTCGCGCTCGCGCCCGAGGAGGGCGCGCTGCACCTCGTGCTGGCCGACGCGCTGTTCGCGACGGGCGACTACCACTACGCCGCGTACTCGATCCGGCGCGCGTTCGAGCTCGAGCCGGTCCTGGCCGGGACGAGCGTGGACAAGCACGCCTTCTACGCCGAGCCGAGGGTCTTCGACGAGCAGCTCGCGCGGCTGGAGGCCCACTGCCAGGCGCAGCCGGGCGACGTCGATGCGCGCCTCGTGCTGGCCACGAACCTGCTCTTCGGCGGACGGCCCGCGGACGCGGTGGACCTGCTCGAGAAGGGTCGCGGCCCGGCCGCGGCGCAGGCGGCCGATGCGGCCGTCGAGGCCGTGCTGGCGGCCGCGCGCCGCGCGCGCGACGGCGCCGCGGCGCCCGCGGCCCCCGCGGCGACGGCCCCGGCGCCGCAGCCGCAGGAGCAGGACTAGGAAGGCCCGAGGGAGGAGCGGGGCGCGCGGCGTCGTCCGCGCGCTCCGCTCGGAGCCTGGGAAAGAATCCTGCGTGGCTCCCGGTGCCGTCTGGCTTCGTCCTGGCA
>CADEGS010000197.1 GCA_902826945.1 uncultured bacterium | reverse complement strand
AGTTCGTGCACGGCTCGCCGCGCGACCCGGTGCGCGAGTACGTGCTCTCGACCGACGGCATCCTGAACCCCGACAAGCTGCGCGCGATCTTCGAGAAGACCGAGCAGGTCGGCGTGTGCGGCCACACGCACCAGCCCGGCATGCACGACGAGGACCTGCGCTTCACCGCGCTCGACGGCGCCGACGAGCTCACGCTGCCGCTCCCCGCCTCGGGCAAGTTCTTCGTCAACGTCGGCTCGACCGGCCAGCCGCGCGACGGCGACAGCCGCGCCTGCTACGCGGTGCTCGAGGAGCACCAGGTCAGCTGGTACCGCGTGGCCTACGACTTCCGCCAGACGCAGGACAAGATCAAGCGCACGGGCGAGCTCTCGCTCTTGCTCGCCGACCGTCTGGCGCTCGGCAAGTAGCGCGTCCCGCCGCCCGGGGGCGCTCAAGCGCCGCGCGCGTCCGGCCGATGAGCCGCTCTGGTGGAGGCCGCGCTGCTCGAGACGATCTGCGCCGAGGTGGAGCCGCTCTTGGCCGCGGCCGGCGGGCGGCGCGTGGTCGTGTGGGGCGCGGGCGAGGTCGGCGCGTGGCTGATGCGCCGGCTCGGCTCCGCAGGCGTGGCCTTCGTCGACAAGAACCCGCTCAAGCACGGGACGCGCGTGGCGGGGCGCGCCGTGCTGCCGCCGTCCGGGCTCGACGCGCTCGTGCGCGACGAGGTGTGGGTGGCGGTCCTGTCCGACGCCGAGTCGGTGCGCGAGGAGCTCGCCGCGCGCGGCCTCGCCGAAGGGCGCGACTTCCGCCTGCCCTTCGCGCGCGGCAAGGAGGCGCAGTTCCTGGCCGGCCTGCCGCGCCTGCTCGCGTTCCTGGAGCCGGGCGCGCTGGCCGGCGCGCGCGTGCTCGAGGTCGGCTACGGCGGGCAGCCCTTCCTGGCGCTGCTCGCGCTCGCGCTCGGCGCGCGCGAGGTCGTCGCCTCCGACGTCGCCCCGCAGGCGGGCGCCCTGCGCGCGGGACGCGCGCGCTGGCTGGCGTTCTTTGAGCGGCTCGAGGCGCGCCTGGGCCTCGCTCCGGATGCGGCCGGACGGCTGGCGCGGCTGAGCGTGCACCCCGAGAGCGCCCCGTGCGAGCGCCTGCCCTTCCCCGACGCGAGCTTCGACGTCGTCACGAACACGGGCGTGCTCGAGCACGTGGACGACCCCGAGCGCGCGCTGGGGGAGATCGCGCGCGTGCTGCGGCCCGGCGGGCGCGCGCTGTGCGCCGCGATCGGCCTGCACGACCACCGCGCCAACGACCCCGGCGCGGGCTTCACGCCCTGGAGCTTCCTCAGCTACCCGGCGGACGAGTGGGCGCGCTTCGAGCGCAACGCCTACCACCAGAACCGCTGGCGCGCGGCGGACTTCCGGCGCGCGTGCGAGCGCCTGGGGCTCGTGCTCGAGCGCTCCTGGAGCGTGCGCGACGCGCGCCTCACGCCGCGCGAGATCGCCGGATTCGCGGCTCCGTTTTCTACAGAGTACACGCGGGACGAGCTGGCCGAGCTCGACCTGTGGCTCGACGCGCGCCGGCCCGCGGCGCCCCGCGCGACCACGCGCGATTGACCGAGCCTTGATCGCGGGTTGAGGGAGCGTCTCCACCCTGCCGTCCGGCGCGACGTTCGCAACGCGCCGCGCGGCCATGCACGTCGTCCACGCGGAGTCGGTCCGGGCGCTGGGAGGCCAGACGCTGCGGCTCGTCGAGGAGGCGCTCTGGATCGAGCGCCACACGCCGCACCGCGTCACGCTCGTCGGCCGCGGCGGATCGCCATTCGAGGCCTGGGCGGCGCCGCGCGTGCCCTTCGTGCCCTTCCGCTTCCGCGCGCCGGCCCTGCGTCCGGCCAACCTGCGGGGGGCCGTGGCGCTCCTGCGCTCGCTCGCGCCCGACGTCGTGCACACGCACTCGAGCCTCGACGCCTGGGTCTTCGGCCTGGCGGCGCGCGCGCTGGGCATCCCGATCGTGCGCGGCCGGCACATCGCGAAGCCCCTGCCGCGCAGCCCGCTCGGCCGCCTGCCCTACACCTTGCTGGCGGACGCCTTCACCGTCTCCGCCCCCGCGATCGGACGCGATCTGGAGCGCGGCGGCGTGGCGCCGGGGCGCCTCTTCCTGACGCCTGGCGGGCTCGACCTCGAGCGCTTCGCGCCCGGTCGCGCCGACGCGCGCGCCCTGCGCGCCGAGCTCGGCCTGGCGCCGGCGACGCGCCTCGTCGGCAGCGCCTGCAACCTGCGCGCGATGAAGGGCGTGGACCTGCTGGTGCGGGCCTTCGACGCCTTCCTCGCGCGCACCGGCGCCGACGCCGCGCTGGTGGTGGCGGGCGGGGGCGACCCCGCGCCGCTGCGCGCCCTGGCGACGTATGCGCCGGAGCGGATCCTCTTCCCCGGGTTCCGCCACGACGTCGAGCGCGTGATCGGCGCGCTGGACCTGTTCGTGCTGGCCTCGCGCAGCCGCGAGGCCATGTCCCAGTCCGTCGCGCAGGCCATGGCGATGGGGGTGGAGGTCCTGACGAGCGACGCCGGCGGGCTGCCCGACCTGGTGCGGCCGGGCGCGACCGGGACGCTCGTCCCGGCCGGCGACGCGGCGGCGCTCTCGCGGGCGATCGAGGCCTGCCTCGCCCGCCCGCGCGCCGCGGTCGAGGCGCAGCTCGCGCGCGCGCGAGCGCACGTGAGCGAGCACTTCGCCCAGGCGCGGACCATGGAGCGCACCCTCGAGGCCTACGCGCTGGCGCGGTCGGCGCGCCGCCGGCGCGCTCGGCCGGTGTCCGCGGCCGCGGCGCGGGACCCGCTCGCCGGCTAGCTCGACGGCGCGGGCTGGCGATCGACGAGCCCATGACCTGCGGGGGAAGAGCGGCCCCTGGGGCGGCTTCGCGTCTCGTGGGACGGGGGGAGCGCGCTTCCGTCGCTGCGCGACGATGGGGTCGTGCCGGCGGCGCGACGAGGCCTGCGGCGCCACGGCGCTGGCGCGCCGGCCGCGGCCATGCGGCCGCGGCGCAGCTCAGCGTCTGCGCGCGAACAGGTCGCGCAGGACGTGACGGAAGATCTGCGGGTTCTTGCGCAGCCGCCGCGTGCTGTAGGCGCGCCACTGCGGGCCGAAGGGCACGTAGACGCGCACGGTGTGGCCCGCCCCGCGCCAGGCGTCCCACAACGGCTCGCGCACGCCCAGCAGGACCTGGAACTCGAAGCGGTCCTGGCCGACGCCCAGCTCCCGGCACAAGGCCAGCAGGCGCTCGCCCAGGAGCTCGTCGTGCGTCGCGAACGAGACGCGCGCGCCGCGCTCGAAGAGCTGCCGGCACTGCGCGACGTAGGCCTCGCGGATCGGCTCGGGCTCGACGTGCGCGATCGCGCGCGGCTCGAGGTAGATGCCCTTCACCATGCGCACCGCGAGCGGCCCGGGCGCGAGCGCGTCGATGTCGCGCGGCGTGCGCAAGAGGCGCGACTGCAGCACGATGCCGACGTTGTCGAAGCGCGCGCGCAGGCCCTCGAAGACGCGCAGCGTGGCGTCGGTCGTCGTGTGGTCCTCCATCTCGACGCGCAGGAAGCGGCCGTGCGCGGCGCAGCTCCGCGCCAGCTCGGCGTAGAGCTCCGCGCACAGCGCCTCCGACAGGCGCAGGCCGAGGTGCGTCGGCTTGACGGACACGTAGGCGTCCAGGCCCGCCTGCGCGACGCTGCGCGCGATGGCGCGGTACTCGTCGAGCACGTGGCGCGCGGCCTCGGCGCTCGTGACGTCCTCGCCGAGCAGGTCCACGATGCCGGGATGCCCCGCGCGCCCGAGCGCCTCGAGCTTCTCGAGCGCGTCCTCCAGGTGCTCGCCGGCGATGTAGCGTCCGGCGAGCCGCCGCAGGATCGGCCGCGGGATCGCCGGGAGCGTCGCGATGGCCAGGCGGTCGAGGAGCGACATGGGCAGCCGGAGCGCGCGGCATTCTATTTCGCGGGCCGGCGCCAGCGAAGGACGAGCGGGCCGTTGGGGGGGCGCGCGCGGCTCCCTACCATGGCGGCGTGAGCGTCGAAGCGGGCTCCTCGCTCCTGTGCCTCATCACCCACCCGGAGCCGGGTGCCGACGCCTTCGCGCGCCTCCTGGTCGAGCGCGGCGTCGCCGCCTGCGTCAACCGCGTCCCGGTCGCGAGCGTCTTCCGCTGGCAGGGCGCGATCGAGGAGGGCGGCGAGGTGCTCCTGGTCGTCAAGACCGCGCGCGAGCGGCTGGAGGCGCTGGAGCGCCTGCTGGCGAGCGCGCACCCCTACGACGTGCCCGAGCTCGTCGCGCTCGCCCCCGCGGCGCTGGGCGAGCGCTACGCGCGCTGGTGGCGCGCCTCGCTCGGCCTGGAGGACGCTTGAGCGGCGGGCCGGAGCGCGCCGCCCCGCCCGCGACGACCGCCGGAGGCGCGCTCCCCGCCGCCCCCGACCCTCCGCCCGCGCGCGGGCGCGCCGCGCTGGCCCTCGGACCGCTGCTCTTCGCGCTGTGCCTGGCCGCCCCGCCGCCGGGGCTCGACGCGATCCAGGCGCGCACGGCGGCCGTCACGCTGTGGACCGCGGCCTGGTGGATCACGGGCGCGCTGCCGCTCGGCATCACGGCGCTCCTGCCGGCGGTGCTCTTCCCCGTCCTGGGCGTCCTGAGCGCGCGCGCGGTGGCGCCCTTCTACGCGCAGGACCTGGTGCTGCTCTTCCTGGGCGCGTTCCTCGTCTCGCGCGGCGTCGAGCGCTGGGGCGTGCACCGGCGCATCGCGCTCGCGATCGTCGCGCGCGTGGGGCCCTCGCCGCGGCGGCTGGTGCTGGGCTTCATGGCCGCCTCGGCGTTCCTGTCGCTGTGGATCAACAACACCTCGACCACGCTCCTGATGCTGCCGATCGGCTCGGCCGTCCTGGCCGGCGCGGGCGCCGCCGGGCGCGGACCGTTCGCGACGGCGCTCCTGCTCGGCGTGGCGTACTCGGCCTCGGTGGGGGGCATCGGGACGCCGGTGGGCACCGCGCCGAACCAGATCTTCCTCGGGCACCTGCGCGCGATGTTCCCCGCGGGTCCCTCGATCTCGTTCGGCGAGTGGGTGGTGTGCTGGCTGCCCCTGGTCGTGCTCTACGTGCCGGCCGGCTGGTGGATCCTGACGCGGCTCGCGCTGCGCGTGCCCGCCGAGGGCAGCGGCGGGCCGGACGCCGCCCTGGCGGAGCGGCGCGCGCTCGGCCCGTGGCGCGCGCCCGAGCGGCGCATGGCGGGCGTGTTCGCGCTGACGGCGCTCCTGTGGATCACGCGCGCGGACCTGCGCCTGGGCGGGGCGACGATCCCGGGCTGGGCGCGGCTCGTGCTGCCGGGCGGGGCGGAGGGCGTGAGCGACGCGACCGTCGCGCTCGCCATGGCGCTCGCCTGCTTCCTCGTGCCGAGCGGCGCGCCGCGCGGCGGGGCGCTGCTCGACTTCGAGAGCGCGCGCGGGCTGCCGTGGGACATCCTGCTCCTGTTCGGCGGCGGCTTCGCCCTGGCGGGCGCCTTCGCGGCCTCGGGGCTCGACGCGGCGCTCGGCTCCTGGCTCGGGGGCCTCTTCGCCGGCCTGCCGCCCTGGGCGGTCGTGCTCGGCGTGGTGGCCTTCATGGCCGCGCTGACCGAGGTCACCTCGAACGTGGCCACGACGACCGTGCTCGTGCCGATCCTGGGCCGCGCCGCCGTCGGCTGCGGGCTCTCGCCGCTCTACACGATGATGCCGGCCGCGATCGCCGCCTCGGCCGCCTTCATGCTGCCGGTGGGCACGCCGCCGAACGCCGTCGTCTACTCCTCGGGCCTGGTGTCGCCGCGCGCGATGGCGCGCGTGGGGCTGTGGGTGAACGCGCTCCTGGTCGCGCTCGTGACCCTGACCTTCACGCTGTGGGGGACGCGCGTGCTGGGGCTCACGCCCGAGCTCCCGGCCTGGGCCGGAGCGCCCGCTCAAGGGTCGGCCGGCGACGCTCGATAAGGACGGCGGCCATGGCGCCGCGTCCGCTCCGCTCGTGCGCTCTCCTCCTGCTCCCGCTCGCGGGAGCGGGCCGGCAGGAGGGACTCCCGCACCCGCCGCTCCCCGGCGCCGCGGTGCGCGAGCTCCTGCTCGCCCCGCCGGCGGGCACGCGCGTCGAGCACTTCGTCCTCGAGGCCGCGCGCGAGGGCGCGCGCGCCGAGGCGGTGGGGCTGGCGCGCCTGGTCTGCGGCCCCGACCCCGACGCCGGCGCGCCCGCGGGCGCGCTGCGGCTCGAGGCCGAGCTGTGCTTCTTCGCCGAGGAGACGCGCGTCGTGCACACCGAGCGCCTGCGCGAGGGCGGCGCGCGCGGCCCCGAGGTCACGCTGGTGTGGCGCGAGCTGCGGCCCGGCGGCGGGCGCACGCTGCTCCTGGAGGGCGCGCTCGGCGGCGCGCTGAAGAGCTGCGAGACCGCGCGCGGCGAGCTCGTGCGCCGCGAGCACGCGGGCGGCCCCGACGCGTTCCTGTGGCTCTCGCTGCTCGAGGCCGCGCGCGAGGGCGGCCGGCTGGCGGGCGCGCTGCGCCTCTTCCAGCCGCTCGCCGGCGTCTTCGAGCCGCTCGAGGCGCGCCTCTCCGAGGCCGTCCCGGGCGCGGGCGGCACGCCCGAGCGCGCGCTCGAGCTCCGGCGCGGGGGTGCGAGCGCGGGGCGCTTCGTCTTCCGCGGACGGGCCCTGGACTCCTTCCGGCTGCAGGCCGGAGGCCCCCTGGCGCGCGCGATTTCACGCGAGGATTACGAGCGGCTGCGCGCCGACCGCTGGCTGCAGCAGGACGAGGCGGGGGAGGACCGGGTCGCCGCGCTGCGAGGCGGGGTGCCGCCCCGATAGACTGGAGCGCTCGGCGGCGCGCCCCGAGCCCTCCTGATGCCGTTCCGGCGCCTCCTCTCCCTTCTCCCCCTGCTGGCCTCCCTCGGCGCCTGCCGCGGCGCCGCGGAGCATCGCGCGGACGCGGACCGCGAGGTCTACCGCATCCTGGACGAGGTTCGCGAGCGGCTGGCCAGCGAGGAGGCGTACCGCATCGAGCGCGCGCCCGACCGCCTGCGCGAGCGGCTCCTGGCGCGCGAGGCGGGAGCGCCCGAGCTGCCGCCGCTCTCCCTGGCCGAGGTGCTCGAGATCGCGGCCGAGAACAGCCGCGAGTTCCAGGACCAGCGCGAGAGCCTGTACCTGACGGCGCTCGACCTCACCTTGCAGCGCTGGGACTTCTCGGTGCAGCAGATCGGCGCGCTGGGCGCCTTCCTCGAGAAGAGCCGCGACACCGGCGCCCGGGTCGCCGGCAGCGACGGCAGCCTGGCGCTGCGGCGCATGTTCGAGACGGGCGCCAGCGTGCTGGGCTCGATCGGCTTCCAGGTCTCCAAGAACATCCTCAACGACGACCCCTGGAGCCTGTTCACGAACCTCTCGTTCAGCGTGACGCAGCCGCTCCTGCGCGGCTTCGGGCGCGACGTCGCGCGCGAGCCGCTGACGCAGGCCGAGCGCGACGTGCTGTACGAGGCGCGCGCCTACGAGCGCTTCCGCCGCACCTTCGCCTTCGACGTCGTCAGCCGCTACTTCCGGGTGCTGGCGCAGGCGGAGACCTTGAAGAACGAGGAGCTGAACCAGGACAACCTGACGCGCTTGCGCGAGCGCAACGAGGCCTTCGCGCAGGCCGGGCAGCTCTCCGACATCCAGGTCGACCAGGCGCGCCAGGACGAGCTGCGCGCGCGGAACCGCGTCGTGGACGCGCGCCGCTCGCTGGCGGAGCGGTTCGACGAGCTGAAGCTCTTCCTCGGCCTGCCGGTCGAGGTGGCGCTGGCGCTCGACCCGGGCGAGCTGGCGCGCATCGAGGACCTCGAGCTCTCGCTGGGGGAGCTCGGCTCCGAGCAGGCCATCGCGCTGGCGCTGCACGAGCGGCTGGACTACGCCAACGCCCTGGGGCGCGTCGTGGACGCCGAGCGGCGCATCGGGGTGTTCGCGAACGCGCTGCGCACCGGGCTCGACCTGACCGTGGAGGGTGCGACGACCAGCCGCGCCAACCGCCCGACGTCCTACCGCGCGCAAGACAGCAACGCCAGCGTCTCCCTGGCGGTCGACCTGCCGTTCAACCGGCTGCCGGAGCGCAACGACTACCGCGCCCGCCTGATCGCGCTGGACGCGGCGCGGCGCGCGGCGGAGCGCTCGCGCGACGAGGTCGGCGCGCAGGTGCGCAGCGCCGAGCGCGCGCTGCTCGCGGCCGCCCAGAGCTACGACATCCAGACCGGCGCCGTCGCGCTGGCCGACCGGCGCGTCGACAGCGCCACGCTCAACCTCGAGGCCGGCCGCGCCAGCACGCGCGACCTGCTCGAGGCGCAGGAG
>CADEGS010000196.1 GCA_902826945.1 uncultured bacterium | reverse complement strand
CGGCTTCCAGGTCCTGGTGCCCTACGCCATGTACTTCCTGAACAGCGACGTCTCGGTCGAGGTCATCGTGCCGAGCATCCGGCTGGAGGACTTCCTGACGTTCCTGTCCGGGCTGTGCCTGGCGCTGGGGGCGGTCTTCCAGCTCCCGGTCCTGATGTGCTTCCTCGCGCTGGTCGGCGTGGTCGCGCCGTCGACCTTCGCGCGCTACCGCGGCCACTGGATCGTGGGGGCCTTCGTCATCGCCGCCATCCTCACGCCGCCCGACCCGTTCACGCAGACGCTGCTCGGCCTGCCGATGGTCGTGCTGTACGAGATCGGCATCTGGAGCGGGCGGCTCGCGACCGCGCGCGCGCGGCGCGCGGCCGAGCGCGCCGCGCAGGGGGCGGCGTGAGCCGCGTGCGCGAAGCGGCGGTGCTGGCCGTGGGGGACGAGCTCCTGGCCGGCGCGCACCCCGACGCGAACACGCCCGAGATCGCGCGCGCGCTGGTGCCGCTCGGGATCGCCGTGCGCCGCGCCGCGCTCGTCTCCGACGACGCGGACGCGATCGAGGACGCGGTGCGCGACCTGACCGCGCGCTTCGGGCTCCTGGTCGTGACCGGCGGGCTGGGGCCGACGCTCGACGACGTGACGCGCGACGGCGTGGCGCAGGCCTTCGGGCGCGACCTCGTGCGCGACGAGGCGGCGCTCGCCGAGCTGCGCGGCTGGTTCGAGGGGCGCGGCCTGGCGATGCCCGCCGAGAACCTGCGCCAGGTCTGCTTCCCGCGCGGCGCGACCGTGCTCCAGAACCGCGTCGGCACCGCGCCCGGCTTCCGGCTGGAGGACGGCGCGCGCGCGGTGGCCGTCCTGCCCGGCCCGCCGCACGAGATGCGCGTCGTGCTGCGCGAGCAGGTCCTGCCCTGGCTGCGCGCGAGCGGCCGCGCTGGCCCGCCGACGCCCGAGCAGCGCTTCTTCCTGTTCGGCCTGGCCGAGAGCGTCTTCGCCGAGCGCGTGGGCGCCTGGATGGACCGCGGCGCGGAGCCACTGATGGGCTGCTCGGTGGATCAGGGCGTGCTGAGCGTCGTGCTGCGCGGGCGCGACGCCGACCCGGAGCGCGCGCGCGCGGCGGTCGAGGGGCGCGCGGCCGAGTTCCGCCCGCGCTTCGCCGAGCACGTCTTCAGCGAGGAGGAGGAACGCATCGAGCACGTGCTCGGCAGGCTGCTCCTGCGCGCGGGCGTCTCCTTCACCTGCGCCGAGTCCTGCACCGGGGGCCTGGTGGCCGCGCTCGTGACCAGCGTGCCCGGCATCAGCGCCGTCTTCGAGCAGGGCTTCGTGACGTACTCCGACGAGGCCAAGGCGCGCTGGCTGGGCGTCGAGCGCGGCCTGCTGGCGCGCGCCGGGGCCGTCTCGCGCGAGACGGCGGAGGCCATGGCGCTCGGCGCCGCGTCCGCAACCGGCGCGCGCCTGGCCGTGGCCGTCACCGGGATCGCCGGGCCGGGCGGCGGCAGCACCGACAAGCCGGTCGGGCTGGTGTGGTTCGCTACGGCGCTCGACGGCGCGGTGGCGTCCACGCGCCGGCTGTTCCCGCCGCGCGACCGCGACTGGATCCGGGGCCTGGCGGCGCGCACGGCGCTGCACCTGGCCTGGCGTCGGCTGGAGCGTCCCGAGCCGCTCCCGGGCGCGCGCGCCGATTGACCGCGGGGGCGAGCCGGTGGTATCGTCCCGCCCCGCATTCGCGGCTTACCCCGTGGTGTAATTGGTAACACAACTGGTTTTGGTCCAGTCATTCCAGGTTCAAGTCCTGGCGGGGTAACCAGCCCGCGCGCGAGGGATCGCAGGGCGGGCTGCAAGCGTGGCGGTGCCGCGCTCGGGGTTGGCGAGGAATCGCTCGGCCGCGCGGGAGTGCTCGCCGCGCTCGGCTCGACCTTCGGAGGAGGGCCGGGTCTCGCCTGCCCCAGCGCGCGCCTCCGTCGCTGCGCGACGATGGGGTCGCGCCTGCGGCGCGACAGGCCTGCGGCGCCACGGCGCTCCGCGCCGGCCGCGGCCAGGCGGCCGCGGGCGCTGAGCGACTTGTCGCTCAGCGCCGCTCGAGGTGCTCGCGCGCGGCGAAGAACGACGCCCGCGCGTCGGCGTGCGCGGCCTCCGCGGCGCTCTCGTCCTCGCGCTCGAGGCGCGCGCCGAGGCGCTCCTCGAACGCCTCGCCGACGAGCGTCGCCAGCGTCGCCGGCGTCAGCCCGGGCGCGTGCGGCCAGAGCGTGGCGATCGGGCCCTCGAGCTCGGTCGTGCCGAGCTTGATCGAGCCGTGGTGCAGGACGCGCCCGCGCGTGCGCCGCTGCGCCGAGCCCACGCCCTTGGCGTCGTCCCACGCGAGGTCGAGCGCCGTCGACTCGTGGAAGCACATCGCGCTCCCCGGCCGGTCCGAGCGCAGCGCGCGTGCGCCGCGCAGGGCGGCGCGCACGCCCAGACGCGCCAGCGCGTGCGCCAGGGTCTCGTGCACGCGCGCGTACGACTCGGGGAGCGCGCCGCGGTAGAGCGGGTGGTCGAGCGGCGCCGCGATCGCGAAGGTCAGCTCGCTCGCGTGGTGGATCGCGCCGCCGCCGCTGGCGCGGCGCACCACGGCCGGCGCGCGCGTCCGCTCCTCCACCTCGTTCCAGCGCTGGAACCAGCCCAGGCTGAGGGCTCCCGGCGCCCAGGTGTAGAAGCACAGCGTCGGGCGAGCCTCGCGCGAGAGGAGCAACGCCTCGTCGCGCGCCATCTGCCGCCCGGGCGCGCCGTCCCAGGCGACGAGCAGCCGCCAGGGCTCGCGCCCGCTCCCGCCGGCGGGGCTCAGTGCGCCTGCGACGCCAGGAACTCCTCGTACTGCGCCGCGTCGAGCAGGTCGGGGCCGGAGAGGTCCTTCGAGCGGGGGGTCAGCCGCACCATCCAGCCCTTGTGGAAAGGGTCGGCCGAGAGGACCTCCAGGTGCTCCTCGATCGCCACGTTGACCTCGACCACGGTCCCCGCGAGCGGGCTGTTCAGGTCGGCCACGGCCTTCACGGACTCGATCTCGCCGAACGTCTCGCCGGCCTCCAGGCTGCGGCCCGGCTCGGGCAGGTCGCAGTAGACGAGGTCGCCCTCGTTGCCGCTGCACAGCTCCTGCACGGCGAAGTCGGTGATGCCGACGGTGACGGTGTCGCCGTCGAGCTTCACCCATTCGTGGCTCCTCGTGTACTTGCGGTCGTCGGGTCGCATGCGTTCCTCCGTCCTCGGGGGCTCAGGCGTTCGTCGGGTCCTTCTTGCGGGTGCGGGAGTAGAAGGGGAGCTCGCGCACCAGGCACTCCTGGCGCTTGCCGCGCACGTCGAGCTCGAGCCGCGTGCCCGCGGCGTCGTGCCCCAGCGCCACGTAGGCGCTGGCGATGTTCGTGCCCAGGGCGGGGGAGACGGCGCCGGAGCAAACGATGCCCACCTCGCGCTCGCCGGCGAGGAGCGCCTGCCCCTGGCGCGGGACGCGCGGTCCCTCGGTCGTCAGCCCCACCAGGCGCCTGGTCGGGTGCGCGCGCAGGCGCTCGAGCGCCGCACGCCCGACGAAGTCGCCCTTCTCCGGCGTCAGCACGATGCCGAAGTCGAGGCCGGCCTCGAAGCCGTGGTGCCGCTCGTCGATCTCGTGGCCGTAGAGCGCCATGCCCGCCTCGAGGCGCAGGATGTCGCGCGCCCCCAGGCCGATCGGGCGGATGCGCGCGCCGCCGGCGGCGAGCAGCGCGCTCCAAACGCGCGGCGCCTCCGCGGCGGGGAAGTACAGCTCGAAGCCGTCCTCGCCCGTGTATCCGGTGCGGCTGATGCGCGTGTCCGGGAGCCCGCACAGCGTGCCGCTCCCGAAGCGGTAGTACTTGATGGCCGCCAGGTCGCAGCCCTCGACCACGCGCTGGAGGATCGCCAGCGAGTCGGGACCCTGGAGCGCGAGCATCGCGCTCTCGTCGGTGCGGTCCACCAGCCGCGCGTCGAGCCCCGCGCTGTGCTCCTCGATCCAGCTCCGGTCGCGCTCCGTGTTCGAGGCGTTCACGACCAGGTACACGTCGGAGCCGTGCTCGCGGTAGACGAGCAGGTCGTCGAGCGGGTAGCCGCGCTCGTCGAGCAGGAGCGCGTAGCGGATCGCGCCGGCCGGGATGCGCGCGCAGTGGTTCGTCGTCACGCGGTCGGCCAGCGCCACCGCGCCCGGGCCCTCGAGCGAGAAGCGCCCCATGTGCCCCAGGTCGAACAGGCCGCAGGCCGAGCGCACGTGCCGCGCCTCGTCGAGGATCGGCCCGTACTGCACCGGCATGCGCCAGCCCCCGAAGTCGACCATGCGCGCCCCCAGGGCGACGTGGACGTCGTGCAGGCTGGTGCGCTTCATGGAGGCCGGCCGGGCGGGCTCGCGGGGCGGGGACTCTATAGGAAAAGGACGCCGCGGCCAACCCGCCCCCCGCGGCGCGGGCGCCCGCGCCGCCCGGGCGCCGGAACGGGTTTCGCCACGCCTCCGGCGACCGCCCCGGCGCGCGTTTCCTTTGGCTTCAGAAGGCTTCCGGGCGGCGTCGATACGTTCGCGTCGATCGTCCCCAGGGCCTCGCCGTCCGTCCTGCCTCCCGGGGGCGTCGGCGCGGTGCGGGAGCGGTCCCCACTCGCATGACCTCGACGCTGATCATCCGCGACGCCACGCTCGCCATCAACGGCGCGTCGGTCGACCGCTCGGACCCCCGCGCGCACCTGCGCGCTCGCGTCGAGGAGGTGCGCGGCTTCCAGGACGACTTCCTCGCCGACAGCCTCGAGGTGCTCATGCCCTCGGCGCAGGGCGAGGGGGCGGACATGGAGGCGCTGGAAGCCTTGCTGATCGTGGGCGCGGCGCGCCCCGAGCTCGCGAGCGCGCGCGGCGTATCGACCATCTCGGCCGGCCGCCAGCTCGCCCACCGCCTCGAGAAGGAGGACCAGGGCGAGAAGGCGCTGGCGGCGCTGGAGCTCCTGGTCGAGCTCTTCCCCGGCCACAAGGCGCTCGAGCGCGACCTGGCCGGCTTCATGCGCCGCGCGGGGCTCGTCAGCGACCTGGTCGAGCGCTACCTGCAGCGCTCGCAGCAGCTCTTGCGCCAGGGGCGCACGGCGGAGGCGATCGCGTGGATGCGCGAGGTGCTCCTGCTCGACCGCTCGCGCAAGGACGTCGCGCGCACGATCCGCGACCTGCGCTTCCAGGAGATCGACCGCGTCGAGGCGCGCCGCTCGCGCCGCCGCGTGGCGGTCATCGCGCTGGTCGGCTCGCTCGCCATCTCCGTCGGCCTGCTGCGCGAGACGCGCCTGGCCGAGGAGTTCCGCGCGCTGCCGGGGGCCGAAGCCGGCGACTCGGCCGGCATGCGCGAGCGCCTGGCCGCGCTGGAGGCCTTCGTCGAGCGTCACCCGATCTGGCACGGAGCCTTCCGGGCGCTCTCCGAGCGCACCGAGCTGCGCCTGGCCTGCGACCGCGCGCTGGAGGCCGAGCGCCTGGCGCAGGAGCGGCGCGCGGCGGAGCTGGCGCGCCGCGCGGACGAGGCCGAGCTCGCGCGCGAGCGCGGCACGCTGCTGGCGCGCGACGGCCAGTACGCGATCGCGCTCGACGAGCTGCGCCACGCGCTCGAGCTGTCGCGGCCGGACTGGGAGCACCGCGAGCGGGTCCAGGAGGACATCGCCGCGATCTCCGCCTACCTGGAGGACCACCCATGAACCTGATGCGCAAGATCCTGGCGCGCGGCCGTCTCCGGACCGCCCGTCAGAGACTGGCGCAGGACCCCTCGCCGCGCACCTACGCCGACCTGGCGCAGGAGTACGCGCTGCTCGGGCTGTCGAACGACGTGCACCGGGTGTGCCAGGAGGGGCTCAAGCTGTTCCCCGGCAACGCCCAGCTCGTGCGCCTCGGCGACCGCTCGCAGCGCCTGGCCCGCGAGGAGCGCATGAACCAGCTCAAGCGCGAGCTGGCAGAGGCGCCGCGCCCTGCGCTGTGGGCGGAGATGGTGTCCACGCTGGTCGAGTCGGGCCGCTTCGCCCGCGCCGAGGAGGTCGCGACCGAGTGGCTGCACGCCGCCGGCGACCAGGAGGCGCGGCTGGCCCTGGCGCGCGTCCTGTGCGCGGCCTTCCTCGTCGATCGCGGGCGCGAGCAGGGGCGGCGCGCCGTGGCCGCGCTCGAGGAGGCCAGCGCCGCGCGGCCGGACGATCCCGCACCGCGCACGCTGTTGCTCGACATCCTGACGCGCGTCGGTGCGTGGCGCGACGCGCGCCGGGTGGCGGGGGAGCTCTTGCAGCTCCAGCCCGGCCACCCCGAGCTCGAGGCGCGCTTCCGCGTGCTCGACGCCAAGGCCGACAAGGCTCCGAGCCTGCAGATGGCGCTGGTCGAGGTCGAGAACTCCGGCCGCTTCGCCGACGAGGGCGAGGAAGCGCGCGCCAGCTCGAACGGCGGCAACCTGCGCCAGATCCTGCGCGGCCTCGCCGAGGAGGAGGACGTCGAGGCGGCGCTGTACCTGCGCGGCTCGACCGTCCTCGTGCAGGGGCTCAAGGGCGCCACGGCCGACCGCTTCGCGCGCGCCGTGCGCAGCGTGCTCACGGGCGGGCGGACGACCGGGCGCAAGCTCGGCCTGGGGCAGATCTTCGCCATGCGCCTGGAGGGCGACTTCGGCACGCTCGGCATCGCGCCGGGCGAGCTCGACGCCGGGGCGCTGTGGCAGCGCGGGCCGCTGCGCGGCGAGCGCGAGGAGGCCCTGATGGGTCTGGCCGGCCTGAACGCCGACGTCAGCGAGGTGGAGCCGTGATCGCCGCCCTCACTCCCTTGACCGAGCTGCCCGGCGTGCAGCTCGTGATGTTCGTCTCCGAGGACGGCGTGCCGATCGCCGTCCCCGGTCGTGCCGCCGACCCCGCGGACGCGATGAGCGAGGTGGACGGAGGCGGAGCCAGCCGCGAGGAAGCCATCGCCGCCGTCGCCACCGGGTGGCTGCGCGAGATCCGCGAGGCCGTCGGGCAGGCGTCCCTGCGCGAGCCGCAGCGCGTCGTCCTGCGCGGCGCCCGCGGCGCGCTCGTCATGCAGCGCGCGCGCGGGGCGGTGCTCCTGCTCCTGCTCGGGCGCGGTCTGGCTCCCGAGGAGGTGCGCCTGCCGATGGACGCCACCGTCGCCCGCCTGAATCGCAGCCGGCGCCCCGGGGAGGAGCGCCCGGCCGCCCCTGGGATCGTCCTCTCCGACACGCCCGCCCCGATGCCTTCAGCCCCGCCCGACGTTCAGACGAAGGACTCGCTGGACGTCGAGAGCATCCGAGACGCCTCGCAGAACTGACATGGTCCAGATCAACTTCGCCCAGAAGACCATCAACGTGAAGATCGTCTACTACGGCCCGGGCATGTCGGGCAAGACGACGAACCTCGAGGTGGTCCACCAGCGCGCCCCGGACGTGAACCGCGGCGACCTGACGAGCATCAGCACCGACGGCGACCGCACGCTGTTCTTCGACTACATGCCCCTCGACCTGGGAACGGTCGCGGGCATGCGCACCTGCTTCCAGCTCTACACGGTGCCGGGCCAGGTCTACTACAACTCGACGCGCAAGCTCGTGCTGCAAGGCGTGGACGGCGTGATCTTCATCGCCGACTCGTCCTCGTCGATGACCGAGCAGAACCTCGAGTCGCTGCGCAACCTCGAGGAGAACCTGAACGAGTACGGCAAGAGCCTGAGCTCGATGCCGCACGTGATCCAGTACAACAAGCGCGACCTGCCCGACGCGATGGACCTCGAGCAGCTCGAGCGCCTCTTGAACCCGCACGGCGCGCCGACCTTCGAGGCGGTCGCCAACACCGGCCAGGGCGTCTTCCCGACGCTCAAGGCGCTGGCCGCCTCGGTGCTGAAGAGCATCATGCAGGAGGCCAGCGGCTCCAAGCGCGCGCCCGCGGCCGCGCCCGCCGCGCCGGCGGTGGCGCCCGCGATCCCGGCGCCGAAGAAGGAGCTCGACGTCGCCCTGCCGGCCGCGGCCGGCGCGCGCGGCGGAGGCCGTCCCGCGCCCTCGTCGGCGCCCGCTCCGGCGCCGGCGGCGAGCCCGTACGCCTCGGCCACGCCCGCGCACGGCGGGCTCGACACCGCGCCTCGCGCGCCCGCCGGCCGTCCCGGCGGCGCCGGCCCGCTCATGACGCCGCCCGCGGCCGCCGCCGCGGCTCCCGCCGCGCGGGCGCCGGCCAAGCCGGTGCCCGCGACGCCCGCCGCCGCGCGCCCGCAGCCGGCGGCCGCGCGGGAGACGCTCAGCGCTCCGCGCCCGCGCGGAGGGGGATTCTTCACCAGCGCCTTCGTGGTGCTCGCCGCCGCCGCCGGCGCCGTCATCGCCTGGCTCGTTCT
>CADEGS010000195.1 GCA_902826945.1 uncultured bacterium | reverse complement strand
CAGGCCGTAGCGGTCGCGCAGGTCGACGAAGTAGATCCGGCCGTGGTCGCGGCGCGAGTGGACCCAGCCGTTGAGGACGACCTTCTGTCCGGCGTGCTCGGCTCGCAGCTCGCCGCAGGTGTGGGTGCGACGCCAGTCGGGGGCCATGGGAGCGCTCAGACGAGGCTCGAGGAGTAGGTCTTCACGCGCAGGCGCACCTGCGCCCGGCGCAGCGCCAGCTCGGCGCGCAGCAGGTCCACCTGCTCGGCCGAGCCGCGCCCCTCGTCGAGGCGCCCGCGCGCGCGGGCCTCGGCCGCGCGCGCGCGCTCCTCGTCGATGTCGGCCGGCCGCTCGCCCGCCTCGCTGACGACGCGCACCGTGTTGTCGCGCACCTCGGCGAAGCCGCCGGAGACGAACAGGTGCTCCTCGCGGCCCTCGTGGCGGTAGACGAGCTCGCCGATCGAGAGCGCTGCCACCATCGGGGCGTGGCGGCTCAAGACGCCCATCGAGCCGTCCAGCGCCGGCAGGCGGATCGAGCTCGCCGTCGTGTCCAGCACGACGCGGTCGGGCGTGATGACGCGCAGCGTGAGAGCGTCGGACACGGCTCAGGCCTCCAGCACGGCGGCCTTCTTGCGCGCTTCCTCGATCGAGCCCACGTACATGAAGGCCTGCTCGGGCAGGTCGTCGTGCTGGCCGGCCAGGATCTCCTGGAAGGAGCGCACGGTGTCCTCGCGCGATACGAACACGCCGGGCGTGCCGGTGAACTGCTCGGCCACGAAGAACGGCTGCGACAGGAAGCGCTGGATGCGCCGCGCGCGGTGGACGACCTTGCGGTCCTCCTCCGAGAGCTCCTCGGCGCCCAGGATGGCGATGATGTCGCGCAGGTCGGCGTAGCGCTGGAGGATGCGCTGCACCTCGCGCGCCACCTTGTAGTGCTCCTCGCCGACGACCTGCGGGTCGAGCATGCGCGAGGTCGACTTGAGCGGGTCCACGGCGGGGTAGATGCCGAGCTCCGAGATCGAGCGCTCGAGGATGATCGTCGAGTCCAGGTGCGCGAACGTCGCCACGGGCGCGGGGTCGGTGATGTCGTCGGCCGGCACGTAGACCGCCTGCATCGAGGTCACCGAGCCCTTCTTGGTCGAGGTGATGCGCTCCTGCAGGGCGCCCATCTCCGAGGCCATCGTCGGCTGGTAGCCCACGGCGCTCGGCATGCGGCCGAGGAGCGCCGAGACCTCCGAGCCGGCCTGCACGAAGCGGAAGATGTTGTCGACGAAGAGCAGCACGTCCTGGCCCTTCTGGTCGCGGAAGTACTCGGCCATCGTCAGGCCCGAGAGCGCCACGCGCAGGCGCGAGCCCGGCGGCTCGTTCATCTGCCCGAACACGAGCACGGCGTTGTCGATGACGCTCTGCTCCTTGCCGTCGGGCGTCGTGTACTTGGCCTCGGTCATCTCGAGCCACAGGTCGTTGCCCTCGCGCGTGCGCTCGCCCACGCCGCAGAAGACCGAGAAGCCGCCCTTCTCGACGGCGGTGATCCGGATCAGCTCCTGGATCAGCACCGTCTTGCCCACGCCGGCGCCGCCGAACAGGCCGATCTTGCCGCCCTTGGCGAACGGGCACAGCAGGTCGACGACCTTGAGGCCTGTCTCGAACACCTCCGAGATCGCCTCCTGCTCCTCGAAGCTCGGCGCGGGGCGGTGGATGGGCGACGTCTCGCCGCCGGGCACCGGGCCGCGCGCGACCGTGTCGAGCGCCTCGCCGAGCAGGTTGAAGATCCGGCCCTTGGTGCGCTCGCCCACCGGCACGCTGATCGGCGCGCCGGTGTTCGTGACGTCCATGCCGCGCCGGCAGCCGTCGGTGGTGGCCATGGCGACGCAGCGCGCGACGTCGTTGCCGAGGTGCTGCGCGACCTCGAGCACGAGGTCGCCGGTGCGCCCGGCCGAGCCGCCGGTGCCCCCCACGCGCAGCGCGGTGAAGATCGGCGGCAGCGTCCCCGAGGGGAAGCGCACGTCGACGACGGGGCCGAAGATCTGGGCGATGGAGCCGGGGGCCTTGGCGGTGGTGGTCATGGGAGGAGCTGGTTCTCAGCGCAGCGCTTCGGCGCCGCCGACGATGTCCAGGAGGTCCTTCGTGATGGTCTCCTGGCGCTTGCGGTTGTAGATGCTCTTGAGCTCGGCCTGCATCTCGCCGGCCGCGTCGGTCGCGTTCTTCATCGCCACGCGCCGGCTGGCGTACTCGGAGGTCAGGGCCTCGATCAGCGCGTTGTAGACGCGCGTCTCCAGGTAGCGCGGGATCAGCCCGTCGAAGATCGCCTGGGCGTCCGGCTCGAGGATCACGTCGCCCAGCTCGGCCGCGTCGCCGCCGGCGAGCGAGCCGGACTCGATCGGCAGGAGCTCGACCAGGCGCGGCACGTACTTCACCATCGACTCGAAGGCCGTGTAGAGCAGCACGACGCGCTCGCAGCGCCCCTCGAGGAAGGTGTCCACGAGCGCCTTCGACGTGCGCGCCGCGGCGCGGTAGTCCACGCGCTCCAGCTCGGGCTGGAACAGGCGCTCGACCGGCCGACCGCGCTTGCCCAGGTACTGGTAGCCCTTGCGGCCGTAGACGTGGTACTGCACCTCCACGCCGGGGTGCTGGACGAGCCAGGCCTCCAGCGTGCGGAACAGGTTCGAGTTGTACGCGCCGCACAGGCCGCGGTCGGAGGAGACGAGCAAGAGTGCCACCTTGCCCGTCCCCGCGCCCGGGTTGAACAGCGGGCGGTCGGCCACCTCGTCGCCGAGCACGGCCGCCAGGTGCGCCACCAGCGTGGCGATCTCCTGCGCGTACGGGCGCGACGCCACGGCGCGGTCCTGGAAGCGACGCAGCTTGGTCGTCGCGACCATCTCCATCGCGCGCGTGATCTGCTTGATGTTGCGGACGGAGACGATCCGCCCGCGCAGCTCCCGGATGCCGGCCATCGCTACTTCAGGCGCGCCTTGACCGCGGCGATCGCCCCATCGAGCGTCTTCTTGCCCTCGTCCGAGAGCTTCTTGGTCGTGCGGATCTCCTCCGCCACGGCCGGGCAGCTGTCGGCCACGTGCGCCAGGAAGGCCTTCTCGAACTCCTGCACGCGCTTCGTCGGCAGGTCGTCGAGCGCGCCCGACGTGCCGGCGTAGATGATCATGATCTGGTCCTCGACCCGCATCGGGGCGTACTGGCCCTGCTTCAGGATCTCGGTCAGGCGCTCGCCGCGCGCCAGCGTGCGCTGCGTGGCCTTGTCGAGGTCCGATCCGAACTGCGCGAAGGCCTGCAGCTCTCGGTACTGCGCCAGCGCCAGGCGCATGCCGCCGGCGATCTTCTTCATCGCCGGGATCTGCGCCGCGCCGCCCACGCGCGAGACCGAGATGCCGGCGTTCACGCCGGGCCGGATGCCCGCGTTGAACAGGCTCGACTCGAGGAAGATCTGGCCGTCGGTGATCGAGATCACGTTGGTCGGGATGTAGGCCGAGACGTCGTTCTCCTGCGTCTCGACCACCGGCAGCGCGGTCAGCGAGCCGCCGCCCTTCTGGAAGCGCGGGTTGATCTTGGGCGCGTCCACCGACAGGCGCGCCGCGCGCTCGAGCAGACGGCTGTGCAGGTTGAACACGTCGCCGGGGAACGCCTCGCGCCCGGGCGGACGGCGCAGGAGCAGCATCACCTGGCGGTAGGCCAGCGCCTGCTTGTAGAGGTCGTCGTACATGATCACGACGTCGCGCCCCTCGTCGCGGAAGCGCTCGCCCATCGCGCAGCCGCCGTAGGCCGCCAGGAACTGCATCGAGGCCTCGTCCATGGCGCTGGCCGAGACGACGATCGTGTAGGGCATGGCGCCGTGCGCGGTGAGCTTCTGCACCACGTCAACCACGGTGGACTGCTTCTGCCCCATCGCGACGTAGATGCAGATCACCTGGCGCGGGTCCTTCGGGTCGCCGCCGCCGGTGTGCTTCTGGCTGATGATCGTGTCGATCAGGAGCGCCGTCTTGCCCGTCTGGCGGTCGCCGATGATCAGCTCGCGCTGGCCGCGGCCGATCGGGATCATCGCGTCGATGGCCTTGATGCCGGTCTGCAGCGGCGTGTCGACGGGCTGGCGCTCCACGACCGAGGGCGCCGGCTGCTCGATCGGCCGCCAGTCGGCGTCGGACACGCCCAGCGGGCCGCGGCCGTCGAGCGGGTCGCCCAGCGCGTTCACGACGCGCCCCAGGAGCTGCGGGCCGGTGGGCACGGAGATGATGCGCCCGGTGGTCTTCACCTGGCCGCCCTCCCGGACCTTCGTCGCGTCGCCCAGGAGCACGCAGCCGACGTTGTCCTCCTCGAGGTTCAGGGCCACTCCGCGCACGCCGCCCTCGAACTCGAGCAGCTCGTTCATCATGCAGTCGTCGAGGCCCCACACGCGCGCGACGCCGTCGCCGACGGACAGCACCGTGCCGACGCTCTGCATGGCGCTGTCGCCCTTGTAGTTGGCGATCTCCTTCTCGAGGATCGAGGTGACTTCAGCGGGTCGAAGGTCCATCGTTGGCTCCGGTCGGTTCGGTTCGGGGTAGGGCCGCTCAGGCGGCGCCGGCGGAGGGCAGCGGGGCCTCCAGCAGGCGCTTGCGCAGGCCCTCGAGGCGCCCGCTCAGGGACAGGTCGATCATCCGGTTCTCGACGACCACGCGCACGCCGCCGATCAGCTCGGGCAGCACGCGGTTCTCCAGCGCCACGCGCTTCCCGAGCCGCGCGCCGAGCGCGCTCGCGATGCGCTCGAGCTCGGCGGCGTCGAGCGGCTCGGCGCTCTCGACGACGCCCTCGGCGCCGCCCGCGTCGACGAGCACGCGGCGGTGGAAGGCCTGCGGCAGCCCGCGCAGCACCTCCTCGCGGCGCTTGTCGAACAGGAGCTCGACGAAGTCGCGGAAGAGCTCGCTCTGGCCGCGCAGGAGCGAGCGCACACGCTCGCGCCGCACGCCCGCCGCCACGCGCGCGTCGAAGGCGACGGCGAGCGCCTGGGGCGTCTGGGCCAGGCGCTCGACGTCGGCCTGCACGCGCGGCAGCTCGCCGCGGCGCTTGGCCAGGTTGAAGAGCGCCTGCGCGTAGCGCGTGACGACCGGGTCCTGCATCGCGGTCAGCCGCGCGCGGGCTCGGCCCGCACCAGCTCGCTCACCAGGCGCCGCGTGTCGTCGCTCTTCACCTCGCGCTGCAGCACCTTGCCGGCCGCGTCGAGCGAGAGCTCGACGACCTCCTTGCGGATGGCGGCGACGGCCTTGTCCTGCTCGGCGCGGATCGTCTTGCGCGCGGCCTCGACCATGCCGGCCGCCTCGCTGCGCGCGGCCTCCACGATCTGCTGCTCGCGCACCTCGGCGCGCTGGCGCGCCTCGGCCAGCACCTTGGCCGCCTCGGCCTGCATCTCGCCCTTCAGCACCTCGACCTCGGCGCGCGCGCGCTCGGCCTCCGAGCTGGCCCGCTCGGCGTCGCCGATCGCTCGCACCAGGTGACCGTCGCGCTCCTCGAGCGCGCGCGAGACCGGCCCCATGACGACCTTCCACATGAAGGGCAACGCCACGACGAAGATCACCAGGGTCCACAGGACGTTGCCGCCCGCGGCCAGGTCGAGCGGGTTGAACCCGCCACCGCCCTCGGCGGTGAGGATCGAGAGGAAGTGCATGCGCGAGGCCTCCTTGGGTCGCCGCCGCCCCCGCGCGGGGAGCGGCCGGACGGGGAAGGAACGGTCAGCCCAGGGCGATCAGGAGCGTCACGACGACCGCGAACAGCGACACGCCTTCGATGAGCGCCGCGAGGATGATGGAGCCGCCGCGGATGTCGCCGGCCGCCTCGGGCTGGCGCGCGATGCCCTCGTTGGCGGCGGTGCCGATCTTGCCGATGCCGAGGGCGGCGCCGATCGCGACGATCCCCGCGCCGATGCCCGCGCCCATCTTGCCCAGCTCGGTCGCAGCCTCGACGGTGTCCTGGAGGGGAATGCTCATGGTTCTTCGTTCTCTTTCTTGGTCGCGGTCCGCCGCGCTCGGGAGTCTTGGAAAGGGATGGGAAAACCGGATCTCGGTGCCCCGCGCCGCTCAGTGCTCGGGGTGGACGGCCGCGCTCACGAAGATGATCGACAGCTGCGTGAAGATGTACGCCTGCAGGAGCGCCACGAAGCTCTCGATGATCATGATGAACACGGCGAAGGCGACGGCGATGGGCGTCGAGCCCCAGCCGCCGCCGGCGCCCCAGGCGCCGGCGAAGAAGAAGATCAGCCCCATGAAGGAGAGCACGACCATGTGCCCGCCGCTCATGTTGGCGAAGAGACGCACGGTCAGCGCGAACGGCTTGACCAGGAGGCCGATCAGCTCGACCACGAACATCAGCGGCCACAGGGGCGCCGGGACGTGCGGGACGATGTTCTTCCAGTAGGCGACCGGCCCCTGCGCGGCCATGCCGCAGCCGATCATCGCGAACAGGGTCGTCAGCGCCAGCGCGGCCGTGACGAAGATGCTCGCGGTCGCGGTCGCCGAGAAGGGCACGAGGCCCATCAGGTTCATGAACAGGATGAAGAAGAAGACGCACAGGAAGTACGGCAGGAAGCGCTTCCCGAGCTCCTTCCCCATCTGCGGGTAGACCATCTCGTCGCGCACCCACATCACGAAGCCCGCCAGGAGCTTGCTGACGCGGTCGCCGCGGCCGGTGCGCAGGTAGCCCGCCACGCCCGAGAAGAGCACCAGGACGAGCAGCACCGCCGCGACCTGGAAGATCTGCAGGTTGAAGAGCGCGGTGCGCGGCGCCTGCCCCTCCGGCGCGTGACCGCGGTGGTCGAGCGCGGCCAGGAAGCGCGGCAGCGGGATCTCGAGCAGCGGGCGCGTCGGCGCGTGCTCGGCGTGCGCGTCCCCGTGCTCGGCGTGCTCGCTGCCGTGGCCGCGCGCGCCCGCGCGCTCGTCCGGCACGACCAGCCGCGCGGGCATGACGTGCATGTAGAGCGTCTGGAAGGCGTTCGCCCCCTCGTGATGCTCGCTGTAGGCATGGCTCGCCCAGCACGCGGCGAGGACGATCAGCAAGGCCAGGACGAGTCGCATGGGTTCGTGCTCGGTGGGTTCGTTCAGCGCGCGGGCCGGGCCGTGGGACCGAGCGGACGCCCGCGCGCCGCGAGCGCGCGCCCGACGTCGGCGGCGCCGAACGGCACGATCAGCGCCATGGCGGCGGCGAAGGCGACCAGGAAGCCGCGCCAGTCGGCGCGCGCCGCGGCCGCATCGACGTAGCGCAGGGCCAGCGGGCCGAGGCCCAGGGCGACGAGCTTCGAGCCGAAGGACACGGCCAGCGCCAGGCTCAAGGCCTGCGGCCGGCGCAGGAGCACGTGGCGCTGCCACAGCACCCCGAGCCCGCCGACGCCGCCGCCGAGCAGGAAGCCCGCCAGGACGCCGACGCCCATGGCGCCGCCCAGGCGCGACGCGACGAGCGCGGCGGCGCCGAGGCCGAGCGTGAGGGCGAGGAGCAGTCGGGTCATTCGTCGGGGGAATCGTCGCGCCGCGCGGGCGGCGAGAGCTTGGCGATCATCGAGTAGAGGCCGGCCCCGAAGCCCGTGAAGATCCCGACGAGGAGCAGCCAGGGGCTGCTCCCGAGCCTCGTGTCCAGCCACCACCCCAGAGCGCCGAAGACGCCGAGCGTGGCCGCGAACTGGGTCCCGAGGCCCGCGTAGCGGAACATGTCGCCGGAGAGGGGCGTTCGGGAGCGCGGCACGATCGTGCGATCGGAGCAGCCGGAGAGCCAAAGGATCGAGGGTCCGTCGGGAGACAGGGATCCGGAACGGACGCCCCGCCGAGCGTGATCGGCGAAACGGCGGAAACAGTGTGTTGAGCGGCCGGCCCGCAGTCAACCGCCGTCCCGGGGGAGTCGCGCTGCGTGCGTCCTTCCGGGCCGCCGCCGCCGCCGCTACACTTCCGCGCCCTTCCGAGTCCCGCGGGACGGCGCGGCCCGCGCTCGTCCCCCCTGCCTGGGCCCCCTGGGGCCCCCGCGAGCCCGACGATGGAGCGCACCCTGGTCCTCTTGAAGCCCGACGCCGTCCAGCGCGGCCTGATCGGGCGCATCCTCTCCCGCTTCGAGGACAAGGGCCTCAAGCCGGTCGGCATCAAGCTGCGCCGCTTCCCGGTCGCGCTGGTGCGCAAGCACTACGAGGTGCACCGCGAGCGCCCCTTCTTCGACAGCCTGGTCGAGTTCATGACCTCCGGCCCGGTGCTGGCCGTGGCCCTGGAGGGCAAGAACGCGATCGACGTCACGCGCACCCTGATGGGCGTGACGAACGCGGCCAAGGCCGCCCCGGGCACGATCCGCGGCGACCTCGGCCTGTCCTTCTCGAACAACCTCGTGCACGGCTCCGACGGCCCGGAG
>CADEGS010000194.1 GCA_902826945.1 uncultured bacterium | reverse complement strand
CGCGGCCAGCGGCGCGCCGAGCGCGAGCAGGAAGCGCGCGCGGGCGCGCCACGGCTCGCCCGGGCGCGGGCGCGAGAGGAGCTCGCACAGCCCGGCCAGCACGAGCAGCGCGACGGGGAAGTGCACGAGCGGCGGGTGCAGCCGGCCCAGCCACGCGCCCCAGCTCCTCGCGCGGTTCGCCTCCTCGGGGGGAACCGCGGGCGCCGGCGGCGCCTCGGGCTCCGCCTCGGGCAGCGGAGGCAAGAGCGCCGCGAACGCCTCGGGGTCGGCCAGGAACTGCTTGCGGCACATCTTGCAGCAGAGCGCGACCGTGCGGCCGTTCCACTCGGCCGTGATCGTCGGGTCGATCGGCTCGTCGGGGAGGACGACGCAGTACCCCTCGCGCACCGGCCCGGCGGCGGGAGCGGCGGGGGTCTCCTCCCCGGCGGCCTGTCCCGCGCTCGCCAGCGCGAAGAGCAGCAGGCCGGCGGCGGCCATCTACATCGACTTCTCGGACTGCTTGGAGATCTTCGCCAGATGCGCGGCCGGTTCCTTCAGGAAGCCGTCCACGCAGCCCTTGGAGCAGAAGCGGACGAGGCGCGTCCCGTACAGGTAGTCGATCGGCTTCCCGTGCGAGCCGAGCTTGTCGCCGCTGACGACGCAGGTGTCGAGCGGATAGGCCTTGGCCTGCGCCTCGATCAGCGCCGCATCGACCTTGGCCAGGAAGGCGCCGGGGTCCTTCTGGAAGCCCTTGACGCAGCCCTTGCAGCACAGCCGCACCAGGCGCGTGCCGTGCACCACGTCGAGCGGCGTCCCCATCCCGCCCAGCGGCTCGCCGCTGACGGCGCAGGTCGCGAGCGGATAGTCCGGCGTCTGCTGCGCGATCACGGCCGCGTCGATCTTGGCGTGGATCGCCGCGGGATCCTTCTCGAACTCCTTGCGGCAGCCCTTGCAGCACAGGCGCACGAGCTTGCCGTCGTGGAGGATGTCGATCGGCTTGTCGCCCAGATCCTCGTCGCTGACGATGCACGTCACGAGCGGGTAGGAGGGGACCTGTGCGGCAGCCTTCGCCTGGTCCTCGGCGGTCGGGGCGGCAGGCTTGGCGGGAACCGCCTTGGCGTCCTGCGGGAGGTGACCCAGGGCGGCGGCGAGAACGAGTGCGAGGAGCGCTTTCATCGTGTTGGACCCGGTTCGTCGGAGGCGGAGCCCGGCCGCGCGGCGCGGGCCGGTGCGTGCGAGCCAGGATACTCCGTCGGCCGGCGCAGGGGCGAGGCGAGAGCCGCACGGCCCGCGGCGTGTACGGGATCCGTGAGCGCCGGGCGTGGAGGGCGGTGGCCGGGGTCCTCAGAGGAACTCGATCGAGCCCCCGGGGAGCAGGTACACGATCAGCATCTCGCCGCCCTCGACGGTGGGGACGTGGGTCGAGCCGGGCGGCAGCACGACCCAGCCGGGCTCCCTTCCGTCGAAGCGCGGCGCGCCGGCGAGCGCGATGCAGTAGTCGATCTCGCCCTCGGGATGGCGGTGCCGCGGGCCGGCCCCGCTCATGTGCACGGCGTCGATCGAGACGCCGCCGGTCTCGGGCGCGGCCTTCGCGACGCGGCCCCAGCGCACCGGCGCCTCGCCGCGCTGCGCGATCCGGCCCCCGCGCAGCAGCGCGACCAGGGCGCGCTCGAGCGCGCGCGCCGCCTCGCCTCCGCGCGGCAGTCGCCGCTCGAGCTCCGCCTCGGCGGCCGCCGCGTCCGTCAGGTCCACGCCTCGGGCCGCGTCGAGCAGGGGCTGGAACGTCTCGAGCATCGCGTCGCGGCGGTCGCCGTGGCATCGCCGCCCGGCGCGCTTATACTCCGCGGCTCCCGACGGGGACAAGCGCCGGAGCCGCGAGGCCGCCCCGCGCTCCCTCCACCGCGCTCGCTCTCGAAGAGTCCGCATGTCCGAGGCCACTGCCAGGGAAACGCCGCGCGCCAGCCGGGACGAGCTGCTCGCCTGCTTCGGTCCCGACTACCTCTCGATCCAGTCGCTCTTCAGCTTCTGCTTCGTGCCGGGCGGGCGCCTGAGCTTCCTCAAGGAGCTCACGCTCGAGGAGCACTGGGGCGACAACAACTTCGCGCTGCTCAAGTACCTGGCCGTGCACGTCCGGCTCGCGATCGAGCAGGGGCGCTACGCCTGGAACGGCGAGCAGGTCGTCCTGTGCGCCGGCCGCCTGTGCACGCCGAACGGCGCGCCGATCTACATCGGCCTGATCCGCAACGCGAACCCCGACGAGAATCCCTGGGTGCTGAACTGGGTCGGCGAGCGGCCGAGCTGCCAGGAGCTGCCCGAGCCTCCCGACCTCGGCGAGTGGCCCGCGCTCGACCCCGCGGCCGAGCCCGTGATCGCCTGCGACCTCGCCTCCGACGAGCGCCGGCCGCCGCTGCCGGTCGTCGCCGGCCTGCCGCTCGCCGCCCAGGTCGCGGCGCTCTCCGGCGCGCTCTCGTGGTCGCTGCGGCGCGGCCTCGCCGTGCGCCAGATCCACGGCGGCGGGCGCGGCTACTTCGCGCCCTTGTTCCTCGCCAGCCGCGACGACGTGACGCTCGAGCCCGACCTGGTCGCGCCGATCCACGTGCAGAGCGGGCGCCTCGTCGTGCGCGCGCTGCTCGAGCCGCAGGTCGCCTACGCGCCCGCGCGCGCGGTCGTCGAGCGCTGGGAGCAGCTCCCGGCCTGGCTGCTGGACGCCTGGGACGCGGCGGCCGAGACGGACGAGACGCCGCGCTAGTTCGGCGGGCGATCAGCGCGCGCCGAGCGCGGCCAGGCGCTGCAGGAGCGCGCGCGAGGCGTCGTCGGGCCCGTGCTCGGCGAGGTAGCGCACGATCGCCGCGCGCGCCTCGCCGGCGGCGCCGCGCGCGAGGCAGCACGCCGCGACCAGCTCGTCCACCGCGCGCCCCTCGGGCCCGGGCACGCGCGCCTGCTCGAGGAAGAGCTGCGCCTCGGCGAAGTCGCCGCGGTCGTGCAGGAACGCGCCGACGAAGCGCGCCAGCGCCCCGGGCAGCCCCGTCGCCCCGGCCGACCGGCGCCACGCGAGCGCCGCGCCTTCGGCGTCCCCGCGCGCGAGCGCGGCGCGCCCGAGCACGACCTGCGCGCGCGCGGCGAGCGCGCCGTCCGCGCCCCCCGCGAGCGGGCGCGCCAGCGCCTCGGCGCGCTCCCAGTCCTCGAGCGCGAGCCAGGTCTCGGCCCGGCGCAGCGTCCCGGCGTCGTCGGTCGGCCCGGCGCGCGCGGCCCACGCGAGCGTCGCGCGCGCGTCGCCGCGCGCGGCGTGCAGCGCCTCCAGGCGCCGCGCGAGCGCGGGCTCGCGCGCGCCGAGGAACCAGGCCAGCGCGAGCTCGCGCGCGGCGCGCGTGTCGTCCCCCGTCTCCAGCGCGACGCGCGCGGCGCGCTCGTGCAGCGCGGCGTCGCCGAAGCGCTCCGCGAGCAGCTCGTCGAGCAGCACGCGCGCCGCCTCGCGCTCGCCCGCCCCGTCCAGCAGGTCCGCCCACAGCCGCCGCCACTGCGCGTCCTCCGGCTCGAGCAGCGTCAGCAGGCCGGCCGCGGCCAGCGTCGCCGCGCGGCGGCCGGCCGCGTGATCGATCTCGACCAGCCGCGCGAGCACGTCGACGCCGAGCTCGCCCCGCGCCAGCGCCGCCACGAGCGCCGCGCGCGCCTCCTGCGCGCGCCCCAGGTCCGCCAGGGCGTGGCCGCGCAGGCGCAGCAGCGGGCCGCTGTCGGGGTGCGCGGCGAGCAGCCGCTCGAGCGCCGGCAGCGCGCGTCCCGCCTCGCCCGCGCGCAGGTCCTCCTGCGCGCGCTGGAGCGCGCGCGCCTGCTCCTCGCTCCACGGCGCTTCCTGCGCGGCGCTGCCGGGCAGCGCGAGCGCGAGCAGGAGCGCGAGGCGTGCCGCGGCGCTCATCGGTCGGGCAGCTCGAAGCGGAAGGTCTTCTCGCCGAGCACGCGCACCGGCCGGCCTCCATCGCGCGGCGGCGTGAAGCGCCAGGAGCGCACGACCTCGAGCACGGCGTCGGCGAAGGGCGCCTCGCCCTCGACCACCAGGACGTCCTCGACGCGGCCCTGCTCGTCGATCAGGAGCGCGACGCGCACGAGACCCTGCTCGCGCCGGCGCAGCGCGGAGCGCGGGTAGCGCGGCTGGCGGTTCGAGGCCAGCTCGCGCGGCGGCGCGTCGATCGCGCCAGCGCGCGGCAGCGCGCCGGCAGCACCAGCGCGCGGCAGCGCGCCGGCCGGCGCGCCCGCGCGCGAGCGCTGCGCCTCCGTCGCGCCGACCGCGGGTGGCGCGGCGGGGATCGCGACCCGCGCCGGCGCGGGCGCGACCTCGGGCAGGTCGAGGTCGAGCGGCGGGAGCTCCGGCGGCGGTGCGCGCTCGGGCGGCGGCGGCTCGTCGAAGGGCAGCGGCAGCGCCGGCGCGGCCGCCAGCGGCGCCGGCTCCGGAGACGGCGCGGGCACCTCGGGCGCGGGCGTCTCGACCAGCGTCGTGCGCAGCGCGGGCGCCGGCTCGGGCGGCGTCTCCGCCGCCGCGCGGTCGAGGGCGGCGATCGCCTGCGCGACGAGCAGGTTCAGGACGAGCGCGAGCGCCGTCGCCAGGGCGCGCAGCCAGGCCCGCTTCACGAGCGCGTCCTCTCCGCGGCGATCGCCACGTCGTCCACGCCGGCCCGGCGCACGGCGTCGAGCACCTCGACCAGCCGCCCCGCGGCGGCGTCCTTGTCGGGGATCAGGAGCACCGAGCGCAGCTCCTCGCGCGCGCGGCGCTCGGCGACGCGCCGCGCCAGCTCGGACAGGTCGAGCGGCTCGCCCTCGGCGTACAGGTTGCCCGCGGCGGTGATGCTGACGCGCAGGCCCGCGAGCTGGCTCGTCGCGCCGGCCGCGCGCGCGCGCTCGACGCGCACGCCGGTGTCCTGCAGGAAGGTCGAGCTGACGAGGAAGAAGAGCAGCAGCAGGAACACGACGTCGATCAGGGGCGCGATGTCCACGAGCGCCCCCGGCTCCGCGCCCGGCCGCGACTGGACGGAGCGGAACACGCTAGGCCTCCGGCTCCAGCGCCCGCTCGAGCGCGCGCAGGCGCCGCCCGAGCAGGGCGTGCCCGGCCAGGAGCAGGATCGCGACGACCAGGCCGGCCTGGGTCGTGACGAGCGCGCGCGAGACGCCGCCCGCGAGCGCGTCGGCGCGCGGCACCTCGGCGCGGCCGAGGAACGAGAACGTGTCCATCATCCCGAGCACGGTCCCGAGCAGGCCGAAGAGCGGCGCGGCGCCGGCGAGCAGCGCCACCAGTCGCAGCGTGGCGCGGCCCTCGGCCAGGCGCTCGTGCGCGTCGAGGTCCGCCAGCGCGCGCCGCGCGGGGTCGGGCTCGGGCGGGCTCGCGGGGGGCGGCGCGCGCTCGAGCAGGAGGCGCAGGACGAGCGACCAGCCCGCGACCGAGAGCGCCAGGATCGCCAGCAGCACGGGGCCGCCCTCGCGCGCGAGCTCGGCCAGCGGCGCGGGCAGGAGCTCAGCCACGCTCGGCCTCCGGAGCGCCGTGGGAGAGGATCACGAGCAGCGACGCGGCGTGGCGCTCGGCGTCCGCGAGGATGCGCTCGCCGCGGCCGCGCAGGAAGCCCTGCACGAGCAGCACCGGGATCGCGATCGAGAGCCCGCCGGCGGTCGTGACGAGCGCGACCGAGATGCCGCTCGCGAGCAGCGAGGGGTCGGCGCTCCCCAGCGTGCGGATCACGCCGAAGGTCTGGATGATGCCGGTGACCGTGCCGAGCAGCCCGAGCAGCGGCGCGACGCCGGCGAGCAGCGCCAGCGTCTTGAGCGAGCGCTGCAGGCGCGGCGCCTCGTGCAGGAGCTGCTCGGAGATCGCGTCCTCCATCGCGCGCTGCCCCTGGGCGCGGCGCTCGAGGCACGCGGCGAGCGTGCGCGCGACCGTGCCGCGCGCGGCGCGCGCCGCGTGGCGCGCCTCGTCGATGCGGCCGCGGGCGGCCGCCGCGAGCACCTCGCGCGCCGGGCCCGCGCCGCGCGGGTTCTGCACGAAGAGCGCGAGCAGGCGCTCGAGCGTCAGCCCGGCGGCGACGAGCAGCACCAGGCCCAGCGGCACCATCAGCGGCCCGCCCGAGCGCACCTGCGCGGCGAGGTCGGGCCGCGCGTGATCGGCGCGCAGCGCGCCGGTGGGGTCGAGCGGCACGTCGACCCACGCCGCGCCGCTCGCCGCGGCCGCGACCGCGGCGCGCACGGCGTCGCGCGCGGAGCCCTCCAGCGCCTCGCTCCAGCGGTAGCCGCTGGCGTCGGCCGGGCTCGCGAGCGCCAGCGCGGCGCGGCCGTCGGCCGTCTCGTAGGCGAAGCGCAGGTGCCCGAGCGACAGCAGGCGCACGTCCTCCTGCGCGCCGCGCGCGCTCCAGATGCGCGCGTCGCGCACGCCGACGCGCGCGGCGTCGGCCAGCGTGCCGGCGAGGAGCGCGCCGAGCTCGGCCCACGGCGCCTCGGCCGGCGCGCCGGCGTCGTACCCGGGCGCGTCGGCCGCCGGCAGCCGCTCGAGCGCCGCGCGCAGCCGCGCGCCGAGCGCGCGCGCCGCCTCGCGCGCGGCGTCCGCGCCCGGCACCTCGCGCAGGTGGATCGCCAGGCGCTCGGCCGCGGTCCCGGCGCCCGCCAGCGCGCCGCGCGCCTGTCCGACGAGCGCACCGGCGCGTGCGGCGGCCTCGCGGGCGCGACCCTCGCGTGCCGCGGCTTCGCCGCGCTGCGCCTCGAGCGCGACGCTCGCGTCGAGCAGCTCGCGCGCCAGCGTCTCGCGCCGCGCGCGGGAGGCGGCGGCCTCCTCGGCCAGGCGCGCGCGCAGCGCCTCGAGCGAGGCGCGCTCCTCCTCGACCGCGCGCTCGCTCTCCGCCACCGCCGCGCGCAGCGCGCCGATCGACGCTTCCGGCGGGGCGTCCTGCGGGCGCGCGGCCGCGAGCGGCAGCGCGAGGAGCGCCGGCAGGGCCGTCCAGGCTGCGGAGCTGCCCATCGCCCTCAGCGCTCCGCCGCGGGGATCCCGAGCACGACCACGCCCGGCGCGCGCTGCCCGCGCAGCGCCTCGACCAGCGCGGCGACGCCGCGCGCGCGCGCGCCGAGCTCCGTGGTCCAGGCCGCGCCGCGCCGCAGCCCGACGCGTGCGCCGTCCTCGCTGCGGAAGGCCTCGAGCACGAGGCCGAGGCGGGCGACGAAGGCCGGCGTGCGCACGCGCCCGTCCTCGAGCAGGACCGGCTCGGCCGCGAGCTCGACCGTCGCGGCGAGCCCGAGCTCGTCCACCAGGAAGCCGAGCGCGCCGGCGACGGCGGCGCCGCGCTCGTGCGCTCCGGGCGCGAGCGCGGCCAGCAGCGCGTCGGCCGCCGCGAGCCGCTCGTCGCGCCGCCAGCCGATTCCCTGCGCGATCCCCGGTCGCCAGGCGGCGAGCGCCTCGCGCGCCGCGTCCGCGCCGGCCGCGAGCAGCGCTTCGAGCGCCTCCGCCAGCGCTCCGGCACCCTCCTCCGCGCGCGCGACCTCCGCGCGGCGCGCGCCGGCCTGCGCCAGCTCGCGGCGCACGCGCTCGAGCTCGGCCTCGAGCGCGCGGATCGTCTGCTCGCCGCCGCGGCGATCCGCCTCGGCCGCCTCCAGCGCGCGCGCTCGATCGGCGCGCAGCGCCTCCAGCGTCTCGAGCGAGGCGCCCAGGCGGCGCGCGAGCGCGTCGCGCTCGTCGGGAGCCCCCTGCGCCGCGGCCGCCAGGCCCGGGAGGAGGAGCAGCCAGGTTCGGAGCTTCATGCGCGAGGCCGTCCGCGCGCGCCGCTCCCCGAGGGAGCCGTGCGCTCGCGCGTGGCGCGCGCCCGGACCCGCTCGCGGCGCAGCTCCGGAGCGGCGCGGTGGATCGGGCGCGGCGCCCGCGCGCCGGAGCGGCGCGAGAGGTCGGCCAGTCCGCGGAGTCTAGCCGCCGGCGCGCCCGCCAGCGATGCCGTGCCCGCCGGCCTCGCTCGTGTCGCCGCGTCGCGGCGGTACCATCCCGCGGCCGATGCCTTCGCGACTCCGCGCGCTCCTGGTCTCCCTCGGGACGCTCTTGCTCGCGCTCCTCGCCCACCTGCCCCTCTTCCGGGCGGGCTTCCTGGCCGAGGATCGCGCGGCGCTGCTCTGCGCCCTGGACGAGCCGGGGGCGCCGGCGGCCGGGCCCGACGCGTCGGCGCCGCTGGCGCGCGCCTCGCTCGCCGGCTCGAGCGGGCTGCGCGGCGGGAGCGCCGCCGCAGCGCTCTCCCGGCCGGCCTCGTGGCGCGCGGAGCACCTGCTCCTGCTGTGCGTGGCCGCGCTCGGGCTGCGCGCGGCCACGCGCCGCCTGCTCCTGCCGTGGACCGGGAGCGAGCACGCCGGAGCGGCCGG
>CADEGS010000193.1 GCA_902826945.1 uncultured bacterium | reverse complement strand
GCGGCGCTCGCCTCGGGGTGCTCGTAGAGCCAGTGCCAGACGTCGATCTCGACCAGCGCCGAGCCCGCGATCTCGCGCGTGTTCCAGTAGTGGTCGAGCACGCGCAGGCGCTCGGCCTCGCCGCCCGGCGCCGGCAGGCCGAGCAGCGCGCGGTCGCGCGCCTGGAACAGGAAGGCGAGCGCCTCCGTGAAGGCGGTGCTCGGCACGCCGGAGAGCAGCGTGTGGTCGACCTCGTAGAGCGACAGGAACTGCTCGACGTTGTGGCCGAGCTCGTGCACCGCGATGTTGTAGCCCTTGTAGTCCATCCCGCCGGCCTCGACGCGCGTGCGCAGGTGCGGGAGGTCGCCGCGGCGCGCGGCGCCGAGCGCGTGGCCGGCGCCGCGCGAGGGATCGACGGCGACGTGCTCGGCGAGAGTGCGCGCGCGCTCGGCGGGGAAGCCGAGCTCGGCCAGCAGGCGCGGCAGGTCGGCGGCGAAGGCCGCGGGCGTCGGGTAGCGCCGGCGCGTCTCGCGGTCGAGCTCGGCCTCGGGCACGTCGTCGCCGCCGAACTCGTACCAGATGTCCTGCGGCTCGAGCCGCCGCCCCAGGCGCGCCTCGATCTCGCGCGCGGCGGGCGCGACGAGCGGCGCGTCGAGCACGGCCAGGATCAGCTCGCGCACGCGCGCCTCGGGCATCTCCGCCGCGGCGAAGGCGCGCGCGAGCAGCGTCGGAGCGGTGGGGGAGTACGGGTCCGCCCGGCGCGCGGCCGCGCGGTGCGCCAGCACGTGGGCGAAGCGCGCGTCGGGCTCGCGCGCGCCCAGCTCCGGGCCCGGCGGCTCGTCGGGCGCCCCGGCCTCGATCGTCGCGCGCGGAGCCGGCCGCACCGCGTTGTCGAACGGGTTCCAGTCGACGCGCGGGTCGCCGATCACGGCCGCGGGGATCGTCTGCGTGACGATGCGCTCCATGGCGCACACGAGCGTGCGCTGCTTCGCGAGCCCGTCGGGATCGGCGTAGGCGGCCTTGAGCTCGTCGCGCAGGTTCCAGTGGCTGATCAGGCGCTTGCCGGAGGGGAAGAGGCGCTCGCCCTGCCGCCCGAGCACGTGGTGCATCCACAGGTCGTAGCCCGCGACGTAGCGGTCGGCCTCGGCGCCCGCGGCGCCGATCTCGGCCGCGACCGCGCCCGGCAGGCGCGTGTCGAAGCGGCCGGTCAGGCGCACCTCGGCCCAGCGGCGGCGGTCGTAGCGCGCGCCGTCCCGCAGGCGCTCGTCGAGCGTCGTCAGCGGGAAGTTCAGCAGCGCGACGAAGGCGACCTTGCTCGCGAAGAGGTCCTCCGTGACGTGCGCGCCGGGATCCCAGGCGGCGAGCAGCGGATCGACCGCGAGCATCGGGCCCGTGTCGACGTCGACGTGCCAGCGCAGCGAGCGGCCGAGCTCGACGAAGCGGCCGTCGACCTGCTCGAGCGCCGCCTCGAGGCGCGCGAAGAGCAGGTCCAGCTCGCTCGTCGCGAACTGCTCGCGGCAGAACGCCTCGAGGTCGCCGTCCGCGGGCAGCCACAGCGCGGCGACCTGCTCGACGCCGCGCTCGATGCGCTCGCGCTGGGCCGGGCCGTGCTGGGCGAGGAGCGCCGCCTTGGCGCGGGCGGCGGGCGCGGGGTCGCGCGCCGGCGCGGACGGCGCGTGGGTGGAGGAAGTGCACGAGGCGAGGCCGAGGAGGGCGCCGGCGAACGCGCGGAGAGCGGGCTGCATGGCGGCGCATCGTGGCGCCGGACCGCGGCGCGGTAAAGCGCGGGGCCGAGGGGGACGTCGGCAGCACGGGCGGCGGGGCCGGCGGCGGCGCGATCCGTGGCAGCGGGTCGCCGCGGGTCGCCGCGGCGAGGAGCGGCCGGGCGCGTGCTTCCGTCGCGCGACGATCGCTTCGCGCTGCGCGCGAAGGAGGCCTGCGGCGCTACGGCGCCGATGGCGCCGGCCGCGGCCTGGCGGCCGCGGCGCCGAGCGACCGGGGCTCGCTCGGCGGGATCTCGTCCGCCCAGGCCTCGACCGGCGGGCACGTGCACACCAGGTGCCGGTCGCCGTAGCCGTTGTCGATGCGCGCGACGTGCGGCCAGACCTTGTGCTCGCGCGTCCAGGGCGCGGGGAAGGCGGCCAGCTCGCGCCCGTAGGCGTGCGTCCAGGCGTCGGCGCACACCTCGAGGGCGGTGTGCGGCGCGTTCTTCAGCGGGTTGTCCTTGCGGTCCAGGCGCCCCTCCGCGATCGCGCGCACCTCGCCACGGATCGCGATCAGGGCGTCGCACAGGCGGTCGAGCTCGGCCTTCGACTCGGACTCGGTCGGCTCGATCATCAGCGTGCCGGGGACGGGGAAGGACATCGTCGGCGCGTGGAAGCCGTAGTCCATCAGGCGCTTGGCGAAGTCCTCGGCGGTCACGCCGGCGGCGGCCTCGAAGGGGCGCAGGTCGAGGATGAACTCGTGCGCCACCATGCCGCGCTCGCCGCGGTAGAGCACCTCGTAGTGCTCGGCCAGGCGCGCGGCCATGTAGTTCGCGTTCAGGATCGCGACGGCGGTCGCGCGCCGCAGCCCCTCCGCGCCCATCATCGCGACGTAGGCCCACGAGATCGGCAGCACGAGCGGGCTGCCCCAGGGCGCCGCCGAGACGGTGCCGAACGAGCTCTCGCCGCCGCACGGCACGAGCGGGTGCGAGGGCAGGAAGGGCGCCAGGTGTTCCGCCACGCAGATCGGGCCCATGCCCGGCCCGCCGCCGCCGTGGGGGATGCAGAAGGTCTTGTGCAGGTTGAGGTGGCAGACGTCGGCGCCGATCCCGTCCTCGTCGCCGGGGCGGCACAGCCCGACCTGCGCGTTCATGTTCGCGCCGTCGAGGTAGACCTGCCCGCCGTGCGCGTGCACGACCGCGACGACGTCGCGGATGCGCTCCTCGAACACGCCGTGCGTCGAGGGGTAGGTCACCATCAACGCCGCCAGCTCGTCGGCGTGCCGCTCGGCCTTGGCCGTGAGGTCGGCCAGGTCGACGTTGCCCGCCTCGTCGCAGGCCACGACGACCACGCGCATGCCGGCCAGCACGGCGCTGGCGGGGTTCGTGCCGTGCGCCGAGACCGGGATCAGGCACACGTCGCGCCGCTCGTCGCCGCGCGAGCGGTGCCAGGCGCGGATCGCGAGCAGGCCGGCGTACTCGCCCTGCGAGCCCGCGTTGGGCTGCAGCGAGCAGGCGGCGAAGCCGGTGATCTCGCACAGCGCGCGCTCCATGCGCGCGAAGAGCTCGCGGTAGCCCTCGACCTGCTCGGAGGGCGCGAAGGGGTGCACGTCGCACAGCTCCGGCCACGTGACCGGGATCATCTCCGTCGTGGCGTTGAGCTTCATCGTGCACGAGCCGAGCGCGATCATCGACGTCGTGAGCGACAGGTCGCGCGCCTCGAGGCGGCGCACGTAGCGCAGCATCTCGTGCTCGGAGCGGTAGCGCTGGAAGACGGGCTGCTCGAGGTAGGCGCTGGTGCGCGCGAAGGGGGCGGGCAGGCGCGCGTCGAGGCCGCGCGCGAGCGCGTCCAGGTCGGGGCAGGGCTGGCCGGCGAGCCCCGCGAAGACCTCGAGCAAGCGCTCCACGTCCTCGCGCGTCGTCGTCTCGTCCAGGCTCACGCCGACCGCGTGCGCGTCGATCGGGCGCAGGTTCATGTGGCGCGCGTGCGCCGCCAGGTGCAGCGCCGTCGCCGAGCGCTCGCCCAGGCCGACGCGCAGCGTGTCGAAGAACGGCTCGTCCACGAGCGCGAAGCCCAGCCGCCGCAGGCCGGCCGCCAGGAGGGCGGTCGTCGCGTGCACCCGCTCGCCGATCGCGCGCAGGCCGCTCGGCCCGTGGTAGACCGCGTACAGCCCCGCCAGCACCGCGAGCAACACCTGCGCCGTGCAGATGTTGCTGGTGGCCTTCTCGCGGCGGATGTGCTGCTCGCGCGTCTGCATCGCCATGCGCAGCGCGGGCGCGCCGCGGCGGTCGCGCGAGAGGCCGATGATGCGGCCCGGCACGTGGCGCTTGTGCTCCTCGCGCGTGGCGAGGAAGGCGGCGTGCGGGCCGCCGAAGCCCATCGGCACGCCGAAGCGCTGCGCCGAGCCGACCGCGACGTCGGCGCCCCACTCGCCCGGCGGGCGCAGCACGGTCAAGGCCAGGAGGTCGGTGGCGGCCACGACCAGCGCGCCGGCCGCGTGCGCGCGGCGCACGAGCCCCTCGTGGTCGCGCAGCGCGCCGTGCGTCGCGGGGTACTGCAGCAGGACGCCCGAGGGCGCGAGCGCGGCCAGGTCGGCGCGCTCGACGTCCACGACGTCGCAGGCGATGCCCAGCGCCTCGGCGCGCGTGCGCACGACGGCGATCGTCTGCGGGTGGCACTCCTCGGAGACGAGGAAGCGGCCGCCGCGCGCGCCGGCGACGCGGTGGCACAGGCACAAGGCCTCCGCGGCCGCGGTGGCCTCGTCGAGCAGCGAGGCGTTGGCCAGCGGCAGCGCGCACAGCTCCGACACGACGGTCTGGAAGTTCAGGAGCGCCTCCAGGCGCCCCTGCGCGATCTCCGCCTGGTAGGGCGTGTAGGCCGTGTACCAGCCGGGGTTCTCGAGCACGTTGCGCCGCAGCACGGCCGGCAGGTGCGTGCCGTGGTAGCCCAGCCCGATGAACGAGCGGAAGACCTGGTTCCTGCGCGCCAGCGCGGCGAAGCCGGAGAGGAAGCCCGCCTCGCCCTGGCCGGCGTCGAGCGCCAGCGGGCGGCGCAGCCGGATCGAGGCGGGCACCGTGCGCTCCACCAGCTCCTCGAGCGAGGAGAGCCCGAGCCGGGCGAGCATCGCCTGCACGTCGGCGGGGTCGGGTCCGATGTGGCGCGGCGCGAAGGGATCGACGGGGGCGCGGAGGTCGGGGAGCATGGCGGCGGGAGGGGGTCGGAAGGCGCGGATTCTAGCGAAGCACGGCGCGCGGGCCCCGCGGGAATCGGCGCGGGGCGCCGCGCTCGCGCGCCGGACCGGAGCGGGACGGCGGCGCGGGCGCGCGCTCGCTAGCATGGCCGCCCGCATGAGCGCACACCTCCGTCCGCGGCCGCCCGCCAGGGCGCGCGTCCCCGTCCCCGCGCGCCTCTCGGCGGTCGCGCTGCTCCTCGCCGGCTGCGCCGCGGCGACCGGTGGCGCGTCCGCCGCCAGGAGCGGCGCGGACGCTCCGCGCGCCGGCGCTCCCGGCGTCGGCGACGAGTACTTCCCCGAGCTCGGCAACGGCGGCTACGACGTCCAGCACTACGACGTCGCGATGCGCGTCGATCCCGTGAGCGGCCGCATCGAGGCCTGCACGACGGTGGACGCGGTCGCGAGCGAGGCCCTCTCGAGCTTCGACCTCGACCTGTGGGGGCTCGAGGTGCGCTCGGTCGAGGTGGACGGCGCGCCGGCGCGGATCTCGCGCGCCGGCCGCGAGCTCGTCGTGCGCCCCGCGGCGCCGCTCGCCGCCGGGCGGCCGTTCCGCGCGGTCGTGCGCTACGACGGCGTGCCCGAGCTCGCCCCCGATCCGTCGGTGGCGCGCATGGGCCTGAAGGGCGTCGGCTGGTGGAAGCGCGACTCGGGCATCTACGTCGTCAGCGAGTGCGCCGGCGCGTCGTCCTGGCTGCCCTCGAACGACCACCCGAGCGACAAGGCGACCTTCACCTTCGCGATCACCGTGCCGGCGCCGTGGCAGGTGGCCGCCAACGGCCTCCTCGAGGGCGTGGACGAGGAGGGCGGCCAGCGCACCTTCCGCTGGCGCGCGCGCGACCCGATGGCGACCTACCTGGCGACGGTGAACGTGGTGCAGCTCGAGCTCGAGGAGTGGACCGGGCCCGGCGGCCTGCCGCTGCGGCTCTACCACCCCGCCGACGCGAGCGAGAAGGAGCTCGCCGCGCAGCGCCGCATGGGCGACATGATCGAGCACTTCGCGACGCTCTTCGGGCCCTACCCGTTCGAGGCGTTCGGGGGCCTGATCACGCCCGAGCAGATGGGCGGGGCGCTCGAGACGCAGACGCTGCCGGTCTACTCGCGCGGCATGGGCGAGGGGGTCGTGGCGCACGAGCTCGCCCACCAGTGGTTCGGCGACTGCGTGAGCCTGGCGCAGTGGAAGGACATGTGGCTGAACGAGGGCTTCGCGAGCTACGCGGAGTGGCTGTGGACGGAGCACGAGCGCGGCCCCGAGGCGCTGGAGGGGCGCGCGGCGCGCGCCTACCGCCACCTGCGCGGCAGCCGCGTCGGTCCGCCGGTCGAGCCGGGCGTCGAGTCGCTCTTCAGCGGGCGCGTCTACCAGCGCGGCGCCTACGTGCTGCACATGCTGCGCGGCGAGCTGGGCGACGCGACCTTCTTCGCGCTGCTGCGCCGCTGGGTGGCCGACCACCGCGACGGGAACGCGACCACGGCCGACTTCGAGCGCCTGGCGGACGAGGTGGCCGGGCGCTCGCTCGCGGCCTTCTTCCAGACCTACCTGCGCGACCCGGTCGTGCCGGAGCTCGAGCGCTACGAGCGGCGGAGCCAGGAGGAGCCCGAGGCTCCACGCCGCCGCGAGGAATGAGCGCGGCCGGCGCACACGACCGGCCTGCGCGCGTGCTGGCCTTCCTCTCGTCCTTGCAGGACGCGATCTGCGCGGCGCTCGAGGAGGAGGACGGCCGGGCGCGCTTCCGCCGCGACGTGCTGGAGGGCGAGCGCGGCGGCCTGGCGCGGCCGCGCGTGCTGGAGGGCGGGCCGGTGATCGAGCGCGCCGGCGTCAATCTCTCGCACGCGCTGGGCGCCGCGCTGCCGCCGGCCGCGACCGAGCGCCGCCCCGAGCTCGCCGGCCGGCCCTACCAGGCCGTGTCGCTCTCCCTGATCGTGCACCCGCGGAACCCCTACGCGCCGACGACGCACATGAACGTGCGCTTCTTCCACGCCGCGGCGCAGGCGGACGCGCCCGAGGTGTGGTGGTTCGGCGGCGGCTTCGACCTGACGCCGTACTACGGCTTCGAGGAGGACGCGCGCCACTGGCACGCGACGGCGCGCGCGGCCTGCGAGCCCTTCGGCCCGGCGCTCTACCCGCGCCTCAAGGACTGGTGCGACCGCTACTTCTTCCTGCGCCACCGCGGCGAGCCGCGCGGCATCGGCGGGCTCTTCTTCGACGACTGGACCGAGGGCGGGTTCGAGCGCTCCTTCGAGCTCCTGCGCCGCGTGGGCGAGCACTTCCTGCCCGCCTACCGCCCGATCCTGGCGCGCCGCAAGGACGCGCCCTGGGGCGAGCGCGAGCGCGACTTCCAGCTCTACCGGCGCGGGCGCTACGTCGAGTTCAACCTGGTGCAGGACCGCGGTACCCTGTTCGGCCTGCAGGCCGGCGGGCGCACCGAGTCGATCCTGGCCTCGCTGCCGCCCCTGGTCCTGTGGCGCTACGACTGGCAGCCCGAGCCGGGCTCGCCCGAGGCGCGCCTGACGAGCGACTTCCTCCGCCCGCGCGAGTGGGCCTGATCGACGCATGCACACGCCCGAGCGCAAGGTCACCGTCGTCGGCGCCGGCTTCGTCGGCATGTGCGTGGCGCAGGGCTGCGCGCGCGCGGAGCTGGCCTCGGAGATCGTGCTGACCGACGTGCTGGAGGGGCGCGCGCGCGGCATCGCGCTCGACCTGAACCAGGCGGCGGCGATCGAGGGCATCGGCGCGCGCGTGGTCGGCACCGAGCGCGCCGAGGAGACGCGCGGCTCGGACCTGTTCGTCGTGACGGCCGGCAAGCCGCGCAAGCCGGGCATGAGCCGCTCGGACCTCCTGGTCGAGAACGCGCGCGTGGTGAGCGCGGTGGCGCAGACGATCCGCGAGGGCTCGCCGCAGGCGATCGTGATCGTGGTCACGAACCCGCTCGACGTGATGACCGCTCTGATGCGCGCCAAGCTCGGCTTCCCGGCCAGGCGCGTGCTCGGCATGGCCGGCGTGCTCGACGCGGCGCGCTTCTCGTGGTTCATCGCCGAGGAGACCGGCACCTCGGTCAAGGACGTGGACGCGATGGTGCTCGGCGCGCACGGCGACTCGATGGTGCCCATGCCCGGCGCCTGCACCGTGAACGGCGTAGGCCTGCGCGACCTGGTGGCGCGCGAGCGCATCGATGCGCTGGCGCAGCGCACGCGCGACGGCGGCGCCGAGATCGTGAACCTCTTGAAGACCGGCAGCGCCTTCTTCGCGCCGGCGGCGGCGGCGACGGCGATGGCGGCCTCGATCCTGAACGACGAGAAGCGCCTCCTGCCCTGCGCCTGCTTCCTGAACGGCCACTTCGGCTTCGAGGGCGTCTACACCGGCGTCCCGGCCGTGCTCGGCCGCGAGGGCGTCGAGCGCATCGTCGAGATCCCGCTCGACACCGAGGCGCGCATCC
>CADEGS010000192.1 GCA_902826945.1 uncultured bacterium | reverse complement strand
CGGCTAGGCTGGCGGGCATGAGCGAGATCGACGACGTGCGCGCGGCCTTCGTGCAGCTCTGGGGGCGGCTGGCGCCCCTGTGGGGCATCACGCCCGCCGCGGGGCGCGTGCTCGCCTGCCTGCTCGCGCGCGCCGAGCCGGCGGACGGCGACACGCTGGCGGACGAGCTCGGCCTGAGCCGCGGCGCGGTCTCGATGGCGGCGCGCGAGCTCGTCGACTGGGGGCTGGTGCACCCCGAGCGCGCGCCGGGCTCGCGGCGCGTCCTCTACCGCCCCGAGACCGACCTCGAGCGCGCGATCCGCTCGATCGTGCAGGCGCGCAAGCGCAAGGAGTGGGACCCGATCCTGGACCAGGTGCCGGGCTGGATCGAGCGGCTGCGGCGCGAGCGCTCCCCCGCCGCGGCGGCGCTGCGCGCGCGGCTCGAGGACGTCGCCGGCGTCGTCTCCCTGGTGGACTCGATGGCCACGTCCTTCCTCGCGGGCGGCCTCCTGCAGCGCTTCGGGCTCAGGACGCTGCTGCGCACGGCGCGGCGCGGGCGCGGCTGACGAACACGCGCTCCCGCCGACCCCGCAGCGGCTCACGGGGGGAGCGCCCCGACGAAGGAGACCCCATGGAACCGACGACCGCCTTCCTCTCGTGTCTGGCCGCGCTGGCCGCGCTCGCGGCCGGCGTCGTGCTCTTCCTGCGCCGGCCGCTCGAGCGCCTCCTGACCGAGCTCTGCGGCGGAGCGGAGCGCGCGCGCTTCTGGGCGCGCACGTACTACGCCTCGCTCGTGCTCGGGACGCTCTTCGCGGCGCTGCTCGCGCCGCCGGACGCGATCGGCCGGACCGACCTGATCGGCTGCGTGCCGACGCTGCGCGCGGGCTTCTTCGGGCTGCTCGGCGCGCTCGGCGTGCTGGCGCTGGTGGCGCTGCGCTTCCTCCTGCGCGCGGACGAGCGCAACACCCCGCGCCCGCACCCGCGCTCGCTCGCGCCGTTCTCCGAGGGCGCGCCGCCGCCGGCCTAGCGGACGACCGTCGAGAGCAGCGCGACGCGCTGCTGCAGCCGGAGCAGGAGGACCAGGTCGCCGAAGCCGCTGCCGCCGCAGAGCGGGCAGCTCGGCGGCTCCTGGGGAGCCGCTGCCGAGGCAGCCGACGGCCCGCACCCCTCGCCGGGGCTCGCCATGGAGCTCGCGAGGAGACCGAGCGGGAAGAGGGCGAGGAGCGTGGCCAGGGCGCGCGGCTTCATGGGAGACCTCCGGAGCCGCTCCCAGCCTAGCGCAGCGGTGCCGGCCGGGGGAGCGACGGGCCGTGCTCCGCCCCGCCACCCCCGCCGCGGACGCCGCAGGAGGCCTCGCGCCCGCATGCCGCCGGCCGCGTGGTATTCCTCTCCCCCATGAAGCCCCGCCTCGCGCTCCCCCTGCTCCTCGCCGCGACCGCGTGCGCCGCTGCGCCCGCCCCGCCCGTCGTGGAGGACGACGCTCCGCGCGAGCGCTTCGCTCCCTGGGAAGGCACGCGCGTGCACTACCTCGACGCGGGCGCGGGCGCGGAGGCGCTCGTGCTCGTGCACGGCTGGGCCGGCAGCACGGCCGCCTGGTCGCGCCAGCTCCCGGCGCTCTCCGGACGCGCGCGCACGCTCGCGGTGGACCTGCCCGGCCACGGCGCGAGCGACCCGCCGCCCGCCGGCTACTCCTTCGCCGCCTTCGCCGACGCGCTCGCGGCGGTGCTCGACGACGCCGGCGTCGCGCGCGCGGTGGTCGTCGGCCATTCGAACGGGACGCCGGTCGCGGCGGCCTTCTGCCACCGCCATCCCGAGCGCGCGCTCGCCATGGTCGGGATCGACGGGGCGCTCCTGAGCGTGTTCCGCGCGGAGGACGTCGAGCCCGTGCTCGCGCCCTTCCGCGGCGAGCGCTGGCAGGAGGCGATGAGCGCGATGATCGACGGCATGCCGGGACCCGGGCTCTCCGCCCTGGACCGCGCCGCGATCCGCGCCATGGCGCTCGCCACGCGCCACGAGGCGGTCGTGGGCGGCCTCGACGCGGCGCTCGCGCCCGACGCCTTCTCGCCCGCGCCGCTCGCGGTGCCGGTCTTGCTCGTGCTCGCGCGCCAGCCCGCGTGGTCGGCGGAGTACGAGGCCGCGGTGCGCGCGCTGGCGCCGCGCCTGGACTGGCGCGTGTGGACCGGGGTCGGCCACTACCTGCAGATGGAGCGCCCCGACGAGCTGCGCGCGGCGCTCGAGTCGTTCCTGGACGCGAACGGGCTCCTGCGGTCTTCCTAGGCAGCGCGCCGCAGCGCGCGCGCGACGCCGACGAGCGAGATCAGGAGCCAGAAGCCCTCGACCGCCGCCGCCGAGGCGTTCCACTCGACGGCGAGCGAGGCCAGCACGAGCCCCGCGCCGAGCGCGTTCGCGCCCGAGTAGGCGAGCGAGCGCGCGTCCAGCCGCTCGAGCTGGAGCAGCAGGTACGTGGCCACGATGCACACGACGCCCAGGGCGCCGGCGAGGTCGTGCCAGGCCATCGTCGCGCTCAGCGCGGCTGCAGCGCGGGACGCTTGTCGGGGTAGACCCGCGGCGGCACGTGGTCGATCGCGTAGTCCCAGATCCCGCGCCCGTAGGTGCCGAAGCGCGCGACGTTCTCGTGCGCGAGGGTCTCCACGCTCCAGTAGATCGTGACCGGCGCCTGGTTCGAGGTGACGTCCTCCCAGGCGCTCGCGCCCGCGTCGCGGCGGTAGGCGGCGGTCTCCGTGCCGCACAGGAGCGTGCCGCTCCCGTCCTTGGCCTCCGCCAGGGCGTAGACCAGCGTGCTCGGCAAACCCTCGCCGTAGGGCTGCCAGGAGAGGCCGCCGTTCGTCGTGCGGTACACCGCCGGCGAGCCGTAGCCGCTGCCGCCGACGTACACGGTGTCCACGTCCACGGCGCTGGCCACGATCGCGGTGCCGTAGAAGTAGTGCGCCGCGGGGCCCAGGCCGGGCGACTGCGTCCAGGTCAGGCCGTGGTCGAGGGAGCGGAAGAGCCGCCCGTCGTTCGTCGCCGCCCAGGCGCGCTCGGGATCGATCGGCGAGAACGCCAGCGCGCTCACGTAGCGCCCCGGCTGCCCGGCGCTGAAGTCGAACGTCGAGTACACGCTGCCGCTCCAGGTCGGGCCGGACTTGTCGTAGCGCCACAGCCGCGTCGCGCAGAGGAAGTAGTCGCGCACGTCGTAGACGTCGGCGACCACCGGCGGCATCCACGCCAGGGTCTCGCCCGCGGGGAAGTTCTTCGTGTAGAGGTTCGGGTTGGCCTCGTTCACCTGGCACAGGACGAAGCCGGGGTAGACCGAGAAGACGTTGCCCTGGTCGCCGTCGCCCGAGGTCAGGTGGCCGTAGTCGCCGGAGATGAGCTGCGCGAAGCCGTAGCGGCCGCCCGGTCCGGGCGCGTCGCCCGAGCGCTGGTAGCCCTGGTCCTGCGAGCCCGCCAGCACGCGGTGCGGCGGCAGCGTGGAGGTGTGCGTCGTGTAGTACTGGCTGACGCGCAGGCCGGTGAGCGAGAGGTTCGAGACGCTCGCGAGCTGGTCGGTCGAGACGTAGAGCCCGCCGTCCGTGTTGACGTACCACACCTCCCCCACGCCGTCGAAGAGCACGTCGATCCCGGGGACGTCGGCGTGCAGCTTCGTCGCCGGGCTGCCGTAGTACTCGCCCCAGCCGTTCACGATCGCGAAGCTCGCGCCCCCGTCGCGCGTCACGTGGCACTCGACGCCGCCGTAGGCGAAGAGGTCCGCGTCGACGATCGAGGCGTTGGCCGTGCCGTCCCAGAAGTCGCTCAGCGTGGCGACCAGGCTCCAGGAGGCGCCGGCGTCGTCGGAGCGGTGGAGCTGGCGCGCGGAGCCGACGTGCGCGACGACCCACAGCCGCGGCGCGCCGGCCTCCGAGCCGACCAGGTCGCCGCCGCTCATGCCGGCGGTCGGCGCCGGCCCCATCGGCGTGAAGGTCGCCCCGCCGTCGGTGCTGCGCTCGACGCCGGTGCTCGTCAGCACCCACAGCGCCGAGCCGCCCGTGCGCGGCACCCAGGCGTCGCCGGCGAACGAGCCGAAGCCCTTGACCTGCGCGAAGCTCGCCATGCCGTCGGTCGAGCGGAACACCTGCCAGCTACCGTTCGTCGCGCGCCGGCGCACGAGGTAGACCGCGTACGCGCCGTCGGAGCTCACCAGCGCGCGCTTCACGCCCGAGGTCTTGCCGGCCTCGAGGTTCAGCGGCTCCTGCCAGGTCGCGCCCTCGTCGCGCGTGACGTGGACCAGGCCGCCGTCGGTCGCGGCCAGCACGACGTCGGGGTCGCCCGGCGCGGCGCCCGGCACCGCAGCCAGCGAGTGCGCGCCGCCGTACAGGTTGTCGCCCAGCGGCTGCCAGCCCGAGCCGTCGAGCGCCCCCTTCCACAGGCCGCCGTTCGACGAGCCCGCGTACAGGTGCGCGCCGTCCGTGGCCGGCACGGCGACGTGCATGCGGCCCGCCTGGTTCTCGCTGCCGCGCTCGCTCCAGCGCAGCGCGCCCGCCTCCTGGCGCGTGGCGAGCCCGTTGCGCTTGGCGATCTGGCGCAGGCCGTTCTCGCGCTCGACCGCGCGCCAGTCGATCTCCGGCGGCGCCTTGTGCCGCTCCTCGATCCAGGCCTTGCGCTCGCGCTTGCGCTGCTCCAGCGCGCCCTCTCCCTCCGTGACGAGCGTCTCGAGCGGCGCGGGCAGGAGCGGCCGCTCCGCTCGCGCCGGGGCGCGCGAGCGGCAGCCGGCGGCGAGGGTCGAGGCGACGAGGAGGAACGCGAGGGCGGGGCGCTGGAGTCGGTGCATGGCTTCCGGAAGGCAGAGGGGACCCAGAGCGTACCGCCTCCGGCGGGAGCTGCGTCGGCGCCGCGGGTCCCGCGCGGCCGGCCCTCGCCCCGACGGACGGCGGCCGGCCCCGGGAGGCTTCCTCAGCGCCCGCCGGACGGCGTGGCGAGCGCGACCGACAGGTCGCCCGAGCCCGAGCGCAGCTCGTAGGCCCCGCCCGCCGTCCCCCCGCCGCCGACCGTCCCGCGCGCCACGCGAGCGCCGCGGGGATCGCGCTCGACCCGCAGCCCGAGCGCGTCCGGCACGCGGATGTCGCCGCCGTTGGTCTCCAGGTCGAGGGTGACCCGCGCGTCCTCGGGCAGCGCCAGCGCGACGTCGCCCGAGCCAGACGAGAGCCGCGCGCGGCCCGGCGAGACCGCGCCGCGCACGCGCACCTCGACGTCACCGGCGCCCGAGCTCGCATCGAGCGTCTCCTCGACGCCGCCGACCTCGACCGCGACGTCGCCCGAGCCGCTGCTCGCCGTCAGGTGCTGCACGCGCTCCTGGGGCAGCTCCACGCGCACGTCCCCCGAGCCCGTGTTCGCCACGACCTGGCCCTGCCCGGTGCGCACGATGACGTCGCCCGATCCGCTGCTCGCGAAGAGAGGCAGCTTTCCGGGGACCGACAGCTCGAGGTCGACCGTCCAGCCGCGCTCGCGCGTGTGGGCGTCCTCGACGATGAGCCTGCCGTCCTCCTCGCGCACCGCGACGTGGTCAATGAAGGTCCGCGTGCGCTGGTGCGCGGCGGTCTGGTCGAGACGCGCGTGCACCGTGGCGCGGATCCGGAGCTGGCCGGTCTCCGCGGCGCGCACCGTGACGTCGCCGCCGCCGGTGTTCACCGTGAGCGAGGCGACCGTCGGCGCGAGAACCAGCGCGTGCTCGACCTCGGCGGTCCAGACCTCCAGGGCGACGCCGGGCTCCGGTGCCGGCTCGGGGAGCGGGACCAAGGCTCGGGCTCCGTGAGAATCGAGAGACGCGGGGGCCTCGGCCGACGGGGCGGGCTCCTCCGCCTGCGCTCCCGGCGCGGCCAGGAGCTCTCCCCCCGCGCGGCGGCCGAGCGTCGCGGCCGCCCGGCCCGTTTCCTGCCCCGCGTCCGCCGGGCGCGGGGAGCGCGCCTCGCGCCCCCCGTCCCCGGGTCCGCCGCCGAGCACGGCCACGCTCACCGTGACCGCCAAGAAGGTCGCCGCCGCCGTTCCGATCGTCATGTGCATGGTCTTCAGTCCCAGGATCGTGGTGGTCGCGAGCCCCGCCGGCGGCTTCGCGAGGGGAGTCAGGGCCAGGGCCAGCGCGCGCCGGTCTCCGGCGTAGCTCGTCTCGAGCCGCCGGCGCAGCTGGTCGAGCCCGCGCGTCACGCGGCTGTTCACGGTCGCCGTCGCGACGCCCGTGCGCCGCGCGATCTCCTCGTACGGGAGCTGCTCGAAGAAGCGCAGGAGCAGCGTGCTCCTGGTCGGCTCGGGGAGCGCCAAGAGCGCCAGCACCACGTTGCGGTGCGTCTCGGCGCGCTCGACGACCTCGGCCACCGACGCCTCGGCCGCGCGCGGCGCGCGCTCGTGCGCCGCCCGCTCGCGCGCGCCGCGGCGCGCCTCGCCGCGCCGCAGGCGTGACAGGCGGCGGCGCATGACCGTCGCCAGCCAGCCGCGCAGCGGTCGGCCGGGCTCCGGCTGGCCCTCGAGCGCGTCCAGCGCCACGTCCTGCGCCAGGTCGGCGGCCAGGTGCGGGTCGGCCACCAGCCGGCGCGCGAGCGCTTGCATCCAGCTCGTCTCCTCGAGCAGCGCGTGCAGGGCTTGCGGGTTCTCCATGGCTCGCGGACGGACTGCCCGCGCGCGCGCCGGCCAACGCGGGAAAGGCGAGAAAAAGCTCAGCCGCCGCGCTGGCGGCGCGGCGCGGGGGCGAGCGTCGGGTCGATCTGGCGCAGGTGGTGGCACAGGTGGCCGAGGTAGTCGCGCGCCAGGTAGCCGAGCGTGGCGGGCTCGCCGGCGGGCACGACCTCCCAGGCGATCGCGTCCAGCGTGTGCGCGGCGCGCGGGCGCTCGAGCGCGGCGGGCGCGAGCCCCTCGAGCACCCAGGCGAGGTGCAGGTTGTAGCTCTCCCACAAGGCGACGACGAGCGCCCAGTCGGCGCGCTCGTAGCGCTGCGCGCGCACCCAGGCTTCCTGGTCGTAGCCCTCGAAGCACAGGTCCTCGCGCGCGGCCCCGCGCACGAAGCGCCCGTGGTTGTTCGCGGCCGAGTCCACCAGGTGGCCGAGCACCTGCTGCGCCGACCACTTGCCCGGCGCGAGCGGGCGCGCCGCGTCCGCGGGCGGGAGCGCGCGCAGGCGCGCGGCCGCGGCGCGCACGATGGAACGCAGCTCGTCGGCCAGCAGCGACACGCGCCGAGGATAGCGCGCGCCGCGGGCCGCGGCCTCAGCCTCCGGGCGGTCGGGCCGCGAGGGCGAGCAGCGTCGCCGCGTCGAGCTCGTGGCCGCCCTCGAAGCGGTGCAGCGCGCAGCGCAGGCCCGCGCGCGCCAGGCGCTCGGCCTCGCGCGCGAGCGCCTCGTCGTCCACGGCCTCGTCCGCGCGCCCGGCGACCAGGTCGACCGGCGTCGCGCCGAGGCGCGCGCCCCAGGCCGCCAGGTCGAGCTCGGGCGGGACGAGCGCGCCCCACGCCACGACGCGCCCGAAGGCGTGCTCGGCGTGCGCCGACCAGCGGCAGGCCGCCGCCGCGCCCTGCGAGAAGCCGAGCAGGCTCGCGCGCACGTCGGCGGCGCCCTGCGCGGCGAGCTCGCGCGCGAGCGACGCGCGCAGCGCCTCCAGGTAGGCGAGCTGGTCCCCGATCTCTGCCTCGCGCTCCTCGCGCGTCATCCAGGACGCGCCCACCGCGCCGCGTCCGCCGCGGCGGTAGAAGCGCGAGAGCGCCTCGGGGCACACCAGCAGGCGCTCCGGCGCGTCGAGCGCCGCGGCGGCCGCCAGCATCTCCGCGGCGAGCTGGCCGTAGCCGTGCAGCAGGAACCACACCTCGCGCACGCGCGCGTCGGGCTCGCGCGAGAGGCACACGCGGGCGGTGCGGGCGGTGCGGAAGGAGCGCGTCGGCATGCCAGAGGATTCGCGAACGAGCGCTGGCGCGCCAGCCCCCGGCGCCCTTCCCTTGCGGCGGCGCGCGCCGCCCTCCACACTGCGAGGCCCATGCCGCTCCTCCTCGGCTGCCTGGCGCTGTTCGCCCCGCGCGTCGCGCTCGTGCTCGTCTGGCTGTTCTCGGACTACCTCGGCGCCGCCTACCGGAGCTGGCTGTGGCCGCTGCTCGGCTTCTTCTTCCTGCCCGTGACGACGCTCGCGTACGCCTGGGCGGTGCACGGCGGCTCGGTGCAGGGCGTGCGGCTGGTCGTGGTCGTCGTCGCCGTGCTGATCGACGTCGGCGTGATCGGCGGCGGGCGGCGGGCCTGGCACAAGCGCGGCGCGCGCGGCGAGGCGTGAGCCCGCGCGCGCGCCCGCCGGCTCCCGCGGGCGGCCGAGCGCCGCCGGCGCAGGCCGGGAGCGCGCGCGGCGCAGCGCTCGCGAGCGCGGGCGAGGGCCTGGTGGCGGGGCTCGCCTTCGGCCTGGCGGACTGGCTCGCGAGCGGGCCGGCGCGCCTCGACCCG
>CADEGS010000191.1 GCA_902826945.1 uncultured bacterium | reverse complement strand
GAAACCTCGGCTTGAACTCCTCGCGCACGATCTGGGATGCGCAGATCAGCAAGGAGATCGTCACCGGCAAGGCGCTGATCAGGCTCTCGATCGGGGCGACGAACGTCTTCGACAAGGACTGGTTCGTGCACTCGCGCGGCGGGTTCTTCGGCGGCGGCAAGGTCGCCGGTCCGCCGCGCCAGGTCTACGCTAGCCTGAACGTGTCCCTGTGAGGCGCGACGATCGCCGACGCCCCGCTCGAAGGCCCTTCGTGCGTGGAGTCCAGGCCCCGCACCTCTCTCCTCCCGCACCAAGGAGCTCGATCGCGATGAACCGTCGTGCGACCCTCGCCGCCCTCGTCTCCTGCCTCGTGCTGGGGTCGGCCTGCGCGAGCTCCGCGCGCGCCACGCGATCGGAACCCGGCGACGAGCCCGCCGGGGATCCGGCGCAGCGCGAGGTCCCGCTCGCGACCCTCTCCGACGGCTGGCGCGCGCGCCTCTTGCTCGACAACGGCGAGGTCGGCATCTGGACCGTCGAGGCGCTCCAGGTCTTCCCGCAGTACGCCTCGCCGGAGGTCGTCGCCCTGGACGACGCCGGCCGCTGCCACGTGCTGGTGTCCTACAGCGGCAAGTGGACGCCCGTGACGCGCGTGCACGACGGGAAGTGGCTCGGGGGCATCGCCCACGGCGACGTCGATCCGCGCATCCCCGGGAACGAGCTCTACGTCGGCAGCCAGAGCGGCAACCTCTACCAGCTCGTGCCGTACCGGAGCGGCGTGATCGACAACCGCCTGATCGCGACCTTCGAGGGGCGCGAGGTGCACACGGTCGTCGGCGGCGAGCTCGACCCGCGCTCGGAGGGTCCCGAGCTCCTGGTCTTCACGCGCCCGGGCGGTCTGTACCGCGTCGCGCCGCGGGGCGAGCACGGCACCTTCACGGCCGAGCTGCTCGAGGAGCTGCCGGGACGGGTGCGCGATGCCGAGCTCCTGCCGGCCGAGCCCGGCCGTCCGCCGGAGATCGCGACGGTCGCGCGCAGCGGAGCGCTCGCGCTGCTCTCGATCGGCGTCGACGGCCCGCGCTGGACCACGGTGCACGAGGGGCCGATGGGGAGCGGGCGCATCGCGCTGCGCGCGCCGAGCGCCCCGGGCGAGCCGGTCGTGCTCTACAGCTCGCTCGACGACGGCCGCATCCTGCGCCACGAGCGCCGCGGAGCCCAGTGGCACAGCGAGACGATCTACGCCGGCCCGCAGGGCCCGCGCGGCCTCGCGGCCGGTCGCTTCGACGCCGACCCGGCCGTCGAGACGCTGGCCGTCTTCGGCTACAGCGGCTTCGTCCAGCTCCTGAGCCGGCGCGGCGGCGCGTGGGAGCTCGAGACCCTGTTCGAGGACCGCGACAAGGGGCACTGGCTCGCGACCGCCGAGCTCGACGGCCGCAACGCGACCGACGAGATCATCGGCTCGGGCTACGGCGCGCGCGTCTTCCTGCTCCAGCGTCCGCCCGGCTACGGCGCGGCGGGCCTGCTCGTGGATCCCGCGCGCGAGCCGGAGAGCGCGGGCGGGGAGGCGCGCTCGACCAGCCGCTGACGGCCACGACGCCTCGCGCTCGGGGCAGGCTGCGGAAGGAAGCCGGCGGTCGAAGGCGCGGGCAACCGCCGCACGCATGGCACCCCGTCACCTCCGGCCGCAGGTATCCTCGCACCGTGGCTCGTTCGCGGGTTCCGGCCGTGGAGGCCGCTCGCCGGTGGAGCGGGGGACTCGCGAGGTTCCGGATCGAAGCGCGGGACGGACATGACGCGGAGAAGACAAGCCTGGACCGCGCTCGTGCTGGCCGTCGCGGCGGTCGCGGTCGGGCTGTGGCTCCGGCTCTCCAGGCGCGGTGAGGTGCGGTCGCCGGAGTCACCTCTTTCCGCGAGGAGCCTGGCCCGTGTGCCGCCGGGGTCCGAGCCCTTGCGGCGGCCGGACGAGGTGCCGCTCGAGCGAGAGCCCGTGCCCGATCGCGAGCCGGAGCCGCCCGAGGAGGAGCCCGACGTCGAGCCGGAGGGAACGAGCGCGACGGCGGAGTGGTCTCGCCTCGCCTGCGCGTCGCTGCACCTTCCCGAGGGGGCGGGGCTCGGCCACTCGCTCGCGCACGTGGGCTCGCTCGGCGTCTTCGGCGAGATCCAGGTCGTGGCCGCGGGCGCGCCCGACGAGGACGGGGGCGCCGGCGCGGTGCACGTCCTGAAGATCACCCGCGACGGCACGTGCGAGCTCGCGGCGTCGATCCGGCCGGCCGCGCTCGGCCACCCGCGCACGCGTCGCTTCGGCAGCAGCCTCGCAGCGACGCGCTCGCCGTCGGGCGAGACCTGGCTCGTGGTGGGGGGCCGGAGCGGGGAGCGAGGGCAAACCGTGCTGGACGCGTTCCTGCTCGATCCCGCCAGCCCGCCGGGCAAGCACGTCCGCCTGCGCGACGCGGAAGGCTCCGAGACCTTCCTGGAGCGAGGCGGGTGCAGGCCGGAGGCGGACGCCGCGCTCGCCCTGCTCGCTCCCGCGCCGGAGACCGGTGCGGCGCTGCGCGTCGTCGTCGGGCTCTCGGATCCGGACTGCCACGGCCGCGGCCGTCTCGGCCTCGTCCGCGCGCGCGCCGACGGGAGCGCCGACGTCCTGTTCCTGGAGCCGCAGCAGACGGCGGGCAGGGTGCTCTCCGGCTTCGGCCTCGGGCTCGCCTGCGTCGCGGACGAGGGGGCGATCGCCGTCGCGTGGCAGGAGGCGAACGAGGGTGCCATCGCCGCGCGGAGCGGCGGGCCGGCGTTCGAGCCGCGGCTCGGGCTCTTCGCGCTCGGCGACGGGAGGCTCGAGCGGCTGACCGTGCTGCCGCTCCCCCCGGGCCTGCCCTCCGCTGCCTTCCGCTCGATCGCGGACGTCGGCGACATCGACGGAGACGGCCTCGAGGAGCTCGCGCTCGGCTCCGGCCCGTGGGGACGGCAGGTCGTGCTCCTCGACGGCACCGCGGCCGGCCCATCGGACATCGAGCGCCTGCGCCCTGGCCACGACGCCTGGCCGAAGGACGTGCGCGAGGGCGACCACCTCGGCGCGAGCTTCGCGCGCTTCTCCGCACCGGCAGTCGGCGGCGCCTTCCTCATCGGCGCCCCTGGCGACGACACCTACGGCCAGGACGCCGGCGCGCTGTGGCTCGTCACGGGCTGGGAGCGCGGCGCGCATTGAGGGGTCGCGCGACGCGGCGTCGCGCTCTGGTCAACGTGCGCTTCGAGGCGGGGAGAGGAGGCCCGCGTGGCCTGGACTCAGCCCGCTCGCCGCTCGAGGGCTAGAATGCTGCGCCACGCGATCGCCGACGCGTTCGCCCGCCCCTCGGAGCCGTCCGGATCATGACAGGAGCTGCCGCCGCAGGTGCCGCCGCCGCCGCTCGCAGGCGCCGCGAGCACCAGGAAGAAGAAGAGATGACCGGGTACACACCGCAAGAGCTGGCCGAAGCCTGGGAGTTCAAGATCCTCCGCTCGGCGACGAGCGCCTTCAAGGCGCCCGCCTTCCTGCGCTCAATCCTCGACGAGGAGCGACGCGCCGGCTGGACCCTCGTCGAGAAGTTCGACGACGGCCGCATCCGTCTCAAGCGTCCGGCCAGCGCGCGCGCGAACGACCCTGCGCTCGGCTCCGACGCCTATCGAACGCACGTGGGGATGAGCGAGACGAAGTTCGGCCTGTGCATCGCCGCCGGCATCCTCGGCGGCGTGACGCTCATCGGTCTCCTCATCGCCATGATCGTGAGGTGACGTGAAGGCCTCGCCCCGGGGGTCCTTGCGGGCTAGATGTACTTCTCGACGAAGAGCTTCCAGTCCGCCTCGAAGCGGGCCATGTCGATCCGGCCCCAGGACGCCTCGTAGGCAGACTCCCAGATCTCGAGGACGCGCTCCTCGCTGACGTCGTCGCCGTGGATGTCGAGCTCCTCGGCCGTCGCCGCGCGCCCCTCCTCCTCGGCCGCTTTCAGGCGCTCGTCCCGCAGGTCCGAGCAGGCTCGGGCGAAGCCTGCGCGCATGGCGGCGACGTAATCGGGCAGGATCGACGCGTACTCCTCGCGCCAGACCTTGCGGTGCACCTGACCGCGCATGCCCTCGCGCAGCATGTAGACGATCGACCAGGACTGGGCGTAGCCGCCCAGCTCCTGCCAGGGCCCCGACCCCGCCTGGAGGTGCAGATCGAGCGGACCGTACCCTCCGCCCTGGACCATGAGCTGGATCTCGCGCAAGCGGTCCAGGCCACCGGGCATCTGCGTGCGCACCTCGGGCTTGCCGCGCGGCCCCCAGCGGAAGGCGCCGTAGTAGTCGCCGTGCCCCTCGTCGAACCAGCGCGGCGAGGGCGCGCGGTCGAAGAGGTAGTGGCAGTACTGGTGGAAGGCCTCGTGCGTCATCACCGCAAAGGACATCCTGCGATCGATGTCCTTCGCGTCGTACAGCACCATCTCCGTCGTCTGCGGGCTGAACCAGCCCACCACCCCCGAGCGGTGGTCGGTGCTCCCGTAGGAGTGGAACTCGCGCGCGGAGGAGCACAGGCGCACGATCGAGACGGCGCGGAAGTCTTCCGGCGCGGGGAAGTCGCGCTCGTACAGCTCGCGCGAGAGCTCGAGGCGCTCCACGACCTCCTTCACGAAGCGGTCGTCGGTGTGCGACGTCAGGATCACGAACTTGCGCGACGGCGTGGGCAGCGCGCGCCAGCCCGGGATGCGCGCCACCTTGGCGCGCTCCTGCTCCAGGATCTGGTCGTAGCTCAGCTCCGAGCCGGGCGCCACGCGCGGGAGCAACGTGAACGTGCGCGCGGACTTCTCGATCAAGCGCGGCCAGGACGGGCCGGGCTTCGGCGTACGGATGGAGAAGAGGAGCGCCAGCCTCTGCCCGTCGTCGCGGATGCACCAGGCGTCGACCAGCAGGCTGGCCTCCGCCCAGTCCGCGTTCCAGCGCAGCTGCACGTGCCGCGCAGGCTGCTCGCCCAGGGTCACGGCCTCGTCGGAGAGCGGCGGCAGCCATTCCCCCTCGTCGCGCTCGTCGAGCAGCCAGGACGCGAGCGCGACCAGCTCCTCGACCGTGGCGTCGCCCTGCGTGGCGTCCGCGGGCTCGGGAAGACGCGCCACCATGGCCTGGACCCGGAACATTCGCGAGTCCGTGTCGGCAAAGAGGCACAGGACCCCATCCTCCGCGGAGCCGGCGGGCAGCACGCGCCCCTTCCACTCCGGCAGCGTGACGCGGAAGCCGTTGACGAGATCCTCGACGGGCTCGCGGGCGAGCTTCTGCGCACCCGCTGCGGGAGCGAGCGCGAGCACCAGGCACAGGCTGCGGGCGAGCAAGTGGGGAGGGGCCGCGGGAGCCGCGCGTCACTCTAGCGCCGGCCTTCGAGACCTGCTCCCCCCGCCTCTCCTCACGCCGTGGACGAGCGCCCGTTCCGTCGGACTCGCGGCCGTGCACCAAAGCCCGGACGTGCCCTCCGGCCGGCTCGCCACGGGACCTCCACCACCCCCGGCGCCGGGCGGGAGCGGATTCTTCGTGGCGTTCCCCGGGGAGCCCCCACGGCTGGTCTCCGCCAGCTTTCCCGTCCCCCTCGTCCTCGAGCTCTCCGCCATGACCACCAGCACCCTCGCCACGCTCCTCCTCGCGGCCCTCCAGCTCCAGGTCCCCGTGGCCCGACCGGCCTCCGCGGCGGGGGGCGCGTCCTGCGAGCCGACCCCCATCACCGCGGTCCCGATCGTCATCGACGAGCCGGGCCGCTACTGCCTGACCCGCAACCTCTTCACGGACTCGACCGTCGCCGTCGCCATCGTCATCAACAGCACGTCGGTCGAGATCGACCTGAACGGGTTCTCCCTGCGGGGCGTCGGCGAGACCGGGATCTCCTCGACCTTCGAAGGGAACTCGGTGCGCAACGGCTTCCTGAGCGGCTTCACCGGGATCGGGATCGCCTTGGCCCGGAACTCCACCGTGCAGGACGTCTCGATCGGGACGCCGGGCAGCGCCGTCAGCGTCGGCGCCCGCTCGCGCGTCGAGCGCTGCCGGATGCAGACGAGCGCGGGGAGGGGTCTCTTCGCCGGCTCGCGCTCGATCGTCCGCGACTGCGTCGTCGAGTCCGCGGCGACCGACCACTCCGCCATGGTGGTCGGTCCCGACTCCTTCGTGCAGGACGTGACGATCGAAGGCGGCACGGTCGGTCTAGGCCTCGGGGAGCGCTCGCTCGCGGAGCGCTGCATCGTCGTCGATCCGTCCCAGTCCGGGATCCAGGCCAGCCGCTTCGCCTGCGTCGCCTCGTCGCGGGTGCGCGTGCAGGCCCGGACGGCGATGGGCATCGAGCTCGGCGAGCACGGCCGCCTCCAGGACTGCGGCGTCGAGGGCGGCGCGCTCGGCATCCGCGCCCCCGCCCACGCGGCGGTCGCGGGCGCGACGGTCGTCGGCGCGACCGTCGGGATCGAGGCCGGCCTCGGCGCGCGGCTCGTGGGCTGCTCCGTCTCGGGCTGCGGTCAGGACGGCGTCGCGTCCACGGCGGCGGCGGTGGACGTGCGCGAGACGACCGCCACGGGGAACGGCGCGAACGGGATCCACCTGGCGGGGTTCGGCTCGACGCTGCGCGGCTGCACCGCTCTCGCGAACGGCGGCGACGGGCTCGTCCTGGCGGGGGGCAGCGTGGCGGAGCGCAACGTCTCCGCGCAGAACGGCGGAGCCGGCCTGCGGGTCACCGGCGTCGGGAGCCGGATCGAGCAGAACTCCCTCGGCGGGAACGCCGTCGGGCTCGCGCTCCAGGCCGCGCAGACCCTGGTGCTCGGCAACCACGCCGTGGGCAACGGGACGAGCGACTTCCAGGTGACGTTCCCGAACGCCGTCGGCCCGATCCTGACCTCGCCCTTCTGGATCCAGGGCTCGATCCCCCAGGCGAACTTCGCGACGCCGATCCCCGCGCAGGCGCAGTGACGGGGATGGGGGCGGCAACGCCGCCCGTGGGTGCCCGGGTCGGCCCGGGCGCCCGCTCTGGTCCTTGCCAGCAGGGCGGCGCCCGCGTGGGCGGGCATGCCGCGGATCCGGCGGGAACGGGGCCGAGGAATACGACCTTCGTCGTGATGCGGCGCCCATGCCCGGCGAATCATGTCGGCCAGGGATGGAGACTCCTCTCTTCATCGATCTGCTCCGCCGGCACGCCGGGCTGATCCAGAAGGTCGCCTACGCCTACTGCCGGGATGCCACCGACCGCGAGGAGGTCGTGCAAGAGGTCCTGGCGCAGCTCTGGCGCTCGCGGGGGCGCTACGACCCGAGCTATCGGGAGACGACCTGGATCTACCGCATCGCCCTCAACGTCGCGATCTCGTTCTACCGCCGCGAGCGCCGGCATCGGGAACGGCGCGTGGAGCTCGACGAGGACGCCGTGCCGATCACGGCCGTTCGTGAGCTGGAGCCGAGCGAGGATGTCCACCTCCTCCTGCGCTGCATCGACGACCTGGCGGCGCTCGACAAGGCGCTCGTCCTGCTCCACCTCGACGGCAACGACCACGCTTCGATCGCCGACGTGCTCGGGATCTCGGTGTCCAACGTGGGCACGAAGCTCGGGCGCATCAAGCACAGGCTCCGGGTGGCGTTCGAGGAACGCGCGCGCCCGGACCGGACGGAGAAACCGCATGCAGCTCGATGAAATGAAGATCGCGTGGGCCGCACATGGTGCCCTGCTGGAGAAGAGCCTTGCCATCGAGGAGCGTCTCGTGCGCGAGATGGCCCTGGGCAAGGTGCGCCGCGCGCTGGCGCCCTTCGTGCTGTGGAGGACGCTGGAGGTCGCTCTGGGCGTCGCGGCGCTCTTCGTCGTGGTTCCCATCCTCGTCGCGCATGCCAGCGAGCCGCGCTACCTCGTGGCGGCCGGGGCGCTGGTCGTCTACGTCGCCGGTGTCACCGCACTGTGCGCGTACCTGCTGGCGAACGGCCTCCGGCTCGACTATGGCGGTCCCGTGACGACGATGCAGCGCGACCTCGGGCACATCCGCCTGGTGGAGTACATGGCCCTGAAGTGGGCGGTGCTCGGAGGCGTCGTGATCTGGCTGCCCGCGGCGCTGGTGCTCTTCGAAGCGTTGACCGGCGTCGACGCTCTCGCCCGTGTCGACGTGGCGTGGCTCGTCGGCAACTTCCTCTTCGGGCTCGTGGTCATGGCGCTCGGACAGGCGCTGTCGCGGGCGTACGTCGAGCGCTCGAACCTCGGTCCCCGGGCGCGCCGGCTGCTGGACGCGCTCTCGGGACGCGGCTTGCGCTCGGCGGCCAAGCACCTCGCCGACCTCTCGGCCTTCACGAGAGACGAGTCGCCCGCATCGAGGACGTAGACGGGGGCGTCAGGTCGGGCCGCGGGAAGCCGGCGTTGGGAAGGTCAGCTTCCTTGCGGGGCCGACACGGGCTTCCCCTGCAGGCTCGTGGGCGACGACCCGATGCCGAGGATCCGAGCAGAGGGGAGGAGAGTGGCT
>CADEGS010000190.1 GCA_902826945.1 uncultured bacterium | reverse complement strand
CGCCACAGCCCGAGCAGCGGCGCCAGCTCGCCGGGCCGCGCCGCGAGCGCGAAGAGCAGCCGCCCGGCGCGCGGCCGCCCGTCCACGACGGCCTCGAGCGCCGCGCGCGGCAGCGCCACGCCGGCCGCGTCGCACACGGCGCGCACGGCGACGAAGGGCAGGCCGGCCTCGCGCGCGCGCGCCGCGACGGCCGCGCTCTCCATGTCCACGCCCGCGGCGCGCGTGGCCTCGAACAGCGCGCGCTTCTCGGCCGGCGTGGCGAGCGCGCGCTCGCTCTCGACCAGCGCCGCGCCGCCGGAGAGCGCCAGGCGCGCCCGCAGCGCGCGGCTCCAGCGCGCGTCGGTCTCGAAGCGCCGCCCGTCGCGCCCGAGCACCGCCGCGGGCACGAGCAGCGCGCCGGCCGCGAGCGCCGGGTCGAGGCCGCCGGCCAGGCCCCAGCTCACGAGCGCGCGCGCGCCGCGCGCGACGAGCGCGTCCGCCGCGCGCCGCGCACGCTCCGGCCCGACGCCCGAGACGACGACCTCGCGCCCGCGCGCGCGAGGCACGGTGCGCGCCTCGAGCGCGAGCGCGCAGACCAGACCGATGGCGCTCATCGGGACGCCGCGGCGAGCGCCGCGTGCCGCGCCAGAGCCCACAGCGGGAAGATCCGCCGGTAGCCGTGGTAGCGCAGGTAGAAGACGCGCGGGAAGCCCGGCGCGGTGTGCTCGTCGCTCGCCCACGCGCCGTCCGCTCCCTGCGTCGCGAGCAGGTGCTGGGCGCCGCGCGCCGCGGCGGGGGAGCCGCCCGCGCCCGCCGCCTGCAGCCCGAGCAGCGCCCAGGCGGTCTGGAACGGCGTGCTGGGGCACGGGCGGCCGGCGGGGCGCGCGTGCGCCGGCCAGTAGGTGTCGTTCGACTCGCCCCAGCCGCCGTCCTCGCGCTGCGCGCGCTCGAGCCAGAGGACGGCGCGCCGCACGGCGTCGGCCTTGCGCGGGTCCTCCACCGCCTCCAGCGCGCACAGCGCCGACCACGTGCCGTAGACGTGGTTCGTTCCCCAGCGGCCGAACCAGGAGCCGTCGGGCTCCTGCGCCGCGAGCAGCCAGTCGAGCGCGCGCGCCAGCACGGCGGCGTCGCCCGGGCGCCCGAGCCGCGCCAGGAAGACGCTCACGCGCGCGGTCACGTCGGCCGTCGGCGGGTCGAGCAGCGCGCCGTGGTCGGCGAAGGGGATCTCGTTCAGCCAGGCGTGCGTGTTGTCGGCGTCGAAGGCGGCGAAGCCGCCGTCGCGGGACTGCATGCCGCACAGCCAGTCGGCCGCGCGCCCGATCGCGCGCGCGTGCGCGGCGCGGTCGCTGCGCCACAGCGCCCAGGCCGCGACCGCGGTGTCGTCGAGGTCGGGGTAGTGCGCGTTCGCGTACTGGAAAGGCCAGCCGCCCGGCGCGAGCCCCGGCCGCGCCGCGCGCCAGTCGGCCGGGCCGTCGAGGACCTGACGCTCCTCGAGCCAGGCGTGCGCGCGCGCCAGCGCGGCGTTCGCGGCGGCGCAGGGCAGCACGGCCAGGCTCTCCTGGAGCGCGAGCGAGGCCAGCGCCGTGTCCCACACCGGCGAGAAGCACGGCTGGCACCAGGCGCGGCCGTCCTCCTCCAGCACGACCAGGCGCTCGATCGCGCGCGCGGCCTGGCGGCAGGGCGCGGAGTCGCGCGCGTGCCCGAGCGCGAGCAGCGCCTCGAGCGCGCCGACCATGGCGGGGAAGATCGCGCCCAGGCCGTCCTCCCCGTTCAGGCGCTCGAGGATCCAGGCCTCGGCGCGGCGCAGCGCGCGCCGGCGCAGCGTGATGCGCAGCAGCGGCTCGCAGAGGCGCGCCAGGCGCTCCAGCCGGAGCAGCCGGCGGTTGGCGCGCGAGCGCGCCGGGAACCAGTCGCGCTCCTGCGCCGGCGGCCGCACGAAGAGCTCGTCGAGGGTCGTCCCGGTCGGGTTCGCGGCGCGCGCGCGCAGGCTGCACAGGACCGCCAGCGGCACCATGACCGTGCGCGACCAGTACGAGACCTTGCCGAGGCAGAACGGGAACCAGCGCGGCAGGAGCACGATCTCGGCCGGCAGGAACGGCGTGGCGCGCCAGGGCACCAGGCCGAAGAGCGCCAGCGCGATGCGCGTGAACACGTTCGAGCGCGCCGCGCCGCCGCGCGCCAGGACGGCCGCGCGCGCGCGCGCCATGTGCGGCGCCGCCGGATCGTCGCCGGCGAGCTTGAGCGCCCAGTAGGCCTTGACGGTGGCCGACAGCTCGAGCGCGCCGCCGTGGTAGAGCGGCCAGCCGCCGTCCTCGCCCTGGCCGCGGCGCACGTACGCCGCCAGGCGCTCCTGGAGGCCGGGCTCCACCTCGTCCAGCCAGTGCATCATCAGCACGAGCTCGGCCGGGATCGTCACGTCCGCCTCGAGCGGGTAGCACCACGCCCCGTCCGGGGCCTGGTCGGCGAGCACCGCGTCGCGCGCCGCGGCCAGCGCGTCCTCGAGCGCGAGCGCCCCGGGGCGCGCGGCCGGCGCGGAGCCGGCGGCCAGGGTTGAGCGCGTCGAGGCCATGGGTGCCGTCAGCCGCGCGCTCCGCCGGGCTGCGCGGCGGCCCGGCCGGCGTCGGCGTGCGGCAGGCCGAGCGCGCACAGCCGGAAGAGCACGCGCACGAGCGTGTCGCGCGCCGCGCACCAGTCGCTCGCGCGCACCGTGGCGCGCACGGTGGAGCGCGTGATCTTCACCTCGCGCCCGGAGCGGAAGGCCGGGTTGCCGTGGATCTTGCGCAGCGTGAGGATCGCCATGCCGAGCGCGCGCAGGCAGAAGCGGCGGATGCCGGTCTCGGCGCGCGGCACGAGCAGCGTGTAGTCGAGCGCGTCGCGCAGGTGCCCGTGCGCGATCGCGAGCAGCTCCTCGAGGCCGCGCCGGAAGGCGCGCGCGGCGGGCGCGGTCGGGTCGGCGCTCGCCTCCTCGAGCGCGCCGAGCTCGAGCCCGAAACGGCCGAACACGTCGCGCGGCAGCCAGGTGAAGCCGCGCGCGCGGTCCTCCCAGACGTCCTTCAGGATGTTCGTCATCTGCAGCCCCTGGCCGAACGAGACGGTGCGCGCCTCGAGCTGCGCGCGGCGCGCCTCGATCGCGGGCGAGTGCAGGCAGAAGAGCTCGGTCAGCATCTCGCCCACGACGCCGGCGACGTAGTAGCAGTAGGCGTGCAGCTCGCCGAGCGAGGCCAGCCCCGAGCGGCCGTCGCCGGTCTGGAAGCGGTCCATGCCCTCGCCCATCGTGCGCACGCAGCGCGCCAGCGCGGCCTGCTGGCGCGGGTCGAACGTGTGCGTCAGCGCGACGACGCGGTCGCAGCGCGCGAGCAGCTCGCGCTCGGGCGCGGGGATCCGCGCGCGCGCCAGCGGCTCCAGCTCGCGCACCAGCCGCGCCGGCGCGACCGCTCCCTCGACCGCGGCGCTGAACAGCGCGTGCAGGCGCCGGCGCTCGACCGGTGCGACCCCCGGCGCGTCCTCGATCGTGTCCGCCACGCGGCACAAGAGGTACCCGTTGCCGACGACGCGCGAGAGCGGCCGCGGGAGCTCGGGGATCGTGAGCGCGAAGGTGCGCGAGACGCCCCGCAGGAGCGCGTCCTGCAGCGCGTCGCCCCGGGGCTCCGGCTCGGGCTCGCGGCTCGTGGCGTTCATGCGGCGGGGCGCGACGGCCCCGGAGAGAGGCTAGTCGCTCCCGGCCGGTCGGGCGAGCCCGGACGGCGCGGGGTCGCCCCGGGCGTGCGCGGCGGACGGGAGGATGGTAGGACTTCCGCCCCGATGGGGCAGAGGGCCCTGCGGCTGCCGCTCGCCGCGCTCGTCGCGGTGCTCCTGTGGGGGGCTTCCTTCGTCGCCACGCGGCGGGCGCTCGCGAGCTTCACGCCGTTCGGGCTGGTCTTCCTGCGGCTCCTGCTCGGGACGCCGCTGCTCTTGCTGGCGCTGCGCGCGCGCGGCGGCGCGCTCCTGCCGCGGCGCGAGGATCGGCCGGCGGTGCTCGTGCTCGGCCTGCTGCTCGCCGTGCACCTCGCGATCCAGGCCTTCGGGCTGCTCTACACCTCGGCCATCCACACCGGCTGGATCATCGGCTTCATGCCGGTGCCGATCGCGGTGGGCGCGCTGGTCTTCCGCGGCGAGCGCTTCGGCGCGGCCGGCTGGGCGGGAGCGCTGGTCGCGGCGGCCGGCGTCGCGTGCGTGTCGCTCGAGGACTTGCCCGACCTGGCGCACGCGCGCTGGGGCGACGCGCTGCAGCTCTGCTCGTGCGGGACGTGGACCGCGTACACGCTGCTCGGCGCGCGCGCCGTCGCGCAGAGCGGCGCGCTGCGCTCCACCGCGGCGGCGATGGCGGTGGCCCTCGCGCTGCTCGCGCCGGCGGCGCTGGCGCGCGGCCTGTGGACGCGGCCGCCCGCGGCGGCCGAGGTCGGCGCGCTGGTCTTCCTGGGCGTCTTCTGCAGCGCGCTGGCGCTCGTGCTCTGGTACCGCGCGCAGGCGGTCCACGGCAGCCAGCGGAGCGGGGCGATGCTCTACCTCGAGCCCTTCGTGACGCTCGCGGTCGGCGTCGTCTGGGGCGGGGAGCGAGCGGGGCCGCAGGCCCTCCTCGGGGGCGCGCTCGTCGTCTGCGGGGTGCTCCTGACGACGCTGCGGCCGACGACCCCTTGACGGCCGTCCATCCGCCGTTACTTTTATAAGCCATGGCCTATCAAGCCGCCTGGAGCGCGCTCTCCGACCCGACCCGGCGGAGCCTGTACGAGCGCCTGCACCGGCGCCCGCACACCGTGGGCGAGCTGGCGCGCCTCGCCCGCGTGAGCCAGCCGGCGGTCTCGCAGCACCTGCGCGTCCTGCGCGACGCGCGCCTCGTGACCTGCGAGCCGCGCGGCACGCGCCGCCACTACCGCGCCAGCGCCGAGGGCCTGGCCGGGCTGCGGCGCTGGATGGAGACCTACTGGGACGGCGTGCTGGAGGCCTTCGCCGCCGGCGACCCCGCGCGACCGCCCGCACCCGAGCCCGAGCGCGAGAGGCGACGATGAAGGAGCCCCTGCCTCCGATCCGCCGCGAGGTCGTCGTTTCCTGGGATCCGGCCGGCGCCTTCCGGCGCTTCGCCGTGGACTTCGCGAGCTGGTGGCCGGTGCGCACGCACTCGATCGGCGGGCCGCGCGTGCGGCGCGTCGTGCTCGAGCCGCGCGTCGGCGGCCTGATCTTCGAGGAGCACGAGGACGGGCGGCGCTTCCGCTGGGGCGAGGTGCTGGCCTGGGACCCGCCGCACGCGCTGCGCTTCACCTGGCACCCCTCGCGCGAGCCGGAGACGGCGCAGGACGTCGTCGTGCGCTTCGACGCGGCGAAGGGCGGCGGCACGCGCGTCACGCTCGTCGCCGACGGCTGGGAGCGCTGGGGCAAGGGCGCGCGCCGCGCGCGGCGCGGCTACGACCTCGGCTGGGGCCAGGTGCTGGCGCTGTGGAGCGGGCGGCGCACGCTCGGCTCGCGCGCGGTCGACCTGCTGGTCGCGGGCGTGCGCCTGGTCGAGCGCGTGCGCCCGCGCCGCGCGCGTCCGCTCCGCGCCGGCGGCGAGATGCCCCCCGCGCCGCGCTAGCGGCACCCCGCGCGGCCGGGTCGCCTTGCGGCGGCCCGCGCGCGCGGCGAGGATCCGCGCGCGTGGACGCGCGGGCACACGGGGCGGAGCCGACGGCGGGCGTGGCGGTGCGGCGCGTGCCCGAGCGGCTGCCGCCGCCGCTCCTCCGGGACCCGCATCCCGGCGCACTGCGCGCGCTCCTGCACGGCGCGTACGGCCTGGGCTGGCTCTTCGCGTGCGCGCTCGGCGCGCCCTGGCTCGCCTGGCGCGCGCTCACCCGGCCGGGCTTCGCGCGCATGGTGGGGGAGCGCTGCGGGCTCGGCCTGGCGCGCGCGCCGCGCGCGCGGCGCGTGCTCGTGCACGGCGTGTCGGTCGGCGAGGTCAAGGTCGCCCAGCCGCTCGTGCGCGGGCTCGAGGCGGCCTACCCGGGCCTCGAGGTCGTGCTGAGCGTCACGACCGATACCGGCCTGGAGCTCGCGCGCAAGCTCTTCCCGGGGCACCGCGTCGTGCGCTTCCCGGCCGACCCGGCCTTCCTCGTGCGGCGCTTCCTCGAGCGCGTCGCGCCGGGCTTCGTGGTCCTGATCGAGCTCGAGATCTGGCCCAACTTCCTGCGCGAGTGCAACCGGCGCGGCGTCCCCGTGGCGGTCGTCAACGGGCGCATCACCGACCGCAGCCACGCGCAGTACCACCTGTTCCGCAAGCTCCTGCCGCAGTTCGACCGCATCTCGCACTTCTGCGTGCAGGCGGACGAGTACGCGCGGCGCTTCGTGCGCCTGGGCGTGCCGCCCGAGCGCGTGCTCGTCACCGGCAACATCAAGGCCGACGGGCTGCGCGCGGGCTCGCTCGCGCCGGACGCGGAGCTCGCGCGCCTGCTCGGCGCGTCCGGGCGGCCGTGCGTCGTCGCGGGCAGCACGCACGAGCCGGAGGAGCTGGCGCTGGTGCGCGCCGCGCGCGCGGCCGCGCCGGACGCGCGCCTCGTGCTGGTCCCGCGCCACCCGCGGCGCGCGGCGCAGCTCGTGCTCGCGCTGCGCGAGCAGGCCGGATGCGAGGCGCAGCTCCTGACCCGCCTGCGGGCCGGCGAGGCGCCCGCTCCCGCGCGCCCGGCCATCGTGGACACGATCGGCGAGCTAGAGGCGGTCTACGCGCTGGCCGACCTCGTGGTCGTCGGCGGCAGCCTCGTGCCGCACGGCGGACAGAACATGCTCGAGCCCGCCGCGCAGGGGAAGGCCGTCGTGTACGGCCCGCACGTGCACAACTTCGCGCAGGAGGCCGCGCTGCTCGAGCAGGCCGGCGCGGCCTGGCGCGTGGCCGACGAGGGCGAGCTGGCGCGGGCGATCGGCGCCTTGCTCGCCGATCCCGAGCGCCGCGCGCGCATGGGGCGAGCGGGCGAGGCGGCCGTCGAGCGCCAGAAGGGCGCCGCGGCGCTCACCCTGGCCGCCCTGGACCGCCTGGGCCTGGGCGCGCTGGCCCGCGGGGAGGCCCCGCGCGGGGCTTGCCCTGCGGGGGAGCGGTGATATTCTCCTGTCGCATCCAGATTCGTTGATGCCTCTCTGCCCCGGCCGGATCCGGGGCCGATTCTCACGGCTCCGGTCGCGCGCGGCGCGGTCGGCTCGGCCTTCCCCTCCCGACCCGCATCCGCGCCCGACGACCATGGCCCGACAGCTCTTCACGTCCGAGTCCGTTTCGATGGGGCACCCCGACAAGGTGGCCGACCAGATCTCGGACGCGATCCTCGACGCCCTGCTGGCCGAGGACCCCGACTCCCGCGTCGCCTGCGAGACCCTGGTCACGACCGGCCTGTGCGTCGTGGCGGGAGAGATCACCTCGCGCGCGCGCATCGACTACGCCCAGGTCGCGCGCGAGACGATCAAGCGCATCGGCTACACCGACGACGCCTACGGGATCAACGGCGACACGTGCGCGGTGATGGTCACGCTCGACCGCCAGTCGCCCGACATCAGCCGCGGCGTGTCGAGCGCCGATCAGGGCGCCGGCGACCAGGGCCTGATGTTCGGCTACGCCTGCGACGAGACCGAGAGCCTGATGCCGGCGCCGATCCACTACGCGCACCGGCTGGTCGAGCGCCTGGCCGAGCTGCGCCAGGGCGGCGGGCTCCCCTGGCTGCGCCCCGACGCCAAGAGCCAGGTGACGGTCGAGTACGAGGGCGACGAGATCGCGCGCGTGCACACCGTCGTGATCTCGACCCAGCACGACCCGGTGGTGAACGGCAAGGGCAACGAGCGCGAGGTCCAGGAGGAGATCCGCCGCGCGATGATCGAGCAGGTGATCAAGCACGTGATCCCGGCCGAGCTGCTCGACGCCAAGACCGTCTACCACATCAACCCGACCGGCCGCTTCGTGATCGGCGGGCCGCACGGCGACTGCGGCCTGACCGGGCGCAAGATCATCGTGGACACCTACGGCGGGATGGGGCGTCACGGCGGCGGGGCCTTCTCGGGCAAGGACCCCTCGAAGGTCGATCGCTCGGCGGCCTACGCGGCGCGCTGGGTGGCGAAGAACATCGTGGCCGCGGGCCTGGCGCGGCGCTGCGAGGTGCAGGTCTCCTACGCCATCGGCGTGGCGGCGCCGCTCTCGATCCGCGTGGACACGTTCGGCACCGGCAAGGTCCAGGACGACGCCCTGGTGGACGCGGTGCGCAAGACCTTCGACCTGCGCCCGGCGCGCATCATCCAGGCGCTCGACCTGAAGCGCCCCGTGTTCCAGCGCACCGCCTACCACGGGCACTTCGGGCGCCCGGAGTTCTCCTGGGAGCGGACGAACAAGGTGGCCGAGCTGCAGGCCGCCGCGGCCGCCGCCTCGCACGCTTGAGAGCCGAGAAAGAATCCTGCGCGGCCCCCAGCACCGTCTGGCTCCGCCCTGGCGGCGT
>CADEGS010000189.1 GCA_902826945.1 uncultured bacterium | reverse complement strand
GCCCGCGCGCGCGCCGCGCCGCAGCGCCGCGGCGCACAGGAGCGCGGCAGCGCTCGCCGCGCCCAGCGCCGCGAGCACGCGCAGCGAGCGGAACGGGTCGAGCCCGGCCGCCCAGGCGCACAGCCGGGCGAAGCGCCGCGCCAGCGGCATGTACAGGAAGTGCGAGGCGAACGGCTGCTCCTGCACGATGCAGCGCACGAACCAGACGTCGTCGCCGTACAGCCGGCGCTGCGCGAGCAGGAGCGAGAGGGCGAGCACGCCCGCGAACAGGAGCGCACAGAGCCGCGAGAGCTCCCGGCGACGCGCCTCCGGCATCCGGCGATTGTAGGGATGCCGTGCGCGCTAGGGATGCTTCTTGTGCAGGCGCTCCTGGGTCTTCTGACCGAGGAGGGCCCACTTCTGCTGGAGCTTCTCGACGATCGAGATCGGGCTGAAGAGCTCGATCACGACCAGCACGAGCGCGAGCACCCCGCCCCAGAAGAAGGCGAACCAGAGGCAGCTCGGGTTCTGGCTCCGGCGGGGGGGCACGACGCCAATCCTAGCCCGCCCCCCGCGGGCCGGGAGCCGACCGGCTGCGCTCCGCGAGCCGCTCGGAATCGCTTTCCGGGCGAGGCAGAGGAGGGCTGGAGCTCGCTCGCTCCGGCGACTGGCCGGACGGCTCCAGCGGCTACCATGGGACGGTCGTCCAGCGAGGATTCGGGCGACGCCGCGCGCGCGGGGACGGGCAGGTCCTCTCGCGCGCGGGCCCGTCCGAGCCGGGCCACCGACCATGACCTCACCCGATCTGGGATCGCTGCGCGGCGGCCCGCCCGACGAGGGCGAGGCGGCCTCGTTCGTGAAGCGCCTGCACGAGCGCTTCGGGAAGGAGGTCGATCCCGAGATCCACCTGCAGTCGCCGGACGAGGCGGACGAGGGGACGCCGCGGCCGGGGCGGGCGGAGCAGGAGAGCAGCACCTCGCGCGGCCTGTACGCGAAGCTCTCCGAGCAGGTGCAGGTCGGCCGTCGCTACGTCCTGCGGCGCGAGATCGCGCGCGGCGGGATGGGCGCGATCGTCAGCGTCTGGGACGAGGACCTGCGCCGCAACCTGGCGATGAAGGTCATGCACTCGCCGGGGGACGACCCCGAGCGCGTGGACCCGGAGAAGCTCGGGCGCTTCCTCGAGGAGGCGCAGATCACCGGCCAGCTCGACCACCCCGGCGTGGTGCCCGTGCACGATCTGGGGATCGACCCCGTCGGCCGCTGCTACTTCACGATGCGCCTGGTGCGCGGCCGCGAGCTGCGCGAGGTGCTCGACCTGACGCGCGAGGGCAAGGAGGGCTGGACCACGACCAAGGCGCTGGCCTTGATCCTGAAGGTGTGCGAGGCGATGGCCTACGCGCACTCCAAGGGCGTCGTGCACCGCGACCTCAAGCCGTCGAACGTGATGGTCGGGCGCTTCGGCGAGGTGTACGTGATGGACTGGGGCCTGGCGCGCGTGCTCGGGCGGCACGACTCGCACGACCTGCGCCTGCGCCCCGCGCCCGAGGACGTCTCGGGCGTCAGCCTCGTGCGCACCGTGCGCCGCGACGAGTCGCAGGCGAACCCCGACTCGCCGCTGGTCACGATGGACGGCGACGTGGTCGGCACGCCGTCCTTCATGGCGGTCGAGCAGGCGCAGGGCCGGCTGGAGGACGTCGGGCCGCGCTCCGACGTCTACTCGCTGGGCGCGATCCTCTACTACATGCTGAGCGGGCGCTCGCCCTACGTGGAGCCGGGCGAGCGCGTCTCGCCGCACACCGTGCTGACGCGCGTGCTGGCCGGGCCGCCGGTGCCGGTCACGAAGTACGCGAAGAACGCGCCGGCCGAGCTGCTCGCGATCTGCGAGAAGGCGATGGCGCGCGAGGCGGGCGAGCGCTACGCGAGCATGCTCGAGGTCGCCGACGACATCCAGGCGTTCCTCGAGAACCGCGTCGTGCACGCCTACGAGGGCGGCGCGGTGGCCGAGTTCCGCAAGTGGGTGCAGCGCAACCGCGGGATGGCGGCCGCGACGGCCGCCCTGGCGCTCCTGACGATCGCCAGCGCCTTCGGCTTCGCCTGGCAGAAGGGCCAGCAGGTCGAGGCGCTGAACGCCGAGAAGGCGGAGACGGCCGTGGCGCGGGAGCGCGCCGAGGAGAGCGCCGCCCAGGCGCTGGCGAACGCCGAGAACGCGCGCGAGAACCTGGACCTGGCGCTGCAGCGCAAGGCCGAGGCGGACGAGAGCGCGCGCGTGGCCGAGCGCAACGAGGAGCTGGCGCGCCGCTCGAGCTACAAGGCGAACATCATCGCGGCCGACTTCAGCCTGCGGCTGAACGACGTGCGCGAGGCGCGCAAGCGCCTCGACGCCTGCGACACCGACCTGCGCAGCTGGGAGTGGCGCCACCTCGACCTGAAGGGCGACCCGGCGCTGGTCAGCGCGGGGCCGTTCGGGACGGTGGACTGCGCGGCGTTCACCCCCGACGGCTCGCACTTCCTGTCGCTCAACCACTCGGGCAGGCTGCGCCAGCACGACCTGGCGGACGGGGAGGCGAGCGCGGTCGAGATCACGGTCTCGTCGTCGCTGAGCTTCTTCAGCCGCGAGCAGCGCGCGTTCGACACGACGCGCGACGGCCGGCTGGTCGCGATCTCGACCGGCACCAAGAAGATCCGCCTGTACGAGCTCGCGACCGGCGCCCAGGTGACCGAGATCCAGACCGGCGACGAGGTCAGCGGGCACCGCGGCGAGGTGACCTGCCTGGCCTTCGGCCCGCGCGGCCGCTCCCTGGCCACGGGCGGCGAGGACGGCTCGCTGATCGTCTGGAACGTCGACGACGGCTCGATCGAGAAGCGCTTCCCCGGCCACCAGGGCGCCGTCACCGCGGTCGCCTGGGACGCCTTCGGCGAGCGGCTGGCCAGCGCGTCGCGCGACAACGCCGTGCGCGTCTGGGACGTCGAGAGCGAGCGCGAGCTCCTGTCCCTGCTCGGTCACCAGGACGCCGTCACGGACCTGGCCTGGTCGTCCGACGGGGACCGCCTGGTCTCCGGCTCGGACGATCGCAACGTCATCCTGTGGCAGGCGGGCTCGGGCACCTTCGAGAAGAGCTTCCTCGGGCACGAGGCCGCGGTGACCTGCGTGGACTTCCATCCCGACGGCCAGCACGTCGTCAGCGGCTCGGCCGACCGCACCGTGCGCATCTGGGACGTCGCGACGCGCTCGTCGCGCGTCCTGCGCGGGCACGAGGACGTCGTGCACGACGTGCGCTACAACGCGGACGGCACGCTGATCGTCACGGCCAGCGGCGACCAGTTCGTCAAGGTCTGGAACGCGAGCGGGGAGTCGTGCTCGAGCACGCTGGTGGACGGCCAGAGCGCGCTCGACTCGGTCTTCGGGCGCGCCGACCCCTCCGCCATCGTGACGCCGCACGCCTCGGTGGCGCTGCACCCCGACGGCGTGCTGCTCGCGGTCGGCGACGACGACGGGACGATCTCGATCTGGAACGGCGAGGACGGCCTCCTGCACGACGTCCTGCGCGGGCATGCCTCGACCGTCACCGCGCTGGGTTTCTCCGCCGACGGGCGGCTCCTGCTCTCGGGCTCGCTGGACAAGACCGCGCGCCTGTGGGACGTCGAGAGCGGGCGCACGCTGCACGTGCTGGAGGGGCACGAGAAGTGGGTCGGCGCGGCCGCCCTGGCCCCCGACGGCACCTGGTGCGTGACCGGCTCGGGCGACCGGCTGCTGCGCGTCTGGGACACGCGCACGGGCGAGCTGCTCGAGACGCTGCCCGGCCACGACAAGCGCAAGGGCTACGTCTACGACCTGGCCGTCCACCCCGACGGCCAGCGCCTGGCCTCGTGCGCGGACGACCAGAGCGTGATCCTGTGGCGGCGCGGCTCGCAGGAGCCCGTGCGCACCCTGGCCGGGCACACGCGCTCGGTCGGCGCGCTGTGCTTCAGCGCGGACGGCAAGCGGCTCTTCGCCGGCGGCTCCGACGCGACCGTGCGCGCCTGGAGCGTCGAGACCGGCGAGAGCCTGTTCACCGCGCGCGGCCACGACAGCGGCATCGACGAGGTCGCCCTGCTGCCCGACGGCACGCGTTTTGCCACCGCCAGCCAGGACGGGACCATCCGCGTCTGGGACGCGCTTTCCGGCGAGCCGTTGCTCGTGATCGACGACCCGGGGGTGAAGGGCATCGCCTTCACGCCCGACGGCACGCGGCTGCTCTCGGCGACGATGCGCGCCGTGCGCTTCTGGGAGACGTCGGGCATCTCGGAGCGCACCGCCCGCTGGAGCGCGGCGCGCGCGCGCCAGCAGGAGCTGGCGAGCGTCGTCGAGGAGCTCTTCGGCCGCCACTTCTACCTCAGCGACGTGCTCCTGCGCCTGCAGTCCGAGGCCGGCCTCACCGGCGCCGACCGCGTCGCCGCCGAGCGCCTGGCGCGCATGCACGGCGACGACCCGTGGCGGCTCGACGCGCGCTCGCGCCGTGTCGTGGCCACGGCCTCGCTGCCCCCCGAGGAGTACGAGAGCGCGCTGCGGCGGGCGCGCGCCGCCTGCGAGCTGGACCCGCGCAACGCGCACCTGCAGTGCACGCTGGGCGCGGCGCAGTACCGCACCGGGCGCTTCGGCGAGGCCGTCTCCACGCTGCGTCTGGCGGGCGAGACGAACCGCGCCGGCGGCGAGCGCTCGGACTTCGTGTTCTCGTCGGCGCAGGAGGCGGCGCGGCGCGCGCTGCTCTCGATGGCGCTCTTCCGCACCGGCGACCAGGGCGGCGCGCTGGCGGAGCTCAGCGACCTGCGCCAGATGGTGGACGCCGACGCCCAGCTGCAGACCGTGAGCGTCGTGAGGACGCTGCTCGACGAGGCCCTGGCGATGGTCGGCACCGTCGCCGAAGGGCCCGAGAAGAGCTGAGCGCGGGCGCGCGTCAGTCGCGCGGCCGCAGGCCGAAGAGCTCGGCGGCGCGGTCGAGGTGCAGCTCCGCGTCGCGCTCGCCGACCTCGATGAGGCGCCGCGCGTAGTCGGACTGGAACATGATCATGCTGAGCAGGACGTGGCTCTTCTCGTCCTTCCTCGTGCCGAGCCCCCGCTCGAGCCAGCGGAAGGCGCGCGGCAGGCGTGCCTCGTACGCGCGCGCCAGGCGGCCCAGGTCCTCGGACGGACGGATGACGAGCACGTCGATCGGGCGCAGCGCGCCGCGCGCCGCCGGCGGCAGCGGCCGCACCAGGCGGTTCAGGCGCTCGAGCTGCAGCGCGTCGCCGGCGAACTGGTCGAGGAAGAGCGTCCCGAGCAGCACGCCCGCGATCTGCGCCGGCGGCGGGTAGGGCAGCGCGCGCTGGCGGCGCACGGTGCTGGGGAAGGGCGTGTGCTCCGGCGCGTAGCGCGTCGAGATGGCCAGGATGCGGCTCGCGCCCAGGTGGATCGCCGGCGAGAGCGGCGCCGTCATGCGCATGCCGCCGTCGCCGTAGAAGTCGTCGCCGATGCGCACGGCCGAGAAGAGCAGCGGCAGCGCCGACGAGGCCAGCACGTGGTCGATCGACAGCTCGCAGCGCACGCCGCGGCGGTGGGCGCGCTCCCAGTTCTCGATCTCGCGCCCTTGCACCCAGGTGATCGACTGGCCCGTGCCGTAGCTGGCGGTCGTGATCGCGACGGCGGAGAGCGCGCCCTGCGCGAGGTTCTCCCGGATGCCGGCCAGCATGCCCTCGGGCGTGGCGCCGAGCAGGCGCTCGAGGCTCGCGCGCAGCGGGTGCAGATCGACCATGCCCGCGCGGCCGCGCCAGCTCACGTGCCCGCCGGAGACCAGCCGCACGCCCCAGGCCGTGACGCGCCGCAGCAGGCGCAGCGAGCCGACGTCCATCACGTCCTCGGTCTCGAGCGCGCTCCACACGCGCGCCAGGCGCTCGGCGCGCTCGCCGAGCGGGCCGGGCTGCGAGGCCAGGTAGGCGATGTTGATCGCCCCGGCCGACGCGCCGGTCAGGATCTGGACGGGCAGGTCGGGGAAGCGTCGGCCGAGCCCGCGCAGCACGCCGGCCTGGTACGCGGCGCGCGCGCCGCCGCCGCTCAGGACCAGGGCCAGCTCGCCGGCGGGGGCGGTCATCGCGACCAGTGTGCCGCGCGGGGACCCGCGGCGCGAACCCCGGCCGCGGCTCTCCGTCAGCGCGCGGCGGGCACCTGCAGCGACATGTGGCGGTCGCTGTCGATCGTGAGCGCGGCGTGGGCGAGGCCCGCGGCGTCGGCGACGGCGCGCAGCTCGTCGGGCGTCAGCGCGGCGCACAGGCTGGCCCGGAAGAGCTCGGCCTGCTGCGGCGACGCGCCGGCGGCGTGCTGCGCCACGAGCGCGGCCACGCGCTCGGGGCTCGGCGGGCGGTAGAGGTCGCGCACCAGGAGCACGCCGCCGGGCGCGAGCGCGCGCGCCGCCTCGCGCAGGAACGGGGCGGGGTCGGGGATGTGGTGCAGGATCGTGTTCGAGAAGACCGCGTCGAAGCTCCCGTCGGGGACGTCGAGGCCCTTGGCGTCGGCCGGGCGGAAGGCCAGGCGCGCGGCGTGCGGAGAGGCCCGGCGCGCGACCTCGGCGCGCGCCAGCATGTGGTGCGACAGGTCCACGCCGGTCACGCGCGCCAGCGGGTCGCGCTCGACCACGAGCAGCGGGATGGCGCCCGGGCCGGTGCCGATGTCGAGCATGTGCCCCTTCGCCCCCAGCGAGAGCAGCCGCTCGACGAAGGCCGCGTTGGCCGCCGCGTGGTCCATCGCCTCGTACTCGAGGGCGTCCTCCTCGGTGTCCATCACCTCGGGCTCGAGCACGCGCTGCATCAGATCGTGAAGTACTTGGCCTCGGGGTGGTGGCACACGAGCGCCGAGGTCGACTGCTCGGGCCAGAGCTGCAGCTCGTCGCTCATGCGCACGCCGACGCGCTCGGCGCCCAGGAGGTCGAGCAGCACGGCCTGGTCCTCCAGGTTCGGGCAGGCCGGGTAGCCGAAGGAGAAGCGCGAGCCGCGGTAGCCCTGCTTGAAGAGCTTGCGCGTGTCGCGCGCGTCCTCGCCCGCGATGCCGAGCTCGGCGCGGATCTGCTTGTGGACGTACTCGGCCAGCGCCTCGGCCGCCTCGACCGAGAAGCCGTGCAGGTGCAGGTAGTCCTGGTAGCGGTCGGCCGCGAACCACTCGCGCGCCACGTCGGAGGCGCGCTGGCCGATCGTCACGACCTGCAGCGCGACCACGTCGGGGCGCCCGTCCTGCGCGTGGAAGAAGTCGGCGATGCACAGGCCCTTCTTGCCGCGCTGGCGCGGGAAGCGGAAGCGCGCGACCTCGCGCGCCTCGTCCTCGGGGTGCAGGAGGACGAGCGCGTCGCCCTCGGGCACGCAGCGCCAGAAGCCGTACGCGGCGCGCGGCTCGAGGATCTTCTCCTGCGCGCAGCGCCTGGCCAGCGCCAGGTAGAGCGGCCGCACGTGCTCCTCGACGAAGGCCTTGTGCTCGGCCATCGGCCGGTTCTTGCGCCGGTAGCCCCACTGGAACTGGAACAGCGTGTGCTCGTTCACGAACGGCAGGAGGCTGCGCAGGTCGATGCCCTCGACGACGCGCGGGCCGAGGAAGGGCGGGCGCGGGTAGTCGATGTCGCGCGGCAGGTCGGGGCCGGCGAAGCGCGGCTCGCCGACCTCGGGCGCGGGCCGGCCCGCGCGGCCGGGGCCGCCGTCGAGGGCGGCGGCGGCGCGCGCGACCGCCCCGACGGCCAGCGGCTCGGGGGCGGCCTCGCGCCCGGCGGCCGCGCGCGCGCGCTCGCCGGCGCTCGCGGCTCCCGCGCGCCGCTCCAGCGCCTCGGGGCGCGGCTCGCCGCGCATCACGCGCTCCATCACCTCCAGGCCCTCGAAGGCGTCCTGCGCGTAGTACACGGCGCCGTCGTAGGTCTTGCGGCAGTCGGACTCGACGTAGGTGCGCGTGAGCGCCGCGCCGCCCAGCACGACCGGCACGCGGATCCCGCGGCGGTTCATCTCCTCGAGGTTCTCGCGCATGATGACCGTGCTCTTCACGAGCAGGCCGCTCATGCCGATCACGTCCGGGCGGTGCTCCTTGGCGACGTCGAGGATGTGCTCGATGGGCTGCTTGATGCCGAGGTTGTAGACCGTGTAGCCGTTGTTCGTGAGGATGATGTCGACCAGGTTCTTGCCGATGTCGTGCACGTCGCCGCGCACGGTGGCCAGGACGATCTTGCCGCGCGAGTCGCCGTCGACGCGCTCCATGTGCGGTTCGAGGTGCGCCACGGCGCGCTTCATCGTCTCGGCCGACTGCAGCACGAAGGGGAGCTGCATCTCGCCGCGCCCGAACAGGTCGCCGACGGTCGCCATGCCGGCCAGCAGGTCCTCGTTCACGATCGCGAGCGGCGCCTTGGCGGCCATGGCCAGGTCGAGGTCGGCCTCCAGGCCCTCCTTCTCGCCCTCGACGATGCGCCAGCGCAGGCGCTCGAGCACGTCCGCGGGCACGGCGCGCGCCTGCTTGGCCTGCACGCCGACGCCGTCGAAGAGCTGCATCAGGCGCTGCAGCGGGTCGTAGCCCTCGCGCCGGCGGTCGAAGATCAGGTCCTCGCACGTCTGGCGCACCTCGGGGTCGATCTTGTGCA